>JACMQD010000335.1 GCA_014377155.1 Herminiimonas sp.
GGTGCGATCCACAGCACCGAACCGTTCTTGCGCATGTCCAGCCCTTTCGCCTGCATCACGATATCGAGCGCCTGATCCCACGGCACGTCTTTGAGCCGCAGGGTCAGGTTACCGTTGACGGTGTCGCTGGTGATGATGTTGAGGCCGGTGAAATCGGCGATCACTTGCAAGACCGAGCGCACTTCGACATTCTGAAAATTGAGCGACAGTTTGTCGCCGCGATAGCCTTGCGTACCCTGGGTCAGTTTGTTCGGCTCTTCCTTGATCGGCTTGACTTCGATGACCAGTTGCGAGTCGCTCTGGTAAGCGCTATGTTCCCAAATCCCTTTCGGCTCGATCACCATCTGGATGTTCTCGCCTTTTTGCGAGGTGGTGATGATGCTGACCGGGGTACCGAAATCCGCCACATCCATGCGGCGACGCAGGACTTCAGGCAGGCTGGTCTTGAGGAAATCGACAACGATGGTTTGGCCCTGCTGGCGCACGTCGACACCGATCTGATTGTTCGGCAGATCGATCACGATACGTCCTTCACCACCGGTACCGCGCCGGAAATCGATGTCGCGCAACGCCTGCCGGCTGACTGTCGTCGGCCTTGACGCGCCCGAGGCAATGACAGTCGACGCCAAGGGTCCGGCTAACCCGCCCGAGCCGTCAATAGTGACCAGGACGCTGTTGCCGTCTACTACGGTAGCGTAGTTCATCGAACGCGACAAATTGAATACCAGACGCGATCGGTCGCCGGCCTGGACCACGCTGACGTTGCGTACGTCGCCCATGCCGATGTCCTGCGTGGATTTGCCGGTTGCATTGCTGGACCCGGGAAAATCGAGCGCAATGCGGGCCGGACTGGCAATGGTGAAACCGACCGGCGGCTTGACCACCGGATTTTTAAGCATCACCTTGACCACCACATTGGTGCCTTGCTGGCTCGAACTGATGGACTCGATGGCATTCTCCTGGGCTTGAGCCAGGCTGGCGATGATCGAGACGCTGACAAAAGCGCACGCCTTCAGCGCTTTTCTTGCGACGATACTCAGGGTTGCGCGGTGCTGTTCTAGTACGATCATTTCTTAGTCTCCTGCAACTCTAACTTGGCATTCCGCTCGACCCAGTCGCCAGCGGCGTCCTGAACAATTTCCTTGATTTCGACTGACGCTTCGGTGACCCTGGTGACGATCCCGTAGTTTTGGCCGATGTAGTTTCCAGCTTTGATCTGAAAGACAGTTTTATCTGCTTGCAGTAACGCATAGGTGAGACCCGGCTTCTCCAGGGTGCCGACCATCTTCAAGGTATCCAGCGGATACGCCTCGAGCGCTTCCCGACGTCGGTCGACATCAGGCTTAAGCTTGTTGCTCGATTCCGGCTTGAGCTTGGCCAGGGCGATGGCGAGCTTGTTTGGATTGTAGGGGTCCATGCTGCTCTTGCCACCGTACAGAAATGGCGTGAATTTTTTTGGCTCGGAAACCTTGACGATGACGACTTTGGCATTGCGCCGGACTTCCCCCATCCAGGAGCGTATCTCGGGAATACCGCCGTCGCTGCAGCCTGCCATACCGGCAAGCATGGCGGCGCTCAATACCATGCGTGCGATCATCGGGCGGCTCATTTTTTCGCTCCATTTTTCTTATCCGCAGTGGCCATCTTGCGCTGCGTCTCGACCTCGTCCTTGTCGAGGTAGCGGAAAGTTTTTGCGATCGCTTCCAGCGCCAGCACGCCATCCTTGCCGGTCGAGATGTTCATGTTGTTAAGCGTGACAATACGCGGCAAGCTGGCGATGTCGCTCGTGAAAGCGCCGATGTCATGGTAATTGCCTACCACCTTGATATCGATCGGCTGTTCGGCATAGTAATCCTTGACCACGACCTGACCTGGCTTGAACAGTTCGAACTGCAAGCCGCGCCCGAGTCCCGACTGGTTGATATCCGATAGCAGGGCGTCCATTTCGGCCTTGCTCGGCAACTGCTTCTCGAGGCTGGCGACAAATTCGCCGACTTCTTCCTTTTGTTTTCGCAATGCGACCAGGTTGACGGCCTGCTGCACCTTGGAGGTATACGCTTCCCGCAGTTTGATTTCTTCCTGTTCGCCGCTTTCGAGCTCTGTCAGCTGGCCGTCCCAATACATGAACCAGCCCAGCGCAATCACTGCCAACATGACAGCCAGTGCGGCGAATATGCGGGGTATCAGCGGCCACTGGCCGGGATTGCGAGCGTTCAAGCCTCGAAACTGCGAGGCGACCGCGTCGCTTATATTTGCTAGATCTGCCATGGCGCGTCTTTCATATCAGGGTTTTACCGGCTTGGCGCCTGTGATCGGCACGACCGTGCCGGCCGGACGGATTGCCGCGGTAGCGAGCGCATCTTTGTCACGCGGTCGCTTGATACCGACATTGATCGTGAAATCGAATACTTTCTTTTGATCCTTACCCTGCCCGACGCCTGCGGAACGGATTTCGATCAGATCCGGACGTTCGAGCCATGGCGAATTGTTACCAAGATTGCGCAACAGTTCGGACACGCGTTCGTTCGACTGGGCATACCCGGTCATGACCACGCGCTGTCCCTCCTGCTTGATCGTACGAAGATAGCTTCCTTCGGGAACCTGTTTGACCAGCTCGTCCATCAGATACACTGGCTGGTTGCGATCGCCCTGCAAATCCTCGACTGCTTGCTGCCGTGCTTTCAGAGCCTCGATTTCCTGTTTCAGGGAAGCGATTTCCTTGATTTCGGCATCGAGCTTGACGTTTTCCTGCTTGATGAATTCGTTGCGCTGCTTCTGGCTGGATATTCTGGTTTCGTTGAAACCGCCGACAGCCAGAACGACCAGGCCGCCCAGAATCGCCGAAAAGACCAGGGAGGTGTAAAAAGCCTTCTTGCGCGCCTTGCGTTTTGCTTCTCTGTGAGGAAGCAGGTTAATTTTGATCATTAGTCAAACCTCCGCATGGCCAGGCCGCACGCCACCAGATAGGCCGGGGCTTCGCTGCGCAACTGTTTTTCCCGTACGTTCGATCCCAGCTGCATGCCTTGAAACGGACTCACCACCGTCGTCGAAATCTTAGTCCGATTCGCGACAAGGTCCACTAGCCCCGGGATAATCGCGCAGCCGCCGGCCAGGAAAATCTGATCGATGCGTGTGTAAGGTGTCGAGGTAAAAAAGAACTGGATGGCGCGCGTGACTTCGACGGCAGCGCTTTCCAGGAACGGGTCGAGATATTCTGGGCCGTAGCCGTCCGGCAAGTCATTGTTCTTTTTCTTGGACTCGGCGTCTTCGTAAGACAGGCCATAGGCTCGCACGATATCCTGGGTCAGCTGATGCCCGCCGAATGGCTGTTCGCGCTCGTAGATCGGCTGATCATCGAGCAGTACCGATACATGCGTGACCTGCGCGCCAATCTGGAACAGGGCAATGATCTGGCCTTGTCCTCCTTTTGGCATTTGCGATGTGATCCGTTCGATAGCGGCGCGTGCCGCATAGGATTCGATATCCATGACACTGGGCGCTAAGCCTGCCGCTTCGGCCACGGCGACGCGGTCCTCGACTTTTTCCTTGCGCGTTGCCGCAAGCAACACCTCGACGTCTTCCGGTGAATGCAGCGCCGCGCCGATAATATCGAAGTCAAGGCTGACTTCATCCAATGCAAACGGAATGTACTGGCTTGCTTCTGTTTCGACTTGCAATTCGAGTTCTTCTTCGCCCATGCCACCGGGCAGAATAATTTTTTTGGTAATGACAGACGCTGGCGGCATGCCGAGCGCAACATGGCGCGCACGGGTACCGCTTTTTTTCCACACACGCCGCACTGCTTCGGTTACCTGCTCCATGTTTTCGATGTTGCCGTCCACCACTGCGCCACGCGGTAACGGCTCCGATGCGAAACATTCCAGACGCAGCTCACCCTTACCCGAATCCGACAGCTCGACCAGCTTGACGCCTGACGTGCTGATATCCAGCCCGATCAGCGGCGGATTTTTTTTACCGATCAACGATCCAAGATCGAAAGCCAAGAGCAGTTCTCCCCGAAAACGGAATTTTGGTGTGAACGCACCACGGACTGGGTTGTCTAAGTCGCAGCCCAACAAGGCGTGAACAAAAAATTAGTGTTTAAAAACCAGCGTTTAGCTGAGATTTATCAATGGTTACATTAAATCGTAGCAATAAGCCTCCGAAAGTGTAAAGCTATTTCCATCAAGTAATTTGCAAATGCGTTGCCAAAACCCCACGGAGGCTGTCCCTGTAGGGCGTACGGACGTGTTTCCTCGACCCATTCGCTTTGTCTCATTCCGGGCCGCTATAATGGGGCGGACAAAATTCTTCCACTTCTTTTATCCGCATGCCATCTTCCAAATCTGCCGGCGACCGACCGTCCGACAC
>JACMQD010000336.1 GCA_014377155.1 Herminiimonas sp.
CGTACATTCATGTGGACTGTGGGCGCATACGGATTGCGCGGGTGCATGACCAGCGACACCCCCATTGCTTCCCAATTGCGTCCGGCGATTTCCGGACGGTTGGCAGCGGCCGAAGGCGGCAGGTTCTTGCCCATGACATGCGAAAAGCCGACACCGCCCCTCTCGAATACATTGCCTTCTTCGATGATGCGCGATATTCCGCCGCCGCCTTCAGGACGTTGCCAGGCATCGCTGCCGAAAGGCTGGCCGTCGACGGTTTCCAGTGCCGCGACAATGCGCGCCTGCAGATCGAGCAAGTACGCCTTGACGAGAACAGGGGAGGGAAGGGACGACATGGACGGTTCAGCTTACGAAAAAGAGTGAGGCCGAATTGTACTCTGGCACGCGGTCGACGGATAGTTCTACTGCTTCAGAAGACCGTCGTCGCTGCCGCAGCCGGACCGGGCAAAGGTGGCGCGGATGACGACGTGCGCCATGCACCCACCTCGCAGGCTTCCGCAATTGCCTGATTTACATCGAAACAGACTTGGTCATAATGATTCGGATGACAATACGGTCGGACCGCGAGCACGCTGCCGCCCAGGCCGAATTCGATGATGCCTACCACCGGTTCAGGCAGTGGCAGTACATTGGGCACCATGGCAACCCGGCTTTTGAGAATAGCGGCTGCTTCGGCGGGATGGATGCCCGGCGCGATCGGACAGCGCAGATCGACGCGACGCTGGGGATTGGCGCTGTAGTTGATCAGGTTGTCGGTAAAAATCTTGTTGTTGCCAACGTACACCCGCAAGTTATTGTCGGTGGTAAGCGTGGTGACGAATAAGCCGATATCGACCACCGTGCCGGTTTCGCCGCCGGCGCGAATGGTATCGCCGACCTTGAAGGGATGCAGCACCACTAAAAAGATGCCCGCTGCGAAATTAGCCAGTAGCCCGGACCAGGCGACACCGATGGCAACGCCCGCCGCGGCAATGAGCGCTGCGAACGACGTGGTCTGGATGCTGCACACTTCGAGGATCGCCATCACCAGTGCGATGCGCAAACCCACTCGCAGCGCGGCATCGCTGTAATTGATCAGGGTCGGATCAACATTGCGCCGCGTCATGCCGGCGCGGGACAATCGGATTACGGTGCCGATGAGCATGCCCCCGATAATCCAGATAGCGATTGCCATCACCACCTTGAGGCCGAACGGCACCAGGTAAGTGTTAATCAGCAGGCCGACGTCGATCTGTGCCATCAGGCAGTCCTTTGAAGTGGAAAGGCGAGCGGCAATCGTGTCGCTGCCTGCACAGGGGGTGTGGCCCTGACGTCACGCGCGGGGGGCGAGCCGCGCTATTTGTGGCACTGTCGGACGTCAGGCGTCAGCCATGGCGCCTGAGCGCCCGCCAGCCGATGTCATGACGGTATTGCATGCCATCGAAATGGATCAGATCGATCGTTTGGTAGGCTTGTTTCTGCGCCATCTTGACGCTGTCGCCGAGGCCGACCACACACAGCACGCGACCGCCGGACGACTGCAACTTGCCGTCCACCAGTGTGGTGCCGGCATGAAAGGTCACGCAGTCGACGTTTTCGGGCGGGATACCGGCGATCAGTTCACCCTTGCGCGGCGCATCGGGATAGCCGGCTGCGGCGATCACCACCCCCAGCGCCGTGCGCCGGTCCCATTCAAGTTCGATTGTGTCGAGCGTGCCACTGACCGCATGTTCCATCACTGTTACCAGGTCGGTCTTGAGACGCGCCATGATCGGCTGGGTCTCCGG
Organism: Herminiimonas sp.; assembly: GCA_014377155.1. Next base: position 1,767 of record JACMQD010000336.1, read on the forward strand.
GTCGCCCATGCGGCAATTGAATTCCAGCGTCTTGACATTGCCGCGCTCGTCGATCATCAGACCGGCGTACAGGAATCCGGTAAACGGAATACCGTCGCGTGCCATGCCCTGCACGGTGGGGATAATGATTTCGCGCATGACGCGCGCATGCAGTTCGGGCGTGACGATCGGCGCTGGCGAATACGCACCCATGCCGCCGGTATTGGGGCCCATGTCATGATCGAGCAGACGCTTGTGATCCTGGCTGGTCGCCAGTGGCAGGATATTCTTGCCATCGACCATGACGATGAAGCTGGCTTCTTCGCCGCTCAGGAATTCTTCGATGACGACCCGAGCACCGGCGTCGCCTAGCTTGTTATCCGACAACATCATGTCGACGGCATCATGCGCTTCTTGAAGCGTCATCGCTACCACCACCCCCTTGCCCGCCGCCAGGCCGTCGGCCTTGATCACGATCGGCGCGCCGTTCTGGTCTATGAAAGCATGCGCTGCGTCGCTTTCCGAAAAAGTCTGGTATTGCGCAGTCGGAATGCCGTGCCGCTGCATGAAGGATTTGGCAAAATCCTTCGAACTTTCCAGCTGTGCGGCTTCGCGGGTAGGGCCGAATATTTTCAGACCTTGGTCACGAAACAGGTTGACGATGCCGGCCGCTAATGGCGTTTCGGGACCGACCACCGTCAGCGCGATGTGCTCGCGGCGGGCAAAATCGGCCAGCGCGGCCGGATCGGTGATCGCGATGTTTTCGAGACGCGCATCGAGCGCAGTACCGCCGTTGCCGGGCGCGACATAGACCATCTGAATCCGCTCGGATTGTGCAAGTTTCCACGCCAGGGCATGTTCGCGGCCGCCTGAACCGACTACCAGAATTTTCATGGGATGGGATTAACCGTAATGTCGTTGTATTCGTCCTGGCCGCGCCGCAAAATGCAGCGCCGTCGCCTGCGTGCGCGTCGGTGCTCCGATCGCGGTCGCCTGTTTGCTTTTTCTTGCTGCGCTGTTGACAGCGCAGCCTTCCTATTCCTGAATGATCGCGTTGGTATAAATTTCCTGGACATCATCCAGATTTTCCAGCGCGTCGAGGAGCTTTTGCATTTTCAGTGCATCGTCGCCGACGAATTCACTTTCGGTGGCCGGCTTCATGATGATTTCTGCCACCTCGGCCTTGAAGCCGGCTTTTTCGAGTGCTTCTTTTACCAGCGAAAAATCATGCGGAGGACACAGCACCTCGATCCCGCCTTCATCGTCGGTGAGGACATCGTCCGCGCCGGCTTCGAGCGCCGCTTCCATCAGTTTGTCTTCATCCGTGCCGGGCGCAAAAAGGAATTGTCCGCAATGCTTGAACATGAACGCCACCGAGCCTTCAGCGCCCATGTTGCCGCCGAATTTGGCGAATGCGTGCCGCACTTCGGCCACCGTACGTACCCGATTGTCGGTCATGCAGTCGACCAGGATCGCCGCACCGCTGATGCCATACCCCTCGTAACGGATTTCTTCATAGTTGGCGCCGTCCACGCCGCCAGTACCGCGGGCGATCGCGCGCGTGACGTTTTCTTTCGGCATGTTGGCATCGGCAGCTTTTTCGACCGCCAGGCGCAAACGCGGGTTGGTAGCGACATCAGCGCCGCCAAGACGCGCGCCGACGGTAATTTCCTTGATCAGCCGGGTCCATATCTTGCCGCGCTTGGCATCGGTCGCGGCCTTCTTGTGTTTGATATTGGCCCATTTGCTATGTCCAGCCATGACAACTCTTTCTAGTGTGGAGAGGTGCTCGCAGTTTTGCTTGCTGTGCAAAATTTATTACGGCCGCACCATAAATCAATCTACAATTTTACCATAGCGACATCTATCAAAATCCACCCGAAAAGCGCAAAAGCCATGTCAAGTCCGCTCCTGATTGCAAAAAACACCGATATCGAACTGTTCCTCCTGCCGGCTCTGGCCAATCGTCATGGCTGCATCACCGGGGCCACCGGCACCGGCAAGACCGTCACCCTGCAAGCGATGGCGCAAGCCTTGTCCCATGCCGGTGTGCCGGTGTTCATGGCCGACGTCAAAGGCGATCTGTCGGGCATTGGCAAGGCCGGATCCGCCACCACCCGCATCGCCGAACGCTTCACGATGCTGGGCATGGACCTGCCGCAGTGGTCAGGCTGTCCCGCGACCTTTTGGGACGTGTTCGGCGAAAAAGGCCATCCGGTGCGTGCCACCGTGTCTGACTTGGGGCCGTTGCTGCTGGCGCGCACGCTGAACCTCAACGATACCCAGCAGGGCGTGCTGCAACTCGTATTCAAGATCGCCGACGACAATGGTTTGCTGCTGCTCGACACCAAGGACCTGCGCGCCATGCTGCAGCAAGTGGGGGACAATGCAGCGACGTTCCAGACCGAATACGGCAATATTTCGGCGGCCAGCATCGGCGCGATCCAGCGCGGTCTGATCGGCATCGAGGAGCAAGGCGGTGTCCAGTTTTTCGGCGAGCCGATGCTCAACATCGACGACCTGCTACAAACCGATGCCGGTGGTAAGGGCGTCGTCAATATCCTGGCCGCTGATAAGCTCCTCAATGCGCCACGTCTGTATTCGACCTTCTTGCTGTGGATGCTGTCGGAACTGTTCGAACAATTGCCTGAAGTCGGCGATCTCGACAAACCCAAGCTGGTGTTTTTTTTCGACGAAGCGCATTTGCTGTTCGACGAAGCGCCCAAACCGTTGCTGCAAAAAATCGAGCAAGTGGTGCGCCTGATCCGGTCAAAGGGTGTTGGCGTGTATTTCGTGACCCAGAACCCGCTCGACATTCCCGATACGGTGCTGGGCCAGCTCGGCAACCGCGTGCAGCACGCGCTGCGGGCCTATACGCCACGCGACCAGAAAGCAGTCCAGGCAGCGGCCGAAACATTCCGTCCGAATCCGAAACTCGATACCGCTCAGGTCATTACAGAAATGGAAGTGGGTGAAGCACTGATCTCGTTCCTCGACGAAAAAGGGCGGCCGAGTATTGTCGAGCGTGCGTTCGTGTTGCCACCGGCATCCCAGATCGGCCCTATCACTGCAGAAGAGCGTGCGGCTTTACTCGCCGGCTCGATTGTCGCCGGCGTCTACGAGCAGGCTGTCGATCGCGAGTCGGCCTATGAAAAGCTCAAAGGCCGCGTCGCTGGTCCATCGGTAAAATCGCCGACAACGCAAAGATCGCAGACATCGCAGACATCGCAGACATCGCAGACATCGCAGACATCGCACCCTGCAGAAGCCCAGCCTGAGACGCCCGCCAGCAGCGGCACGTCGATCGGCGACACCTTGAAAGATGCGATGGGCGGACTGTTCGGCGGTGGTAACGCGGTTGGCCGACGCAAGGATACGATGGTCGAAGCAATGATGAAATCGGCAGTGCGAACGATCGGCTCGCAAGTAGGCCGTGAAATAATTCGCGGCGTTCTTGGGTCGATTTTGAAACGAAAATGATCCATTCGGGCCGCAGCGCCCGATCCCATGCCATCGATTTTGGCCCAGGGGGCCGGGACCCGCTAGCGTCCGTCCTGCTATGCTGTCGAGTTAAGGCACTGAAACCTCGCATGCTGAAATGGCAATGCATGCAGGTTCGCTCTTTCTGATCCGCCTATTTCGTGAGAATGTATATGTCGTCGATCCCGCATGACAAACCTGTTGCATTTCCCGGCGTACCAGCCGGCGCCGATGTCGAATTCGTCTCCTCCTGCGAATTGCCGACGCCTTGGGCGACCTTTACCTTGCACGGATTCATCGAGGTATCGACTGGCAAGGAACACGTCGCCCTGACGCTGGGCGATATCGGCGATGGCGAACCGGTACTGGCACGCCTGCATTCCGAATGCCTGACCGGCGACGCGTTGTTCAGCCAACGCTGCGACTGTGGCGCCCAGTTGGAAGCGGCGTTGCAGCGCATCGCCACCGAAGGGCGCGGCGCCTTGCTGTACTTGCGGCAAGAGGGACGTGGCATCGGACTGCTCAACAAGATCCAGGCCTACCGCTTGCAGGACGCCGGTGCAGATACAGTCGAGGCCAACCAGCGCCTGGGTTTCGAGCCGGATCAGCGTAACTATGGTATCTGCAAGCCGATGCTGCAGCACCTTGGCATTACGGCATTGCGCCTGATGACGAATAATCCGCGCAAGGTCGATGCCCTGACAGCGCTCGGGTTGACGGTGACCGAACGCCTTGCGCTGCTGGTCAAGCGCAACCCGTTTAACGAACGTTATCTCAAAACCAAAGCGGCAAAGCTCGGCCATCTGATCCATCCCTGAACGTCCGTCGAGCGTGGCAACGCATGCCCTGCGTTTAACCCTTACAATCCGTTATGACCGCGATCACTACCAACCATGACGAACGTAAAGCTTTCCTCATCGGCCTGTCCATCGCTATCGCGGGCGCCATCCTGTTCTCGACCAAGGCAATCGTCGCGAAGCTGATCTACCGCTATCCGGTCGACGCGGTGACGCTAATTGCGTTCCGGATGCTTTTTTCATTACCTTTTTTCGCGGCGGTAGCGCTATGGAAGGCGCGCACCGCGCATGCGCTGACCAATGCCGAGCGCGGCAAGATCGTTGTGCTGGGCTTAATCGGCTATTACCTTTCCAGTTTTCTCGATTTTCTCGGCTTGCAATATATCTCGGCGGGGCTTGAGCGGCTCATCCTTTTTCTCACGCCGTCGTTCGTGTTATTGATTTCGGTTTTATTCCTGAAAAAGAAAATTTTGCCACTGGAGTGGGCGGCGCTGCTGACGTCCTATTCGGGCACCGTACTGGTATTTATTCACGATGCGCAGACAGGCGGTCCGAATGTCGCGCTGGGCGGCGCGTTCGTGTTCGCCAGTGCCTTGGCCTATGCTTTTTACCTGCTGCTGTCGGGTGAGCTGGTACGTCGGGTCGGCGCGCTGCGGCTGGTTTCTTACGCCATGTGCGTGTCGAGCGTGGCCTGCATCGGACAATTTCTGCTGCTGCGACCGGTATCGATGCTGATCCAGCCACCGGCAGTCTACGGTCTGTCGATGATCAATGCGGTACTGTGCACCGTGTTTCCGGTTTTTCTGACCATGATCGCGGTCGGGCGTATTGGCGCCGGCACCGCATCTCAGGCCGGCATGGTAGGTCCGGTCTCGACGCTGTTTCTGGGCGCGCTGGTGTTGGGCGAACCGATTACGGCGATTCAGCTTGGCGGCACCGGGCTGGTTTTGGCCGGCATTTACTTGTTATCTAAAAAGAAGGCATAAAACAATATGGATCTCGGAATTAGCGGCAAGCGTGCGTTGGTATGTGGTGCCAGCAAGGGTCTGGGACGCGGGTGCGCGGAAGCGCTGGCAGCCGAGGGCGTCGATATCACGATCGTAGCGCGCAACGTCGGCGTGCTCGAGGCGACGGCAGAAGAAATTCGCCGCAGCACCGGCGCTTCGGTCGTCGCCCTGGCCTGCGACATTACGACTGTCGAAGGCCGCGCGCTGGCTCTCGCGGCTTGCCCGCAGCCTGACATCGTTGTCACCAACGCCGGCGGTCCGCCCACTGGCGATTTCCGGGACTGGAATCGGGACGACTGGATTGCCGCGCTCGACGCCAATATGCTCACGCCGATCGAACTCATCAAGGCCACCGTCGACGGCATGATCGCGCGGCGCTTCGGACGTATCATCAACATCACGTCGAGTGCGGTCAAGGCGCCGATCGACATTCTCGGTTTGTCCAACGGCGCCCGCTCCGGGCTGACCGGTTTCGTGGCCGGGGTGGCGCGCAAGACGGTGGTTCATAACGTCACCATCAACAACCTGTTGCCCGGCCCGTTCGATACCGACCGACTGGCAACGACACTTAATGCTGCCGCAAAAATGAGCGGCAGAAGCTTCAACGACGTGCGCGACGCGCGCCGCCTGCAAAATCCGGCGCAGCGCTTCGGTACGGCGGCGGAGTTCGGTGCAACCTGCGCTTTCCTGTGCAGCGTGCACGCTGGTTACATGACGGGGCAAAACATATTGATGGATGGCGGTGCCTATCCCGGCACCTTTTAGGCAATACTGACGATGTCGAACACCTCCATACTGTCGCATCCTGCATTCAAACTCCGTTCACGCGGCGGTCCGCATTTTCATCCTCACATTTAAGCGAGTTCACGATGTCAAAAGCAATCCAGCTCTCAAAAACCGGTGGTCCCGAAGTCATGGAATACGTCGATGTCGAAGTCGGCAAGCCCGGAGCCGGCGAAGTGCGTCTGACGCAGGCGGCTTGCGGTTTGAACTACATCGATGTCTATTTCCGTACCGGCGCTTATCCGCAGCCCTTACCTGCTGGCCTCGGCCTGGAGGGCGCTGGTGTGATCGACGAGGTCGGCGCCGGCGTCACGCACCTCAAGGCGGGCGATCGGGTGGCCTACGCGTGTCGTCCGACAGGTGCCTATGCGCAAGAGCGGGTGATGCCGGCATCAGGCCTGGTCAGAATTCCGGATTCGATCAGCTTCGAGACCGCCGCCGCGATGATGCTGCAAGGGATGACGGTACAGTACCTGTTTCGCCGCACCTTCGCGCTGCGCGGTGGGGAAACGATCTTGTTCCACGCGGCGGCCGGCGGCGTCGGGCTGATTGCTTGCCAGTGGGCGAGGGCTATGGGTGTGACCATGATCGGCACCGTCGGCTCGGAAGAAAAAGCGGCTCTCGCAAAAGCCCACGGGTGCACTCACACGATCAACTACAATCAGGAAAATTTTGTCGAGCGCGTCAAGGAAATCACCGACGGCAAGGGCGTGCCTGTCGTGTACGATTCGATCGGCGCGGATACCTTCATAGGTTCGCTGGACAGCCTGTCGCCGCTTGGCATGATGGTCAGCTACGGTAGTGCGTCCGGCCCCGTGCCGCCGTTCGGACTCAATGAACTGGCGTCGCGCGGATCGCTCTTTATCACCAGGCCGACCTTGTTTACTTATACGGCCAAGCGCGATGACCTGGAAACCGTTGCTGCCGATTTGTTTGCCATGGTCGAAAGTGGGAAAGTCACGATAGAGATCAACCAGCGTTATGCATTGCAGGATGTCGCGCAGGCACACATCGACCTGGAGTCCCGCAAGACGACCGGCTCGACCATCTTGATTCCCTGACAGGCAGGCAGACTATGAATAATCCCCCGGACAAGAATAATCCGATGAATCATCCTGAAGAGCCGCCCACTGGAACCGACGGTTCGCCCAAGTTTGGACGCTTGCTGATTGTGCTGATTTTGGCAGTGATCCTGATCGGATTGATTACCGTAGGCTCGGAAGCTTGGCTATCCTGAAGTCACTGCAATAACGGGTCGGTGCTTAAGCACTCTATTTTTCGGGTTGCATCGTTAATTCGATGCGACGGGGTGCGCCGTTTGGCGCGGGAAATTCTGTGAATGCACTGCGAATCAGGTAAGGCATGATGATGGCCAGCGGGGCAATGCTGCCTTCGCTCTCGACTGTCATGTCATACAGGGTCCGATTGTCGGTGACTTGCGCAATACGGATTTTCAACTCGCGCCGGTAGAGTTGGAAACTGGTCTCCTGGTAATAGACGTCCGGCATGCCATACCACAGCGGATTGTAAAAAGGATGATGATAGCCACGACCGCTCCACCGTGGACCGTAGAATCCAGGCCCTGCTCCGTATCGATCCACGAGCACCGGCTGCACTACCTTCATGTCGCGCATATCCATGCTGTATCGCAGCGACACCTTCAACTTTGCCGGCGTCGTATTAGCGTTCTCTCTGAAACCAAGCCGCATCAGTTCGTTGCGCACCAACGTCTCATAGGTGCGATATTCAAGATTATTTTCTTGGTCGAGCGTGCGTTCGAACCCGAAGGATTTATCGGCCAGGTTGGTGGGCCATTCTTGAAAGACCGTGACGTTACTGCGAACGGTCGGCGCCGCGCATCCGGCCAGCATCGCGGCAAGCACTAAAGACGGCACAATGAACCAGCGTTTCATTACATTTCTCCTTGGAACTCGTAACTCATCATATCCGTCATACCGCAAAATACCATGAGATTTTGTAACCATGGGAACGCCTAGCTTTACTTGAGTAAAAAGAGTTGAAGCAAATTTCGTGATCGGGTCACCGATTGGTAAAATACCATTCTACCCATCCTATTCTGTCGAATAATTCCCCTATGCGAACCGATACTCCTCAGGCGATTTACCGCAAGAACTATAATCCTCCTGCGTTCTGGGTCGACACCGTCGAGATGGGTTTCGACCTGGATCCGGTTGCCACGCGCGTCGCCACCCGCATGACCCTGCGCCGTAATCCCGACAGTGCTGACACCGTACTGGTATTAAACGGCCAGGAAATCGAGCTGATTCAGTTGCGCGTCAACGGTAAGGATCTGGCAAAACGTAGTTATGTCCTCGACGCCGAGTCGTTGACCATTCCGAATTTGCCTGAGGAGGTCACGCTCGAAATAGAAACCTTGCTGCGGCCGGATGCCAATACGTCGCTGATGGGTCTGTATGTCTCGAATGGAAATTTCTTTACGCAGTGTGAAGCTGAAGGTTTCCGCAAGATTACCTATTTCCCTGACCGGCCCGATGTCATGGCGAAATATACGGTCATGCTGCGCGCCCACAAGGAACAGTATCCGATCCTGCTTTCAAATGGTAACTTGATCGACGAAGGTGACCTGGGTGACGGTCGTCATTTTGCCTTGTGGGAAGATCCGTTCAGGAAGCCGTCTTATTTGTTTGCGCTCGTCGCTGGACGTCTGGTCTGCCAGGAAGAAATGTTCCTGCGTCAGTCGGGCCGTGCCGCTTTGCTCCAGGTGTGGGTCGAGGACGGCAATCTCGACAAGACCCAGCATGCGATGGACTCGCTCAAAAACAGCATCCGCTGGGACGAGCAGCGATGGGGTCTGGAGCTTGATCTCGACCGTTTCATGATCGTCGCGGTAGGCGACTTCAACATGGGCGCGATGGAAAACAAGGGATTGAACATTTTCAATACCAAGTTCGTGCTGGCCAATTCCCGGGTCGCGACCGATACCGATTATGCCGGCATCGAAGCTGTCGTCGGCCATGAATATTTCCACAACTGGACGGGCAACCGCGTTACCTGTCGCGACTGGTTCCAATTGTCGCTGAAGGAAGGGCTGACCGTGTTTCGCGATCAGGAATTTTCGGCCGACATGGTCGGTACCGCCAGTGGCCGGGCCGTCAAGCGCATCGAGGATGTGCGCGTGCTGCGACAGGCGCAATTCCCGGAAGATGCAGGGCCGATGGCGCACCCGGTGCGTCCTGACTCCTATGAGGAAATCAATAATTTCTACACCGTCACGATTTACGAAAAAGGTTCGGAAGTGGTGCGCATGTATCAGACACTGCTGGGTCGCGACGGCTTTCGCAAGGGCATGGACCTGTATTTCGAACGGCATGACGGACAGGCAGTCGAATGCGACGATTTCCGGGCGGCGATGTCGGACGCGAATGGCCGCGATTTGACGCAATTCGAGCACTGGTATAGCCAGGCAGGCACGCCGCGAGTCCGTGTGGCCACTAATTATGATGCCGACAACAAGACTTTTGACATCACCTTGTCGCAATCTTGCGCACCGACGCCGGGTCAGCCGCGCAAGCTGGCCTTTCATATTCCTGTCACCGTCGGTCTGCTCGACGCATCGGGCCGCGACCTGCCGTTGAAGTGGGAGCAGGATGGAAAACCGGCGCGCGCCGTCGGTGACCTGTCTTCCACGAGCGCGGTGCTCGAATTGACCGAACCGGAATCGACCTTTCGCTTTCTCGACATTAGCGAACA
>JACMQD010000337.1 GCA_014377155.1 Herminiimonas sp.
ACGTCGCTGTACAGCATGAATTTCCTGACCGGATGAGGTTGGCAGAGTTTACCTTTTTCTTCCTGCTTGTGTTTCGCTTATTGTGCGGTTTGGGAATACTTCCTGCTGCAAATCGACGCAATCCTGAGCGAAGAAACTCACCGTACTTTCGAATCATGAAAGCTTTACACGCTTTGCGCTGGTCCTGCCGTCGATCGTGAGTTTTATGCATAAAATTCCAACGTGCCAATGGGCGAAATAAACCGAAAAAATCATTGACAGCGCATTTCAATGCACTAAGATACCATCCATACAGATGGCATACGGATTCTATTGGGAGGATAAATGAGCGTGCAAGTACTTCGGCCAAAGTTGGTCGAAAGCGAAAAAATCACCATCAATCTCGGATTGATCGATCTGGGTCAAATTGATTTGCTGGTGCAGGAAGGTTTTTATTCGAACCGCACCGACCTGATCCGAACAGCGATTCGCAACCAATTGAGTACGCATGCCGAAGTGCTCAAGCAAACCGTCGCGCGCAAGAGCCTGGTGCTGGGCTTGCATCATTATTCGCGCGCCGACCTCGAATCCGCGCGCGATGCGGGACAGCGACTGCAAATACAAGTGCTGGGCTTGGCCAGCATTGCCAACGACGTCTCTGCTGAACTGGCACTGGCGACGATCGAATCAATTGTCGTGCTCGGCGCATTACATGCAAGCGCCGCCGTCAAGGCCGCTTTGGCCGGAAGAATTCACTAACAGGAAATGATCAATGAAACTCAATCAAAAAATGTTCGACAAAATGCGCGACGCGACCCGCTCGCTGATGGCAGGCGGGCCGCAATCGGCGACTGCAGCGATACAGCGTGCGTTGCAGGGTAGTGCCGCGGCCGATACGGCGCCGCTGAAGGATGCCTGGAAAACCGATGCGCATGCCGCTAACGCCAATGCTGCAAGCCATGGACAAAGCGGCCTGGAACCGATGTCCGGTTTCGTCGCCGATTTGCTGGCAAAACTGAAGGTGCAGATGCCTGCCGAAGGCATGCCGTTCAGTACGCCGCCATTCGCACCGCAATCGACAGAGGCTACCGAAACTGCCGCTGCCACAGGCGGCCGTTTCATCTCGGCGTCGTTCACCAATCAGGCCGGCACACGCCAGTACAAACTGTACATCCCGACCTGCTACGACGACAAGCCGCTGCCGTTGGTGGTAATGCTGCATGGTTGTACCCAGAATCCCGATGATTTTGCCAACGGTACCCGGATGAATGCCTTGGCCGAGGAACATCGCTGCCTGGTGGTCTATCCAATGCAAGGGCAGGCGTCCAACAGTTCAAAGTGCTGGAACTGGTTCAATGCCATCGATCAGAAGCGTGATCAGGGCGAGCCATCGATCATCGCCGGCATCACCCGCGAAATCATCGGTAAATACCACGTCGATTCAGATCGCGTCTATGTCGCGGGATTATCGGCGGGCGGCGCGATGGCGGCCATCATGCATGCCACGTATCCCGATGTGTATGCCGCCGCCGGCGTACATTCCGGGCTGGCGTTCGGTGCTGCGCATGACTTGCCTTCAGCGCTGGGCGCAATGAAAAGCGGCGCTACCGGCGTGTCGCGACCTGTGTCGGCCGCATCCGGCAAAGTGATCCCGATCATCGTCTTCCATGGCGACCGCGACAAGACGGTGCATCCGCGCAATGGCGACGATATCATGTCGCAATCGCTGTCGGGCCATACGCACGCAGCCGGCGCGCCGGACGTCATTGTCCAGGAAGGTCAGGTCAAGAACGGCCAGTCCTACACTTGCACCATGCATCGCAACAGCGCGGGTCAGGTCATTGCCGAGCAGTGGCTGGTGCATGGCGCCGGCCATGCATGGTCGGGAGGTAGCCGTAACGGGACCTATACCGATCCTGCAGGGCCAGACGCCGCGCAGGAGATGATGCGCTTTTTCTATTCGCACTCGCTGCCGCATTAATCATGCCGGGCGTTCGCGGCACGAAGTCCCGCTTTACAAGAGCGGACCGAGAAAAGCCGCGGCGTGTTCCAGTGCCTTCTCACGGAATGGCCGTTCGTTCCACTGCTCGAATGTGATACGTTTCGATTTCGCCATGTCCTCAGCGAATACCGCGATCTGTTTCGCCGCAAAAGTTTCGTCGTAGACGTTCAAATTGGCTTCGTCATTGAGGCGCAGCGAGCGGTCATCGAAATTGGTCGAGCCTACCGACGTCATCAGGCCATCGACAACCAGTGCCTTGACATGAAACATGGTCGGCTGGTATTCGAAGATCTCGACGCCTGCCTCCAGCAGCGGACCCCAGCCACCGCGCGAGGCCCGCCTGACGGTATCGGCATCCATGTTTTTGCCGGGCATGATGATCTGTACCTTGACGCCGCGCTTGACGGCGTCGACCAGCGCCTGTTTGGTCAGCGCATCCGGTACGAAGTAGGAACTCGACAAATGAATCGACTTGCTGGCAGCAGAGATCGCCAGCAGGTACATCAGCCGCATGCTTTCGCTGCCCCCAGTCGGGGAGCTGCTAAAGGTCTGCGCCAATGCCGTGCCTTTCGATGTCAGGCCCGGAAAATAATCCGCGCCGTGCAAGACCTTGCCCGTGGTTTTGACCCAGTTATCCGCGAACACGGCCTGCATCTGCGCCACGACCGGACCCTCGGCCCGGAAGTGGGTGTCGCGCCAATGGTCGGGGTCCTGCGCATTGCCCGTCCATAGTCCGGCAATGCCGACGCCGCCGGTAAAGCCCACGCGGCCATCGGCTATCAGAAGTTTGCGGTGCGTACGATTATTGAAACGACCGATGTTGTACCAGCGCAGCGGCCGGTAAAGGAACACCTCTACGCCGGCTTTCTTCATCTCGTCGATCTGGGACTCATCGAGCTTGCTACTACCGACCCAGTCCACCAGCACGTGGACTTTGACCCCCGCCCTGGCGCGTTCAGAAAGCGCGTCTGCAAAATCCTTGCCGATTTGTTCAGACCAGTAAATGTAGCTTTCGAACGTGATGGTTTTTTTTGCGGCACGAATTTCTTTCAGCATCGACGGAAATATTTCGTCACCATTGAGTAGCGTGTCGACTCGATTTCCGTCCAGCATGGCCGGTCCCAGCAACAACCCCATCGTACGCAAAAACTGCGGGTCTTTCGTCGTATACAGATGCGCGATCTCGCGCGTAACTTTCTTCTCACCCATGGTGAAATTAAGAATAAGCAACGTTACCAGGACAGTGGCGAAAATCGTCGTGACGATGATGACGGCCTTGTTTTTCTTCGAGCGGGTTTTCCAGGTCATGATAGAGAGTGCTCAAATAAGGGATAAATGAAATTGATGCGAAAGTGCTCAATTGGAAATATTGCGCAGGCTCTAGCGTACACTTTATGTGATACTTTCATGTTCGCCGCCTCGCTTTACTCGACCGATTTTCAATACCGACTCTTGTCCGAAGGAATAACATGACCTTGCCCGCTCCGCATGCCGATGCCGTCGATTTCGTAGTCCGCCGCGATAACCTGCACCAGCATGAATTCCTGCCAGGCGCCGTGAGCGCGGCGACGGTCCCTGATGCGGGGCAGGTCGTGATCAAGGTCGACCATTTCGCATTCACCTCCAATAATGTCACCTATGCCGCATTCGGCGAGGCCATGTCGTACTGGGATTTTTTTCCGGCGCCGGAAGGGTGGGGCCGCATTCCTGTTTGGGGTTTCGGTGTCGTGGTGCAGTCGGCCAGTCCGGATGTGCAGGTCGGCGAGCGTTTATATGGCTACTTCCCGATGTCGGATTACGTGATCCTGCAACCCGTGCGCA
>JACMQD010000049.1 GCA_014377155.1 Herminiimonas sp.
CATTATTGCTGAGGGACAAGGCAAACCGCTGTATGGACGCCGTCAAATAACATTGCGTTCTCTTGTTAAATTTACTTAGCGGCCTAGCGCACCTGACCCTCCGTTTGTGATAAACAGAGAGAACACTTTTACCTTTGCATCGACCGATGCAAAGGAACACATTTCTGGAGTGAACATGAAAAACTTTTCTGCAGTATTGTTTTCTGCTGTGCTCAGCGCTGCTTCCCTTTCTGGTTGTGCGACACCACCAGCGACCTCAGGCGGAATGGGCGCCATGTCGATGTCCGATATGGACATGAAATCGATGTGCGACAAACATATGAAAATGATGAGCTCGACGTCGCCAGCAGAGCAAAAAGCGATGATGGATGAACGAATGAAAGACATGTCGCCAGAAATGCGCGACAAGCACATGAAGGAAATGAGCCGATGTAAATAACTTCGCATGCGACGTGTGGGTCGACCGCGCTGCGATCGCATTTATTGCGCCGGTTGCGGACGGCGCTGCGGTCATTGTATCGGCACGCAGGTCGAACGTTTCGAGTCGGTTCCGAAGAAGACCGCCATTGATGTCAAAATTATTCGCACGCACCTCGCTCGGCACGAAAACTTCGGCATTCGCATGAAGCAAGAGGAAATGGACAGCGTTGGATTAAGCGTCTGCTTTCAACGCCAGCTGTTCCAACGGGGCGAGGCAACTCTTGCGCTTTATGGTGAGCGGACTTCGATTCGGGGATCATGCCAGGAAACGCGAAAGCCGGACGCCAGGCGTTCTGTATCAGAGACGCCTGGCGTCACTAGCCCGGCATTCCGACCACCACATTGATCAGGCAGAGTGCCGGCGCACTGTGCTTATTTGACGCGGTAAATTGCGCAGAGCTTGTTACCGTCCGGATCACGCACATAAGAAAGATGCATTGGGCCCATGCCGCCCTCACGTACTCCAGGAGGCTCTTCACAAGATGAGCCGCCATGCGCAATTGCAATGTCGTGAAATTCTTTTACCTGCTCTGGCGAGCTGCAGGTAAAGCCAATGGTGCCACCGTTTGCAAAAGTCGCTGTTTGGCCATTGATCGGTTCGCTTACGCAAAAAGTACTGCCATCGTGCCGGTAAAAGAGCCGGGTGTGGCCAGAAGCGGCAGTATTACGAAACGGCTCGCTTGCCCCGAGTGTGCCGAGCACGGCATCGTAAAACGTTTTTGACCGTTCGATATCATTCGAGCCTACCATTACATGACTAAACATTGATTCTCCTTTGTACCCGCGACACTCGTGGGCTCCGAGCCAAATGCTAATATATTTAACAAACATTTGCCAGAAGCATTGAATCAGCGCTGGGCGCGGTGTGCGGCCAGCATTGGCATCTCAGTCGATACTGGGGCGAACATCACGACAAAAGCGGCCGACATTATTCGGTTAGTTTCCTGCCCCTGCCGACGCGTGTTGAATGATTTTTTCACCAATGGGAACCGACTGAAACCATGACGACGCATTTCGAATTCAACGCCGGCAACGTCCTGCTCCAATCCGGCATCACCTTCCGCAACGCGATGCTTGCCTATCAGACCTACGGCACGCTCAATGCAGACAAGTCAAACGTGATTCTCTACATGACTTCGTTTTCAGCACACCATACGGATATGGAGTGGATGGTCGGCCCCGGCAAGGCGCTCGATACCGACCAGTATTTCGTCATCATTCCGAACCTGTTCGGTAACGGTCTGTCGTCGTCGCCGTCGAATGCAGACGAGCCGTTCACCGGCCGTCATTGGCCGAACATGACAGTTCTCGACAACATTCGTATCCAGCATCGATTGCTGACCGACGGCCTAGGCATCGAATCGCTGCAACTTGCATTGGGCTGGTCGATGGGTGGTTTGCAGGCTTACCATTGGGCCGCGCATTTTCCGAACATGGTCAAGCGTCTGCTGGTGACCTGCGGGGCGGCCAGGTGTTCGGCTCACAACAAAGTATTTTTGGAAGGCATACGCGGCACGCTGACCGCAGATGCGGCATTTCAGAATGGTACCTTCGTGGCACGACCGGAGCGCGGACTGCGAGCGATGGCGCGGGTGTATGCATCGATGGCGATGTCGCAAACTTTCTATCGCGAAGAAATGTGGCGGCAAGCGGGCTGTTCTTCGCTCGAAGACTATTTGCTGAGTTCATGGGAAGCAAACTTTTTGAAGCGCGACGCGAATAATTTGCTGGCCCATATGTGGACTTGGCAGCATGCCGACATTAGCGCCAACGCTACCTTTAATGGCGATTTTCAGGCAGCACTAAAAGCCATTAAAGCAAAAGCACTCATCATGCCGAGCATGACCGACATGTATTTTCAGGTTGAAGATAACCGGTTAGAGGTAGCCCAGATGCATGAAGGGGAACTGCTGGTGATTCCGTCAGAATGGGGCCACCGTGCCGGTCTGCCTTTGGCAAATCCGGTAGATGCCGCCTTTATTTCAGCGGCGATCAAGCGGCATCTGCAAAGCTGAAATGCCGGCAGCGCGCCGCAGTCGGCTAGTTAGCGCGCCGTCGCTCCCGCCCGTTGATCAATCCATCTCTGTCGTCGGGCTTTTTCAATGCTCAGTATCCGGATCGCCAGGTTGATCTGCTGCTGTGCTATGAAGTAATGGGTGACTGCGGTGTAGTGCGTTTCAAATTGTCGACGCTGATAAATACTACTTTGTCTGCCGCCAAGGTGCTGCCTGAACCACAGGAACCGCACGATGCGCAGCCGCTGCCGCAAGACTCTGCGGGCGAAATGGAAGCAATGCCGTCAGTGGTCTCGTTCCACCCGAACTGCCGCGCGATCCGCGCCCAATATCCCGCCACGACTCTGCGCAATGGCCTTGGCGCATACCGCTTTCCAACCACGAAAAATGCGCACAGCACGATGACGGCGACGATTGCTTCTTGCATTATCCTGCCCCCAGTAATGCCCGGCTGATCTGATAGGTCGCCAGCGAGCCCAGATATGCCAGCGCGAACATGTAAGCTGCCATCGCCAGCGCAGGTATCCAGGAATTGGTTTCGCGCTTGACGATCGACAGTGTCGAGATACACTGGGGCGCAAATACGTACCACGCTAGCAGAGACAGCGCAGTCGGCAAGGACCAGGTGGACGCGATCATCGGCGTCAGCGCAGTGGCAAGCTGGTCGCCAGTGGCCGACAGCGCATAGACGGTACCAAGCGCGCCAACCGCGACTTCACGCGCAGCCAGCCCGGGAATCAATGCAATGACGATCTGCCAGTTGAAACCGATCGGCGCGAACAAAGGCTCCAGCCAATGTCCAAGCCGGCCCGCGAGGCTGTACTGGATCGCCGGACCGAGCGCACCGTCGGGCGGCGTCGGAAAAGTCGACAGGAACCATAAAATAATCATCAGCGAAAGAATGATGGTGCCGACCCGTGTGATGAAAATCTTCGCACGCTCCCACAAGCCGATCGCTAGATTGCGTGGATTGGGCCAATGGTAGTTAGGCAGTTCCAGCATCAGTGGCTGATATCGATTTTGGCCCATTGTCCGTTTCAACACATAAGCGACCGCCATCGCCGATACGATGCCAGCAAGGTAGAGGCCGAACAGCACCAAGCCCTGTAGATTAAATATCCCAACGGCGCGGTCGGGGATAAAGGCGGCGATGACCAATGCATACACCGGCAACCTGGCGGAACACGTCATCAGCGGCGCTATCATGATGGTCGCAAGGCGGTCACGCGGATTTTGGATCGTGCGCGTGGCCATGATGCCAGGTATCGCGCACGCAAAGCTCGACAGCAACGGAATGAAGGCACGTCCAGATAAGCCAACGCTCCCCATCATACGGTCTAGAAGAAATGCCGCACGCGGCAGATAGCCCGAATCTTCCAGCGACAGAATGAACAAAAACAAGATCAGGATTTGCGGCAAGAAAACCAGTACGCTGCCGACGCCGGACAAAATACCGTCTACAAGCAGACTGCTCAGCAGTCCGGCTGGCATTGCTGCCTGTACTGCGTGGCCGAGGCCGTCAACCGCACTCTTGATCAGGTCCATCGGCGTCTTAGACCAGCTGAACACCGCTTGAAAAATCAGGAACAGGATCGCTGCCAGAATTACGTAACCCAACACGGGATGCAGCACGAGCGCATCGATCTTGTCGCCTGCGTTGTTCCTTGTGCCCTGTTTGCGCACGACAGCGTCGAGGATGCGCCGCACCTCGCGCTGTGTGGATTCGAGCGAAGCGGCGTTCTCGGCGTGAAACTGCTGCTGCGCCTCGCCAGCAGTCCGGCGTTGCGGCAGTGTCGCCATGGCTTCGAGTTGCGCAATTAACGCGGCGCCGCCGCCGGGTTTGATTGCCACGGTTTCGACGACGGGAATACCCAGTTCGCTTCGCAGCTTTTGGATATCGATGTCGAGACCGCTTTTTTTGGCGATGTCCATCATGTTCAACGCCAGCACTGCTGGCCGCTGCAAGCGCAGGACTTCCAGTGCCAATCGCAGATTCAAACGCAGGTTGGTCGCGTCCGCAACCAAGACGATCACATCGGGGAGCGCTTCGTCTGCACGCACCCCGAAAAGGACGTCGCGCGTAATCGCTTCGTCGGGCGTCATTGCGTTCAGACTGTAAGCGCCAGGCAGATCGACCACGTGGTAGACGCGTCCCGCATTGGAAATGAATTGGCCTTCCTTGCGTTCGACGGTTACACCGGCGTAGTTCGCGACTTTTTGACGTGCGCCGGTCAGACGGTTGAATAATGCGGTCTTGCCGCAGTTGGGGTTGCCAACAAGCGCGAGACGCATGGATTTGATACTGCTCATCGAAAGCTCTTCAGACGACAGCGCGATGGCCGCGCACAACCTGAATGCGTACTGCTTCGTGCCGCCGGAGCGCAAAAGTGGTATTACCGAGCCGCACAGCCATCGGATCGCGGTTCGGAAAAGATTCGGCAACGATGCGGACGGGCTCGCCTGGTGCGAATCCCAGTTCGAGCAAACGGTTCTGCATAGCGCACTGCTCGGCGTCGTCCGTCGCAGCAAAGCCTATGACGGTGGCGCACTCCCCTTTTTTCAGCAACGCCAGGTTGCAAACTTCGTCTTGCTCGGAGGTAATAGTAGCGGTCGCAGTGGTCATTATTCTAGAAAACTAATCAAAAATAAACAATGCATTGATGGAATGCTTGCAATCTCGCACCCATTATACCTCGCGCATGATAATGATAATCATTTTTAATAAGAAGTCCGTTACCGCCTCGTGTTTCGTGTGAAATCAACAAGGCTGTAATGTGCAAGGCAAAAAGGGTTAGCTTTACCTATCCGTTTTTACCAGATAACTATCTATTTGCTTTGGAATTACGTCACTGTGAAAGCAAACTGGTCAACAGTTGGCCTTCACCGTGCCTACATAAAATTCTTCGGAAAAAATCAAACAAAGCCAAGATTGCGCGATGAAATATTGTAGTTGCGTAGGTTTGGCAGCAGACCAAGCAAGTCTGTGTCAGAAGCGCCCAGCCATTTACCCAGTGTCGCTGCATATTGGTCCACCGATGTGGTTGGCAACAGCCGCCCCTGTCCGACGTCGTCGGGGCCGTTGTCCGCCACTACCGGCGCGACCCCGTAAAACCGCTGTCCATTGACTGCGCCACCCATCATGAAATGCATGCTGCCCCATCCATGGTCGGAGCCGTCGTTGTTGCCACTAAGCGTACGTCCGAAGTCCGATGCCGTAAACGTCGTGACATTGTCAGCGATGCCGAGCTCGACAGTAGCTTTGTAGAATGCGGACATGGCGTCGGCGACCTTGGTGAGCAGCCCTGGATGCACGTCGAGCAAACCATCGTGGGTATCGAAACCGTTCAGGGAAACGAAAAAAACCTGGCGTCTGGCCCCGAGCGTACCGGCGCTCCCGATCATGCGGGCGACCATTTTAAGTTGGTCACCCAAGGAATTTCCGGTGGGGAACGGAGTAATAATTGCCGGCGCCGTGGCTAGTGCGCCTGTGAGTACGGCATTGGCCTCAATCGAACGTTTGGTGACTCGTGTATATTCATTTTCGAGCAAATGCGTTCGCGGTTGGGTCACTAATGCCTGCATCGCGGCACTGCAAGCCGCAGATCCGAAAAGAGGTGTCTGTGTTGCCGTAAGGGGAACGGAACCGGAAGTCGAAATTTGGTACTGTACGGCGTTGTTACCGCTTAAAAATACGGCGTTGCCAGAGACGTTGACGCAGGTAAAAGTCGCGTTGCCGTTGCCAGATTGAAAAAGATCACCCATACGACCGCCCCAGCCTGAACTGGCACCTTCCGGTGCCGACGACTGCCATACCGATTGCTGATCGTTATGAGAGAACAACTTTGGTGGTAGCGGCACCGTTTTATTCGTGTATTGAAGCTTGGTTGTAGGTTGAATCAGCGTGCCGACATTGAGTAGTACGCCGAGCTTGCCGGCATTGAAGACAGGCATCAATGGTGCGAGCTCCGGTGCCAAAGCGAATTGCCGTGTACCACCTGCCGCGTCTAAGGGTGGCACTTTTGGCACCAATAATGTACCGGTAAGCTTGTCGCGGGTGTAGGCAAGCGTCGGACGCAGATTGAAATACGCTGTGTAATTTGCCTGATCGTAAGGAATCAGCGTGTTACCGTAATCGTTGCCGCCATAAAGGAAAACACAAACAATTGCCTTGTAATCGGTTGCCGACGCTGCCGAAGCCTCAGCGATCGCAGCGAGATTCAAGGCCCAGGGCGCGGCAACGCCTGCGATGGATAGTGCGGAGGCGCGTTTGAGGAAGGCACGGCGCGAGGCGTCGAGGGAATGGCGGGACATGACGTTCTCCTTATTTCTGAATCAGGAATTCAGGCGCAGCAAGCACCAAGGTAAGTGCGGCGTAGATGCGATTGAGACGGGCAGCGTCGCTACCGGACGGCATCGCCCCGATCGCACCGACCAGCATCGCCCGATTATCGGTACTGATCTGACCGGCTGCCATCACCAGATTGATTTCATCGAAAAGCGCCGCGGCATTGTCTGCGAGCGGTATTAAAGCGGTGTAACTGGCCTTGATGTCCCCGATACCCAAACTGACCGCGCGCTGCATGTAGTTCACGTAACCGACGACGGACGATTCATTGCTTAACTGGAATTCAGGAGCCACCAGCGCCGCTGCTGCGATGGGGCTGTTGGGCGGCACGTAACCCGGGCGATAAAAATTGAATACCGAGGGTGAACGCCCTGGGCTCTGGCCAAGTCGACTGGCGGGGTCAGAGGTGTTGCCAACGTTCCAGGCATCGCTCAGTGACGTTGCGCCATAGGCGCGCGCCCAACCGCTGAAACGCGCGATCGGTTCGCGCAGTTTGCCGTAGCTGGCAGCGGCATTGCCGCTTGGCGCCTGGCGTGCTTCCACATCCAGCAACACCGCTTTGATAACGGCGCGCAAATTGCCGGCGATACCTGACCCGTCATTTTGAAACACACTGGCTACGCGGGATACGTAAGCGGGACTAGGGTTGCTGACGACAAGTTTTTGAATGAGTTGTCGACTGATGAAGGGCGCAACATTCGGATGCGCGAAAATTGTATCCAGTGCGCGATTGAGACTGTCGGTTCCGTTTAGACCGGCTGGCACCGTACTACCAAGGAAGGTCGAGGCGCCTGTCTCATGACGAGCAGCAATCTGCACCATCGGGCGTCGCAGGAAGTCAGGTGTCGACGTGTCCTTGCCTGCCAGATCGAAATCCCAGCCGGTAAAAATGCGTGCCAATCCCGTAATATCGTCAAGTGAATAGGTTTCCGGTGCCCCCCCGTTGACCAGGCGCGGCGTCCCATCCGGATTCAGTTGTTGCAAGCCGATAGAAAAGAGCTGGAGGATTTCGCGCGCATAATTTTCATCTGGCAGAGCACCGGTAGCCGGATTGAACTTGACGTTCCCGCGGAACGTCAGAAACTGCCCCATTGGCGCACTGACAGACAACTGACCGAGCAGCGTCCTGTAATTGCCGAATGCATGCGCTTCGATGAGGTCGAGATAGGCTGCGGCGGAGAATGCCTTCCAGCCGCTTCCCACCAAGCCGTCAATGGCGGCGACTGTGATTTCAGACAGCGCAAACGTCATTCGTTGACGCAGCGTGTCGGGGCTTGAGAGAATTTTGCGCCATGCACAGGCGTCAAAACCGCTTTCGGAGTTCTTGTTAGCGGGTGCATCGAAGCCTTTGGATATCAACCAATCCCAACGTGTGGTCGATGGCGCCATCGCAAACTGGGAATCGATCCATGCAGCGTATCCCAACGACTGCACGCGCGCCATCTCTTCCCGCGTGGTACCCATAGATGCCTGTGCCAGAAACCTGGACGCGGCCACGTCCGAAACCACCCCAGGCAAATTAACGGTTGGCGGCGCGGTTGGTGGCGCTGCCGGTGGCGCGGCCGCAAGGCCTGACACAGAACCGCCACCGCCACCACACGCGGTCAGGCTCAACGCGGCCGCCGCTGCCACTGGTATGTGCGACATGCCGATACTTGCGCTCGGGTCGTCAGATGGCAACTGTGCCGTGCGAGCGCAGACGTCGGGTGTGGCGGTTACAGTCATGATGTGTCCCCTGGTTGAAAAGTCGGTTTCGAGCAGTACATTTCTTCTGGAGAATATATCGAACGAAGGTTGTGAAGATTGAAAACATTGAAACAAACGCGGTGACCTTGTAACAAATTGTGTAGTTCCGTCCTGCTGCCAAAAACCGGTTTTATACAAGTTCGCGACATGGCTTTGAATGCTGCCGTCAAACCGGCTCATTAAAGGCATTTCGCCAAGCCGGCTTAAGTAACTCTTTCGCCAATTCAATTCCACCAACGCGAAAGCCGAGCAAGCACCTTCGGATTCAAGCGCGCAGCAGTGTAAATGTAACAGGTGCTCGATAATTTAGACGCGATCGATGATTTTCAGGACCAACTACGTGCCCCGTGTATTTACACCGTCGAAGCTAACGTAGGTCACATCTGCGACGGCCGGATAGTGCGCGGCCTCAATGGTTACACCGAACCGGCAATTGCTGACGATCTGAAC
>JACMQD010000338.1 GCA_014377155.1 Herminiimonas sp.
GGCAAGCGCTCGAACAGCTTGCCGGTATCTCCGTAGCCGATGCTGCAGACGAAGTTGACCCTGACCGTGGTGCCGATGAAAAATTCTGCGTTCAGTTTGTTTTCATCGAAACCGGATATCGGACCGCAATCGAGTCCGATGGCGCGCGCGGCCATCATCAGATAGGCGCCCTGCAAGGAAGAATTGCGAAAGGCCGTCGCGTCGATGGCGGCCTGATTGCCAGCAAACCATGCACGCGCATCGGCATGCGGAAACAGTTGCGGCAGCTTTTCATAAAATTCCATGTCCATGCCGATGATCGCTGTCACCGGCGCTTGCCGGGTTTTTGCTTCATTGCCAGCCGACATGCACGGACCGAGACGTGCCCTCCCCTCATCCGATTTGACGAAAATGATCCGCGCCGGTGACGAGTTAGCAGAGGTCGGCCCCCACTTCATCAGGTCGTAGATCTGGTGCAGCTGGTCATCCGTGACGGGTTTATCGCTCCAGCCGTTGTGGCTGCGGGCAGAGAGAAAGAGCGCGTTGAGCGCAGAGTTGTCGAGCATGATGATTTCCCTGATTCTGGTTGGATTGCGCATGATGCAATCGCTGGCCGCCATGGTATCGCAATCGGGACAGGTCCCGCACATCGACGTACAATAACGGTCTGCCGCCAATACCTTTGCCCAAGCCATGTTCAATCCGTCCCAGCAGGATGTGCGACGCTTCTTTTGCGAAACCAGCCACAAGACCCACAACAACGGCATTCTGACGCCCATGGAGGCGATCGCCCGTGACTGGATCGTCGAGCATCCGGAGTATGCGCATGCACTGGCCGATACCGACGCTGCCCTCGAAGCCGACTATTCGGTGGAGCGCGGCCAAGATAACCCGTTCCTGCACCTGTCGATGCACCTGTCGATCGCCGAACAAATCTCGATCGATCAGCCGCCCGGCATTCGCGCGGCCTTCCTGGCATTGACGCAGCGGCTCGGCTCGGCGCACGATGCGCATCACCAGATCATGGAATGTCTGGGCGAAATGCTGTGGACGTCACAGCGAAACGGCCTGCCGCCGGATGGTAGCGCCTATGTCGAATGCATCAGGAATAGATCGTAAATCTCCGTTGCGCTACCAAAGGCCAGACACGAAAAAAAGCCCTCGACGCATCGAGGGCTTTTTGATGTCAGGCTAACCTAGCGGCGCAGGATCAGAGAACCGGGCAGGCTGTGCAAATACGCCGATACGTCTTTAACGTCCTGCGGTGACAGCGGCTTGGCCTGGCCCGCCATGATGGCGTTGCCGCGACCGTTCATCGCATCGACGCCGCGCTTGTAGGCATTCAGCGCTTGCTCCAGGTAGTCGGCATGCTGGCCGGCCAGTTTTGGATAGCTCGGATCGATCGGGCTGTTGAAGTCTTTGCCGTGGCAGGCAGCACAGCTGTATTTTTCGGCTACCGCCTTGCCGGCGGCGATGTTACCGCCTGCCTGCGCGCTCAACGACAGCACTGAAGCTGCCAGTACGACAGCACATCCCAGAATTTTTTTCATTTGTGCGATTCCGTTATTTCTGCTGCGAATAATAAGCCGCGATGTCGGCCATGTCCTGGTCCGACAGGCTGGTGGCGATGCCGCGCATGGTCGGATGCTTGCGATCGCCCTTTTTGTAGGCGTTGAGGGCGTTTTCGATGTACTTTGCAGGCTGGCCGCCAATCATCGGCACCTGGTAGACCGAAGGGAAAGTAGCCTTGTAGCCCGCTATAGCGTGGCAGCCGATACACATCGCGATTTTGTTTTCCGCCGCTTTGGCGTTGCCAACGATATCTGCCGCAGCAGCGATGTTGGCAATGCCCGCAAGCGCGAGAAATGCTAATAATTTTTTCATGGTAGCTGTGTAAGTAATACGAAAATCGCGAAAGTCGTTCGGCGCCTGATCCCGCCCGGCCAGTCCTGGGCCATGAAGGAGATGCGTTGCCGGTCGCCGCTAAAGCGCATGATTTTAACCCAAGACGCACCGCCAGTCTATTGTGAATAAGGAACGGTGGCCTTGCCGAACCAGCCGCACACGTCAGTGACGCGGTCCATTTACCTCGTCAGCAGCATCCGGCTCGACGGTGGGCCGTGCCGGCATGCTGGCCGCATCCTGCCTTTCAGGGAACAGAAAGGCCTGCGGTGACGCGGTAAAGCGCCTTAACATTGCGCGAAAAACCAGTCGCCGTACCCGAGCCGGCACGTCACGCGCCTGTAATGCAAGAGTAAGCGAGCAACCGAACGCGACGCTGACATTGAGAATGCCAATAGCGAAGATGCCGGCCACTGCCAACCAAAACTGCACCGAAAACAGAATCGGCCAGCCAAGCATCGCGGCCGCCGACGTCAGCGATGCTGTCGACAGCGTCACATGCCGGACATCCAGCGGCAGGCCGAAAAACTGTGCGAACACCGGTGTCATGCCGAGCAATATCGCCAGCGATATATTGCCCGCCAAGCCAGAGATATTGTGTTCGAGCCACATGGCCACGCGCTCTGCGCGGGCGGCGCCGAGCGAGCGCACCAGGCGCCGGTGATGGGTTAGGGATTCCCGCAGGCGGCGCAGCGCAAACCAGTTATCGGCAAAGCCGGCCGACAGACTTGCCACCCATAGCAGTACACCCGTGAACGCGGCAAATAACGGCGTGACACCGACAATCGACAGCGATGCCATCGTCGCATGCGCCTTGGCGACATTCATCACCGGCACTCCCAGCACGAGTAGCATCGTCAACACCAGCATGAGCATCACCGGAATGACGGCGATAACATTACCGAACACGGCAGCAGCCTGCGAACGCAGCAGCCAGGCGATTTCCGACAACAGCATGCGCAAGCCGTCGACCGTATCGAGTGCACCCATTTTCGAGGCCAGCGCCGGGGCGGTGACGGCAGGCTGCTTGGTGGCGAGCACCCCGCCGATGGCGCTGATGACGATGAAGCTGGTGGCAAAAGTCAGCGAAGCGAAAAGGCCCTCGAAGAAGCGTGCCATTCCTGCGCCTGCCACCCCGACCTTGATCAGTTGCGTGAAGGCCGTGACCACGCCGCCGAGGCACGCAGCCTTGAACATGGCCCGGTACTGGCTGCGATCGCGTGCGATGTATTGCTCGCCATGATCGGCATTGCGCTCGACCATCTTGCGCGCCAATAGCGAAAAACTGCGGCTAACCAAAACCCGGATCGAAGACCGGTTGTGATGCGCGGTAATTAGGTCCACCAGCAGCGCCTGCACCTGGCCACTTCCCTGGCCGAAGTGGGAGGTCGCGCGCAGGTCGATCAAGCGCGCCATGCGCGCCAATTGCGCGCGCATGCGCTCGGTGTGATAGACCAGTCCGACCGAGACGCCGAACTCATCCAGATGCAGATAGATACGGTCTGTCTGCGCCTGACAAACCGCAATCAGCATACGCACGCTGCGCAGCGCGGCGTCGTTTTGCGCACTGGTCATGAGATAGGTTTCCAGTTCCCGGCGCAAGGCCATGAACGGCGTGGCCTGCAGCGGCATGCGCGGCTCCAGCCTTTCGCGAAACGCCGGGCTGACGCCGACCGACACGACCATCGTCACCAGATACAACAGTGCCTCGTCGACCTGCTGCCGGTACGAGTGCGCGATGCCGTCGTCGGCGCACATCTTCCACAGCCGCGACAAGGTGTCATGATCCAGCCCCAGCAACCAGTCGGCATCTTCGGGCTCGGGAAACATCGCGGTAAACAGCGTTGACAGATCCTGCTGTGTCGGCGGCCGCGGCAACACCAGCTTGACAACACGCTCCGACAGTTCGCTGAAAAAAGCGGGCTCGCGAGGCAGCCCGGTTGCCGAAAACAGCTCGGGTCCGACCGCCTCACGCAAGGTTTTTTGTAACGTTGCCTGTACCACCCGTTTGATGTCACGATGATTGTCGAGCCAGTCGAGCAGAAACCCGGTGCGCTGATGCTTGTCGCGACGCCATTCACTGTCATCGAGCAGGCTTACGCGCGGCTCGCGGCGCACCCAGTCGGCCACATCGATCATCCAGTTGGCGCGTTCGTTCCATGAAGCGATGGGATCGGCGCGCTGCATCAGCGCATCGACCTGCGGCGCATACTCCAGATGCAACTCGTTACTGTGGCGTGCGCCACGACGGAATCTGCGCCAGATGGCCCAGACCCTCAAGAGGGAAATTTTCATGTTCGATCTGTTGTGGTCGAAATAACCAGATGGTCAGATGGCGAAGCCGCGTGCTGCTCGCAGACTCTTTCTCGCTTATACTCGATTTTATTTTCTGAATGATGACATAACCGTATGCGACACGACACACGATTCCAAGGTTCCCAAACCTACGTTGCCACTGATGACCTGAAGCTGGCAGTCAATGCCGCCATGACATTGCAGCGGCCTCTATTGATCAAGGGTGAGCCGGGGACCGGCAAGACCATGCTGGCGGAAGAGGTTGCGGCCGCGCTTGGCATGCCGCTTCAGCAATGGCACATCAAGTCCACCACTAAGGCGCAGCAGGGATTATACGAGTATGACGCGGTTTCCCGGCTGCGCGATTCGCAATTGGGCGACGAACGGGTCAAGGATATTCATAACTACATCGTCAAAGGCGTCTTGTGGCAAGCCTTCGATGCCGATCAACAGCAAGTGTTGCTGATCGATGAAATCGACAAGGCCGACATCGAATTTCCGAACGACCTGCTGCGCGAACTCGATCGCATGGAATTCTATGTCTACGAGACCCGCGAAATGGTCAAGGCCAAGCATCGGCCGCTGGTGATCATTACCTCCAACAATGAAAAAGAATTGCCGGACGCTTTCCTGCGCCGTTGCTTTTTCCATTACATCAAGTTTCCGGACAAAGACACGATGCAGCAGATCGTCGATGTGCATTTCCCCACATTGAAAAAAGATTTGCTGGCACAGGCCCTGCAGACTTTTTATGAAGTGCGCGACGTGCCCGGCCTCAAGAAAAAGCCGTCGACCTCGGAATTGCTCGACTGGCTGAAGCTGTTGTTGGCCGAAGATATTCCGGCAGAAGCGCTGCGCAGCAAGGACGCCAAGACTGTGGTGCCACCGCTGCACGGCGCGCTGCTCAAGAATGAGCAAGACGTGCACCTGTTCGAGCGCCTGGTTTTCATGTCCAAGAACAACCGCTGAGGCAGCCCATGCCGTTCGCCGAACCGATCACGCTGCGCGGCACGCATGTGACACTGGAGCCATTGGCCCAAACCCATCATGACGGCCTGTGCGCGGCGGTTGCCGATGGTGAGCTCTGGTCGCTGTGGTACACGTCGATTCCGACGCCGGATGCGATGGGTGCCGAAATCACGCGTCGCCTGGGTCTGCAAGCCAATGGCAGCATGCTGCCGTTTGCGATGCGGCGCAACGACACCGGCGCAGTCTGCGGCATGACTACCTTCATGCATATCGACGCCGCAAACCGCCGAGTCGAGATCGGCTCGACCTGGACCGCCGCCAGCGCTCAGCACACCGGCATCAATACCGAAGCCAAGCTGCTGTTGCTGGGTCATGCGTTCGACGATCTGCAGTGCATCGCAGTCGAGTTTCGCACTCATTTCATGAACTACGCATCGCGCGCGGCGATTTTGCGCATCGGCGCCAAGCAAGATGGCATCTTGCGTAACCATCAGATCAATGCCCATGGCGGCTATCGCGATACGGTAGTGTTCTCGATCGTCGAATCGGAGTGGCCGGCCGTGCGGCAGCATTTGCGATTCAAATTAGACCTGTAAGGATTTGCCGTGTTAATCGATTTCTTTTTTACCTTGAAGGATGCCAAGATTCCGGTATCGATCAAGGAATTCCTGATCCTGCTGGAGGCCATGCAAAAGAACGTCATCGACAACTCGCTTGATGATTTTTATTTCCTCTCGCGCCTGACCCTGGTCAAGGACGAAGCGCACTACGATAAGTTCGACAAAGCGTTCGGTCTGTACTTCAAGGGCATCGATGCCGTGTTCGACAAGAATGCCGATATTCCGCTTGACTGGCTGTTGAAGCGCATGCAGCGCGAACTGACGCCCGAGCAACTGGCGCAACTGGAAAAATTCGGCTATGACAAGCTGATGGATCGTCTCAACGAATTGCTCAAGGAGCAGAAGGAGCGCCACGAAGGTGGCAGCAAATGGATCGGCACCGGCGGCACCTCGCCCTTCGGCAACGGTGGCCAGAATCCGGAAGGCATCCGCATCGGCGGCGAAGGCGGCAACCGCACCGCGGTCAAGGTGTGGGAAGCGCGGGCCTATCGTGACTACGACGCCGAACGCGAACTCGGCACGCGCAACATCAAGGTCGCGCTGCGGCGACTGCGCAAGTTCGCCCGCGAAGGTGCCGAGGACGAATTGGCGCTCGACGACACGATCCGTGCCACCGCCAACAATGCCGGCTATCTCGATATCCGCATGCAGCCCGAACGCCGCAACAAGATCAAGGTGTTGATGCTGCTCGACGTCGGCGGCACCATGGACGACCACATCGCGCGTACCGAGGAATTGTTTTCCGCCTCGAAGACCGAGTTCAAGAATATGGAATTCTTTTATTTCCACAACTGCGTCTACGATTATGTCTGGAAGAACAACCGGCGGCGACATGCAGAACGCTTTCCGACCTGGGATATCTTGCGCAAATATACACCGGACACCAAGCTGATTTTTGTCGGTGACGCCACCATGAGTCCGTATGAAATCCTGCAGCCAGGTGGCTCGGTCGAATACAACAACGAAGAAGCCGGTGCCGAATGGTTGCAACGGTTTACCCATGCCTTTCCAAAGTTCATCTGGCTCAATCCGGAACCGGAAGGTTTGTGGCAATATCGGCAGTCGATTTCGGTGATTCGGCAGATTATGAATAATCGGATGTTTCCGGTGACTATCGAGGGGTTGGAGAGAGGGATGCGGTTGCTGAGTAAATAGGGGGATAGGTGTCTACTTAAGCCCCGGCAAAAACTTCTTCAACACTGCAAACAAATGACTCCCCGCCAGCGGCTTCAGCAAATACCCATCCACACCACACCGCTGCGCCTTGTCGACGTCGAACGAAAACGGCGCGCTAACCAGTAGCACGACCACCGTTTTCCTGGCACAGGTGGTATCGCGCAGCACACTGGCCAGCCGAAATGGATCAATGCCCGGCGTCGACGTGTTGATCATGACCAGCGAAATCGGCTGCTTTTCGCACACATCGACGGCCCGCACTTCATCGCTGACCCACGCCACCGGCAGGTTGTAGCGCAGCAGCAGGTCCGCCAGGTTAGCGCGAAAAGCGGGGTTCTTGTCCACCACCAGCACGCCGCCGGCTTCTGGCGCCATTGTACGCATCTGCTTATAGTCGTCGGGATCAGTCAAATCGATGTCGACGCGGTTGCGGCGACGACGTTCCGGTACGGCCACCATGCCCGAAGCAGCCAGTTTGCTCAGCGCATCGGCGCGCGATTCGATCATCTTGTCGAGCGTCTCGAATACCAGACCCCAGCTCAACGGCTTGATCAAAAACGCATACGGCAACGTCACCGCCGGCGCGCCGATCAGCAATGCCGGCCGGATGTCGCTGGGTTTCAGATCGGCCAGATCGACCACTGCCTTCAGGTTTTCGCCATTGGCGATATAGAGGTCGGGGTCCTGCAGATTGCCGCTCAAGAGCCGCATGTACTTCTTGCCCGGCCATTCGTCGAAGCGCGCATCGAACATCGCGGCATCTTCTTCGGCGAATCCAAGCAGTCTGACTGCGAAAGGGTAACTTTGCATGTGCATGTCGTTGATTACAATTGAAAAAATGAAGCGGGATACCATCTCGGGTTAATGCACGGCGCTTACCGCGACTGTGCTCATCTCGAACCGAAACTTTGCAACTATATCAATGCTAACGTGAAACATGGTGTTTTATAGTCAGGAACGAGAAACAAACCGCGGTGAGGCTATCTAACCGCTACGATTTCTGTCCAGCCCCGACCGATTCATGCCGCCGAATTTATGGAATTTTGGAAATAACGACTGCCCTTACCAATTTTATTTGTCGAGGAAAGACACTCTAAACACGGGCATGGATTTTTTTCATTAGAATGCAGAAACTTTTAGTCGTTGAATCGTGCAACTCCGAATTTGTCCTCACCTGGCTTATCACCGAATGGCAACCAAAAAATCTGCACTACCCGAATACAGCGAATCATCGATCCGCGTCCTTAAAGGACTTGAACCGGTCAAACAACGCCCCGGCATGTACACCCGCACCGAAAATCCGCTGCACATTATCCAGGAAGTGATCGACAATGCGTCCGATGAGGCGCTGGGCGGCTATGCCAAGCACATCGACGTCACACTCAACGTCGATGGCAGCGTCAGCGTCGAAGACGATGGTCGTGGCATTCCGGTCGGCATGCATCCTGAAGAAAAAGTACCGACGGTCGAAATCGTCTTTACACGCCTGCATGCCGGCGGCAAGTTCGACAAGGGTTCCGGCGGCGCGTATTCGTTTTCGGGCGGCCTGCATGGCGTCGGCGTATCGGTCACCAATGCGCTGTCGACACGACTTGAGATCACGGTATGGCGTGAAGGCGGGATGCATCGGATGGCATTTGCCGACGGTGACGTAATCGAAAAATTGAAGACGCGGCCGATCGCCCGTGAAGAAAAAAAATCCGGCACGCGCGTGACGGCATGGCCCGACCCGAAATATTTCGACTCCGGCATTATTCCGCAGGCCGAACTGCATCGCTTGCTGCGATCCAAGGCGGTCCTGCTGCCCGGTGTCAAAGTGACGTTGACCACGGCCAAAACCGGGGACGTCCAGACCTGGCAATACGATCAGGGCTTGCGCGGCTACCTGCTCGAATCGCTGGCGCAGGCAACCAGCTCGCAACCGCTGATTCCGCTGTTCGAAGGCGCCCAGCATGCGGGCAAGGACGCCGAGGGCTTTGCCGAGGGCGAAGGCGCGACGTGGGTAGTGGCGTGGACGGAAGACGGCAACGTGGTGCGCGAATCGTATGTCAACCTGATCCCGACGTCGGCCGGCGGCACTCATGAATCCGGTTTGCGCGAAGGCCTGTTCGGCGCGGTTAAAAGTTTCGTCGAACTGCATTCTCTACTGCCCAAAGGCGTCAAGCTCTTGGCCGAAGACGTGTTCGCGCGGGTTTCCTTCGTGTTGTCGGCCAAGGTGCTGGATCCGCAATTCCAAGGGCAGATCAAGGAGCGCCTGAATTCGCGCGACGCCGTCAAGCTGGTGTCGACCTTTACCCGACCGCCGCTCGAATTGTGGCTCAACCAGCATGTCGACCAAGGTAAAAAGCTGGCAGAACTGGTCATCAAACAGGCGCAGTCACGCCTGCGCTCGGCGCAGAAAATCGAAAAAAAGAAATCGTCGGGTGTGGCGATTTTGCCGGGCAAGTTGACCGATTGCGAATCGTCGGACGTGTCGCGCAATGAAATCTTTCTGGTCGAGGGCGACTCGGCCGGCGGCTCGGCAAAGATGGGGCGCGACAAGGAATTCCAGGCGATCCTGCCGTTGCGCGGCAAAGTGCTTAACTCTTGGGAAACCGAGCCTGATCGCCTGTTCGCCAACAACGAAATTCATGACATCGCGGTGGCCATCGGTGTCGATCCACATGGCAAAAACGACACGCCCGATTTGAGCGGCTTGCGCTACGGCAGGATTTGTATCCTGTCGGATGCCGACGTTGACGGTTCGCATATTCAGGTGTTGTTGCTGACGCTTTTTTTCAGGCATTTCCCTAAACTGATCGACAGTGGCAACATCTGTGTCGCCCGGCCGCCCCTGTACCGCGTCGATGCGCCCGCACGCGGCAAGAAACCGGCGCAAAAGATCTATGCGCTCGACGATGGCGAACTGACCGCGATCGAGGACAAGCTGCGCAAGGACGGCGTGAAGGAATCCGGCTGGAGCATTTCGCGCTTCAAGGGCCTGGGCGAAATGAATGCAGAGCAGCTATGGGAAACTACGATGAACCCGGATACACGCCGACTGTTGCCGATCACGCTGGGCGACCTTGACCTCGACGCCTCGGAAGCCCGTTTCAACATGCTGATGGGCAAAGGCGAAGCAGCTGCGCGCCGCTCATGGATCGAAGAACACGGTAACGAAGCGGAAGCGGACATTTAATGCGCATCGCGGCCGCGTTGGTCTTGCTGTCGATTCTGCTGGCGCCACTTCATGCGCGCGCGGATATCTTCGGCTATATCGATGAGGCCGGCCATGCACATTTTTCAACTGAAAAAGTCGATGCGCGTTATCAGTTATTCGTGCGCGGCGACCAGGCCTTCGATTCGGACGATCTGACAGCGCCGGCGCCATCGCCTGCACCGCTTGCCACGCCGTTGTCGGCTTATCTGACCAAGCATCCGAACCTGAAAAAATACGAACCGCTGCTGAACCAGGCCGCCAGCGATTTCAACCTCGAACCGGCACTTCTCAAGGCGATCACGGCGGCCGAGTCGGGCTTCAATCCGCTTGCCGTGTCGCCCAAAGGCGCTGTCGGACTGATGCAGATCATGCCGGCCACCGCCGAGCGATATGGCGTGCAAACCGACCGCAAGAAAACCATCGAGCAAAAGCTGTCCGAACCGCTGATCAACATCCGGCTCGGCGCGCGTTATCTGCGTGATCTGCACAGGATGTTTCCGAACAAGCCGGAACTGGTCATCGCGTCGTACAATGCCGGCGAAGGCGCGGTACAAAAATACAAGAACCAGATTCCCCCGTATCCCGAAACCCGCAACTATGTGCGACTGGTGA
>JACMQD010000339.1 GCA_014377155.1 Herminiimonas sp.
GCGGCGCGAAGCAGGGGACTCTGCGGTTGTCCAAAGCCGCGTGAGCAGAACCGTGATACTTCGGCACGCGGGTCGTGTAAGATTTTGTGGAACAGATTGGGGCAGCAAGCTGGGCAGGTCGTGGCGGCCGCGCTGTCTGTTTGGTTCATTGTGCGATTCGTGCTGCGCCCGTTGATGCGCTTGTGAACCATGTCGAGAAGCATACAACGACCGACCTCAGCGATTTCAATCGCACGCTGGCGCACGTCGCTTTGTTTGGTGACTGATCTGCGTTTTGCGTTTGGCAAGCGCACAATCCGGCGGACGCCAAGTACAGGAGGACGCGCGCCACATAGTCACAATCGCTTGCAAAACGGGGGGAAATCACACATTCTGACGTGGCCGCAAGCCTGCTGATTTCGAGGCTGGCGCTACAGCGACTGCCCCATGCCGTATTCCCGGAGCCCTATGAAAAAACTTTTATTTCTTTGCGCCAGTTTGATCAGTCTGGCCGCCTATGCGGATGATGAGACTGCCGTCACGCCTTATCGCCCATCCGTTTCCAGTCCTGCTCAGTTGCCGGTCGCAGGTCAACTGGAACTTGAACTCGGTTGGCTGCAATCAAAAAGCAGCGACATGAAACGCGACAGCATTCCCTATCAGTTCAAGCTCGCCTTTAACAAGGAATGGGGCATTCTGCTCGGCGGTGAGGCACATGTACTGATGCGCAACACTGACGGATCGCGCGATCGCGGCTTTGGCGATACGAACGTCGTATTGAAACGGGCTTTTGTAGTGGACGATACGACGGCTCTTGGTGCCGAACTCGGTGTCAAGCTGCCGACGGCAAATGCCGTGATTGGTAGCGGTAAAAGCGATGTAACGATCAATGCCATTCTTAGCAAGGAGATCCAAACCGTGCACATGGATGCGAACGTCAACGTGACACGACTGGGCTTGGTAGAGTCCGGCACGGCCCGTCTGCAGACCGGGCTCTCGACGTCCTTTTCGATGCCGTTGGATGAGCGATGGGGCGCAACCGCCGAGGTTTCTGGAACGCACCGCAGCGGCGTCCCGAATGCGCGGCAATTTCTGCTAGCGGCTACTTTCAGCCCCACGAAGAGAATGACGATTGATTTTGGAGTAATCAAAGGACTCACTCAGGCGTCGCAGGACTGGTCCTTTTTTAGCGGCATTGTTCTCCCGATTGCGAAGCTTTGGTAATGCACATAGATATCTCCATGCGCCAATGCCCCCCTAATTCGAGATGGGAAACCTCAGGTCCGACCGTCGCGCGAACAACTTATGCGGACCGACTTGCCGCATTACGCTGCGACCAGGCTGGCCGAAATTTTGATGGGCGTAGCAAGGTACTGTCAACTTGTTGAGCGAAAAACGAGAGATCAATTTTCTTGGTTAAATTTACGCCAAATTGAGCACCGTTTTATGCATTATTGGAACCATGGGCGCAACTTGCCTCGTGCCATATTGAAAAGGCGTGTTGACGTGCTTCTCGATATGCCGGCGCCGTGGCATAAAAGCGGCGAATGCGGAAGAGATTATTGATAGCCGCATGGGTCGACAAAAATCGTTGTGCGTGGCGCGGGGATTGGAATTGTCGCATCTGTTTTTCTTGTTGTCTGGTGGGTCGATGCGATACCTCGCATCGGTTGTTCGACCCCTTGTGCTGGCGATGTTCTGTGCTTGGCAGGATCTCGCGTTTTGCCGCCGCGTAGCTTTTCAATTTGTCGGTAATGATGACACGCAGCGTATAGCGCAAATGGTTCATGAGTTTGCGGAAAAAGCGTTTCGCGGCATGTCGGTTACGGCGACTTTGCATCAAGATATCGAGAGTAAAACCGTCTTGATCAACCGCGCGCCAACGATAATGATGCCGGCCTTTGAGCGTGAGAACGACTGCATTCAAAAACCATTTGTCGGCGCGCTGCGGTTGCTTTCTGCGTACAGTGTTTGCAAAATTCTGCCCGAATCTCAACGTCCACTGGTGTCGACAAAACTAATTTTGTTACATCCCTCCGCTAAGACTCTCCTATGACGCATGATGTTTTTATACTAAGAATGTATCAAATTTAGTTTTCTCTTAAGCGACGACATTTTGTTACTCTGCAAACCAGCGCAATAAATATGTTACTTGGCGCGTCCTATGAAAGGAGTAGATTCTTGCCGCTCCCCACTGCTGCCCGGTTTTGCAATCTCCACTCAAGATCACGCGATTCTCCAAGGGCGAAGCGCCTTTCACATGTAACCGATCATCTGCCGACGTGCATACGCCGCCCTGCAAGATCATGCAAGTCGGACCGCAACGGGTTGGCGGCAAACATTTGCTTCCAGATGCGCGGTGTGAGCTGATGCACCAGTGACGCCGGGTACTGGCCGACACGCTGCAAGACGTCGACGAAGTAGTCATACGGATTGATGTCGTGCAGCCGGCAGGTGGCCAGAAGGCTTTGCACGATACCGATATGCCTGGCACCCAGCTCCGTCCAGCTGAACAACCAATTCTTTTTGCCCATCGGGATGACCCGCAAGGCACGCTCCAGATGATTGGTGTCGATCGATACCTCCGGGTCCTCAAGATAGACGCACAGCCCCGCTCGGCGCTCACGGATATATGCCAGCGCACCCAGGAAGGGACTGCTCGGCAGGAAGCCCTGCTTGTCGAACTGCTCGTCGATCCAAGCGAAGAATCGATCGATGACCGGTTTGGACTGTTCCTGCCGGCGTGCGTGCTTTGCCGGCCCGGTCAGAGCGACGTTGCGAATCTGCTGCTCGACCTTGTACAAGGCAGCGATCGCGTCAAGAACCTGATCGGCATGCGGACCGAGCGCATCTTCAATGTGTCTGGCCGCACGGCTGGGGCAATACAGGAAGCAGATTTCATCCTGTTCACCCACCACCGGCCAGAAATACGCCGCCTTCATCTTGCCGGGGCCGGCGCGACTAGCCTTGATCGGCATTTCGTCCATTTCGATGACGCGCGACAACCGGATCGACTCCAGTTTCGCGTCGAAGATCGGCTCGATCAGCGATACGGCAGCCGACATCAGCCTCGTCACCCAGGCGCGACTGACGTTGATTCCGGCATCCTGCAATTTGACGTGCTGACGATACAACGGCCGGTGATAAGCAAACTTGTCGATGATCATGCCGGCGATGAAGCTGACATCCGCGCGGCAGCCGTCGAGAACGCCAACGGGCGCCGGCGGGCAGGCCAGCATTCGGGTGGCGCGCGGCTTGATGACCGGGCGAACGTATTTCAGCTATGACATAGCTGCCGGGCCGCTGCGCAAGGCGATGGCTGACTTTTTCGCCGATCCTCTCATCGTCGGCTGGGTCGAGACCGGCTGCGTCTTGATTGGGGACGGCGATGACTTCCACCGGTACTTTTGAATCGTCAAAGAACAATGCCGATTCGTCGTCGCTGTCGATCTGGTTCTTGTTCTTGTGTTCGCGCCCATGTGCGGTAATCTTGCTCTACTTGGCGGGCGAGGGAACGTCGGGGACGATCTCGAACAATTCGTCCAGCGTACCCTGAACGCCATCGGGTTCGGGCAGGCGGCGCTCGCTCTTCGGACCAAATATCTGGCGCTGGAACCAGGCGACCTGGCGGCGAAAATGGACGATTTTGCGATCCTTCACATCAAGCAGTCTGACCATGTCCGCAGCGCTCAATGCCACCGTCGGGTGGACAACTTCGGCATCGGATTGATGATTGAATTGCATGTCAATATTATAAATTCTTTGCAGGGTAAATAGGTGTATTTTGAGATTGAATGACAGGCTTTTCATAGCGTCGTCGAACCTGCTTTGGCTCGATGCCTTCGAGCAGCAGCTTCTGTCCCGTCCAGTCCATTTCGCAGCTGGCTACATCGGCCCACTTACTGACAAGGCGGCCTTGTTCGAGCCGCTTGGCCCACACCCACAGGCCATTGCGATCGAAATACAGAACCCGGATCTGGGTGGCGCGCCGGTTGATAGAAGTGAACAAATTACCCGACGATGGGTCCTGGAGCATGACGTGCTTGGCCAGTGCGTACAGGCCATCGAACGACAAGCGCATGTTGACCGGCTGTCCATAGAGGAACACACGCACCTGACCTTCGGGGAAGAACATCAGCGCCTCGCGATCGTGAGTACGACGCCGCCGCCGAGATCGATGCGGATGTCGAAGCAGGGCATCGCTGGTGGTGATGGCGCCGGCAAATCCTTTGCTGTGGTACTGCCACCGAAGCTGTTGACGGCACCGAGATCAATGAAAGTAGACCGTGGTGGTGGCGCAGACAGGTCAGACTTGCCAAAGCGAAGTTTGGTACGCCATGCATAGAAATTGCCTTCCGAAATTGCCTCATCGCGGCACAAGGCCGCAATACTCATGCCGCTCGCGGCATCCAGTACCACATGATCGCGCCAGACCATTTCCTTCGATGTCTGAGATTGCAGCTTGGCCATGCCCCGCTCCTGATTGTTCAACTTGGAGGAGATTGTGCCGGCATGACGATTTGATAGATACAACGCCGCTCAGGAACCGGTTACGTCGCAGGCGCTCCCGCCCTACAGTCGCTCGATAATCGTCACGTTCGCCATGCCGCCACCTTCGCACATCGTCTGCAAACCATAGCGCTTGCC
>JACMQD010000340.1 GCA_014377155.1 Herminiimonas sp.
CAGCGGCAATACCGCGAGCACGCGCTCCTGTCCTTCCTGCAAGATAGGTGGATCGCCTGCGGTCGTGGTGAGGAACTGGGCCGTCGCCGCTGTCAGATTGCCGTGCGTCAGCATCGCACCCTTAGGCAAGCCGGTGGTGCCGCCCGTGTACTGCAAAACTGCCAGCGCCTTGGCGGGATCGCCGATCGGATGGGCGTGATAAACGCCATCATTGTCGAGCAACGTCGCGAAAGCAATGTGTTGCGCGTCGAAGCCGACGTCGGCCAGCATGCTGGCCTGCTTCAGGTAAGCGGCAGTGGCCTCCGGTTGCGCGCTCATTTCGGCCATATTGCCGATGACGATTTTTTGCAGGCGGGTCTGGCCCAGCATCTTGTCGATCTGCGGATAGAGCACGGTCAGGTCCAGCGTGACGATGATGTCGGTCTGGCTGTCCTCGACTTTATGACCGATGACCTTTTCGGCATCCAGCGGCGAATAGTTGACCACCGTGCCGCCAGCCTTGAGCACGCCGAAAAAACTGATGACGTAATGCGGGGTGTTCGGCAGGTACAGGCCGACATGCGTACCCGGCCCGACGCCTAGCGCCTGAAAGCCCTTTGCGGCCTGGTCGGTCATTGCCTGCAAATCACGGTAGCTGATCTTGCGCCCCATGAAATTGAGTGCGGTCTTGTCGCCCCATTTTTCGGCGGCGTCGTCGAGAATCTGCTGCGCCGGCATGACCGGCAATTCAACATCCCACTGCATGCCGGGTGGATAAGATTTGATCCAGGGAAAATCACTCATGGTCGCTCCGTCGAAATGGGTAAAGCCAGCATGGGCCGGCTCTTTAAAACAAGTTCAAAAAATCGGTTTGCTGCATCAGATTATGGTCAATCCTCCATCGACCGCAAGCTGATGCCCGATCATGAAAGACGCCGCATCGGAACACAGGAACAATACCGCTGCGGCCACTTCATCGGCTTCGCCAACTCGCCCGATCGGATGCGCCTTGATCAGCGACTTTTCGCGACGCGGCTCGCGTGCAATCGCGCGATCCATCATCTCGGTACGAATCACTGCCGGACACACGCTGTTGATGCGAATGCCAGCGCGGCCATATTCGGCCGCGGCACTCTTGGTCAGGCCGACCACTGCGTGCTTGCTGGCCGCGTAGATGGGCTGCGTCGGCGAGCCGACCAGCCCCGCCACCGAGGCGGTGTTGACGATGACGCCACGACCTTGCTTTTGCATCTGCAGGATTTCGTATTTCATGCACAGCCAGGTGCCTTTTACGTTGACGTCGATGATGCGGTCGAACTGCGCTTCTTCGCACAATGCCGTCGGCTGGCATTCCTCCTCGATACCGGCATTGTTGAATGCGCAGTCTAGCCGGCCGTGGGCATGCACCACTTGCGCGACGAGCGACTCGACTTCTGCGGCGACCGTGACATCGGCCTTGATAAACGAAGCGATGCCGCCCGCCTCACGAATCAGGTGGACGGTCTGCTCGCCGCCTTCGACTGCCCTGTCCGACACGGCGACCGTGGCGCCGGCGCGCCCGAACGCCAGCGCCGTGGCGCGACCGATGCCACCGGCGCCACCGGTCACGAGGACGACTTTTCCGGCGAACATGGGTTGGGTCATGACGTCTCCTCCGCCATCGTTACTGTGGACGCTTCGGCTTGTACTTCGACAGCTCGAGTTTGCCGATCTGGTTACGATGGACTTCGTCCGGGCCATCGGCCAGACGCAGCGAACGGGCACCGGCATAGCCATGGGCCAGGAACGGGTCGGTCATGCCACCGCCGCCCTGCGCCTGGATCGCCCAGTCGATGACCTGGCATGCCATGTTGGGCGCTGCCACTTTGATCATGGCGATTTCCTTGGCCGCAGCCTTGTTACCGACCGTGTCCATCATCTGCGCTGCATTCAACACCAGAAACCGCGCCTGGTCGATCAGAATGCGAGCGTCGGCGATGCGCTCCAGTGTGACCGTTTGCTCAGCTACCGGCTTGCCGAAAGCGACGCGAGACAAGGTGCGCTTGCACATCTGCTCCAGTGCGCGCTCGGCCAAGCCGATCAGGCGCATGCAATGGTGGATGCGGCCAGGTCCAAGGCGGCCCTGGGCGATCTCGAAACCGCGTCCTTCGCCAAGCAGCATGTTCGATGCCGGCACCCGCACGTTTTCAAACAACATTTCGGCATGGCCATGCGGCGCATCGTCGAAACCGAACACCGGCAAGTGGCGCAAGATCGACACGCCCGGCGTATCGCGCGGCACGATGATCATCGATTGCTGCTGATGGCGGTTGGGGTTCGACGGATCGGTCTTGCCCATGAAAATAAAGACCTTGCAGCGCGGATCGTTGGCGCCCGACGACCACCATTTGCGGCCGTTGATCACATACTCGTCACCGTCGCGCTCGATACGGCTTTCGATGTTGGTCGCGTCCGATGACGCCACTGCGGGCTCGGTCATCGAAAAGCAGGAGCGGATCTCGCCGGCCAGCAGCGGCACCAGCCATTGCTGCTGCTGCTCGGGCGTGCCGTAACGCGCCAGCACTTCCATGTTGCCGGTGTCGGGCGCGCCGCAATTGAAGACTTCCGGCGACCAGCTTGCACGGCCCATGATTTCGCACAGTGGCGCGTATTCAAGGTTAGTCAGGCCGGCACCGTGGCGTGACTCGGGCAAGAACAGATTCCACAATTCGGCGGCACGCGCTTTTTCTTTCAGCGTCTCCATGATCTTGGTTGGAATCCAGGCATTGCCGGCCTGACGGTTGGCTTCGATTTCGGCGTGGAATGCGGCTTCGTTGGGCAAGACATGCTCGTCCATGAACGCAATCAAGCGCGCTTGCAGTTGTTGCACTTTGGGGCTGTACGTGAAATCCATTTAATGCTCCTTGAGTTGGCACGCTGCTGCGCGCCGAATTGGGTGTGATCGCTCGTTTAGATAAAATCAGCTCGACAGAAAACCGCCGTCGACATTGATGCTGGTGCCCGTCGTGTAGCTCGATGCATTCGAAGCCAGGTACAGCACGGCGCCTGCCATCTCGTCCGGTTCGGCCACGCGCTTCAATGGAATTCGCGCCAGCGCTTTTTCCAGGATCACCGGATTGTGAAACAGTGCCGACGCGAATTTGGTATCGGTAGCGCCTGGCAAAAGCGCATTGACCCGCACGCCCATCGCTGCGCATTCGTTGGCGAACGCCTTGGTCATGGAGATCACGGCCGCCTTGGTAATCGAGTAGATCCCTTGCTGCGGACCGGGCGTGACGCCGTTGATCGAAGCAACATTAACGATGCTGCCGCCGCCATTCTTGGCCATCAGCTTGGCGCCTTTGGCGGACATGAAGAAATAGCCGCGGATATTCACATCGACGGTTTTTTGGAACGCCGACAGGTCGGTATCGAAAATCGAGCCGAAATGCGGATTGGTGGCTGCATTGTTGACGAGGATATCGAGCCGGCCGTGGCGCGCTTCGATGTCGGCGAAGATCTGATCGATCTGGGCCATTTCGCCGATATGGCAAGCGATCGCTTCGGCACTGCCGCCGGCTTCGCGAATCGCAGCGGCGACCGCTTCGCAGCCATCGATCTTGCGGCTCGACACAATGACGTGGGCACCATAGGCCGCGAGCGTTTTGGCGATGCCTTCACCGATACCACGGCTGGAGCCGGTGACGAGGGCGATCTTGCCGGTCAGGTCGAACAGGTTGGTCGATGTCATGAATGTCCTTGGTGAAATGCCTGAGGAATTAACGATAGGTGACGGCGTGTTGTTCGCCGAGCCATTCGAGATGGGCGTAATTGTTGAGATAGCTCAGGTTGACTACCCCGGGCTGGTAGAAAAGCTTGGTGACGGCGCTATTGACGAGTGTCCAATTGAGCTCCGCGACTTTTTTGTCAGGCATGCCCAGCACATGCTGGCACAATGTCGAAATCGTGCCGCCGGACGTAAAGATGATGATGTTCTGCGACGGCTGCGCTGCAGCAAGCACGCGCTCGAGCGCCGCCACGCAGCGGGCGCGAAAGACTGGCCACGATTCGGAATAGTCGGCGTCATGCTCGCCACTCATCCAGCGCGCCATGGCGTCCTGGAATATTTGCTGGAACACGCGCTTGGCATTATCGGTTTCAGCCAGAAATCGTTTGACCGCTTCTGCCTCGGCGAAATCCGGACGATGCCGCACCAGTACCTCTTCGTGATCGTATTCGTTGAAGCCGACATCGGATTGCCAGTCGAGATCGCAGCGCATTTTTTTGGGCAAAGCACCAATGCAGGCGTCGGCCGTTTGCCGATGGCGCAACATGCCACCGGTTACGACCCGGT
Organism: Herminiimonas sp.; assembly: GCA_014377155.1. The sequence goes on from JACMQD010000340.1 coordinate 4,313, forward strand.
CAAATTGCTTGCCGCCATTGGCGAACCACTCGCCGAGCAGTCTTCCCTGTTCAGTGCCGAGTACCGACAACTGGTCGTAATCGGCCGCGCCGAACGAGGCCTGGCCGTGCCGCACCAGATAAATTTGTCCCATGATCGATTGCTCCCGTAACGAATCGGTGTGTGCAGATTGGCATCGAGCTTAAACCTTGCGCTACAATCTATCAAATGAATACGTGTAATACACCTCCATCAATCTCATGCATATATCACGCGTCGATCTCAACCTGTTCATCGTCTTCGAAGCCATCTTTGTCGAAGGTAGTGTCACTCGTGCCAGCCAAAAGCTGAACCTGACGCAACCGGCGATCAGTCACGCACTCGGTCGCCTGCGGATACTGTTCGACGATCCGTTATTCGTGCGGCAAGGACATGCGATGGTATCGACGCCGCTGGCGCGCAGCATCATCGAACCGGTGCGCCGCTCGTTGCGCGGCTTCGAGGTCACGCTCGACGGTCTGGACCGCTTCGACGCGGCCACGACCCAGAAGCAATTCACGCTGGCGCTGCGCGACGTGCTCGAATCGACCGTATTGCCGCCGCTGATGCTGCGCGTGACGCAGCATGCGCCAGCGGCCAGCATCGCTGCCAGTCAGGTCGAGCGGCGCGAACTCGAAGGCGAATTGGCGGCCGGCACGCTCGATTGTGCGATCGACGTCCTGCTGCCGCTGTCGAGCGATATCCTCCACAAGCGCATCGTGATGGACAAAATCGTGGTGGTGGCGCGGCGTGACCATCCGCAAGTTCATGGTGCGCTCGATCTCTCGACCTACCTTGCGGCCGATCATGTATTGGCCAGTTCGCGTCGGCGTGGACCGGGCCTGGAAGACTTCGAGTTAAGCCGGCTCGGCTTGCAGCGGCGCATCCGCCTGCGCTGCCAGCATTACTTCGCTGCGTGTCGTGTGGTCAGCCAGACCGATCTGTTGTTGACGATGCCGGAGCGTTATGCGCGGGTGGCGAGCAAGCAGTTCGGCAATCAGCTACTTCCCCTGCCGCTGGAGATGCCGGCATTCGACATGTACCTTTACTGGCATGCAAATGTGGACAACGATCCGGCCAATGCATGGTTCCGGCAGCAGTTGATGGAGTCGGTCGAGGCCTAGCGTCCCAAACCGTGATGTCCGCAGCGTCAAGCTCGCCAGCCAGTCGCGGCCGAAGCGATTCGTTACTGCCGTTGCAGCGAGTGCCGTCATACAGGTTACCGACTTGACAAAGCCTGTCGATGCGGGCGCCATGTCACAGACCACCGACAAGGTCATCGCAATCAGCACTTCGACCGCGCTACCCAGGCGCTGGAACTAGTGCTGACCGCCCTGCCGCGTCTGTCGCCCGGTCTCGTCATCGTAAAGCACATGCCCGAAAAATTCACCGCGATGTTTGCCGATCGTCACAACAGCACCTGCGCGATCGACGTCCGCGAAGCCAGAAACAGCGACCGCGTCGTGGCGGGCCGCGCGCTGATCGCGCCGGACGGATTGCATATGCGCCTGACGCGTAGCGGTGCGTATTATGAGGTGACGGTGGTCGACCGGCGCATGGGATTTTTCCATATGTCTGCCATTGAATCATTGGTCGAGGACGGATTTGTGCCAAATAATCAAGATGAGACGACGCGCCTGCTGGCTGCAGCAGATCAGGCTGACATGGCGGTGTCGATACTGAATACTTTCTGGCGGCACAGCAGTGGAAATTTTTTCAAATAACCTGTGTCATGGGGTGGCGATGTTGGTTCCGTTCCAAGCCAGACATCGCGCCGGGTTACAGTGGGTATTCCTGCGCGAAGTGATATAAAACCCCTGGCTGACAATCATTCATAACGCTGGTAGACCTTATATGTAATACACTGGGGCAAGTATTAGACTAGGACTTAAAACGTGCCCGCGACTGTTACTACCAACGAGTACGAGCGCCGCCGACTTGACGCGCTGCATGATTGCGGCATTCTGGACACACCGCCGGACAAAGATTTCGACAGCATCACATCGCTTGCCGCCGCCATTTTTGGCGTGCCGATTGCGCTGATCTCGTTCGTAACCCAAGACCGCCAGTGGTTCAAGTCCAAAGTTGGCCTGGACATTTCAGAAACCCCGAGAACCGCGTCATTTTGCGACAGCGCTATTCTTGGTAATGAAGTGATGGTGGTAACGGATGCGACACGGGATCAACGTTTTGCGCATCATGCCCTGGTCACGGGCGACACGGGCATTTGCTTTTACGCTGGCGCGCCGCTTGTGACCGCCGAAGGCTACGCATTAGGCACCCTTTGTCTGGTCGATCGGGTCGCACGGGAGTTTTCGCAGCAACAGCGTACTTCGTTGATGTTGCTTTCAGCGCAGGTTGTTACGCTGATCGCGTTGCGCAAGAAAAGCACTGCGCTAGCGGACGCGTTACTAAGACTGGAGAATTTGCACGGCGGTCTCGAGGCTAGCCAATCCAAAATGCGCGAGAGCGAACAGCGCCTGACCTTCGCACTGGACGCCGCGGAAATTGGCGACTGGAACATGGATCTCATGACAAATGTTGCCGTACGGTCGCTGCAGCACGATCGTTGTTTCGGGTATACCGAGCCGGTGCCGCAGTGGGGGTACGACACGTTCCTGGCCCATGTGCATCCCGCTGATCGCCAAAGAGTCGATGCCAATTATGCCAAGGCGATAGGTGGCCATGGAAATTATGACGTCGAGTTCCGTGTTATGTGGCCGGATGGAACCGAACATTGGCTGTGGTCTCGCGGCCGCTTCTATTTCGACGACGAAGGCAAGGCTTATCGCGTCGCCGGCATTCAGGTGGAAATTACCAAGCGCAGACATGCCGATTCTGTTTCACGCTACAACGAGGAAAGGTATCGGCAACTGGTGGACAACAGTAGCGATGCCATCTTGCAGATAACACCGAATGGCGCCGTGCTGACGGCCAATCCCGCCGCCTGTGCGCTGTTTGCCATCACCGAGGACGACTTTATCAAACGCGGTCGCAATGGCATCGTCGATACCAGTGACGTGCGCCTCGCAGCGCTGCTGCAGATGCGGTCTGCGACGGGACATGGCAGCGGTGAACTTCGGATGCGGCGGGGAGGAGGAAACATTTTCGATGCCGATATCAGATCGAGCCTGTACGTCGACCCGCACGGGGTGACCATGGGAAGCGTCGTGATTCGGGATGTGACCGAACGCAAGCGATCGGAAGAACGTTTGCAACTCGCGGCCAGCGTATTCAGCAACGCACTCGAAGGAATCGTCATCACCGATGCCGAGGCCAATATTGTCGACGTCAACAAGAGTTTTTGCGTGCTCACCGGCTACAGCCGCGAGGAGCTATTGGGAAAAAACCCCCGGATTATCAAGTCAGACCGCCATGATGCATCGTTCTACAGCGCGATGTGGCGTGACCTAATTGCCGATGGTCAATGGTCTGGCGAAAAATGGAATCGCCACAGAGACGGCCATATATTTGCCGTACAGACCACTATTACCGCAGTAGCCGATGCGCACGGGCAGGTCAAACACTATGTATCGGTCAACTCCGACATTACGCGGATGAAGGCGCAACATCAGCAACTCGAGCATATCGCTCATTATGATGCACTGACCAATTTGCCCAATCGCGTTTTGCTGGCTGACCGGCTGCAACAGGCCATGAGCCAATGCCAGAGACGTCAACAAATATTGGCGGTTGCCTTTCTGGATATCGACGGCTTCAAGGCCATTAACGATGCTCATGGCCATGCAGTCGGCGATCAAGTTCTGATCGAACTGGCCCGCCGCATGAAAAATGTACTGCGCGACGGCGACACACTGTCACGCTTCGGCGGCGACGAATTTGTGGCGATCCTGGTCGATCTCGACCAGGCACAGGATTGCCATTCGGTGCTACGGCGCGTGCTCCAAGCCGCCTCGTCGACGATCAGCGTCGGCGAGGTCACGGTCGATGTGTCCGCCAGCATTGGTGTGACCTTGTTCCCTCAGGACGCGTCCGATGCGGACCAGCTATTGCGTCATGCCGACCAGGCCATGTATGCCGCCAAGAGAGAAGGCAAAAATCAGTATCGCATGTTCGATGTGGCGCAGGACAGCGCGGCAAAGTCGCAACGCGACAGCCTGGAAGAGATTCGGGCGGCACTGCAACGTAAGGAATTCGTTCTGTATTACCAGCCGAAGGTCAACATACGGACCGGTGAGGTAACCGGTGCCGAGGCGCTGATCCGCTGGCAGCACCCGCAACGCGGTTTGCTGTCACCTGCGGCGTTTTTGCCCTTGATCGAGAACTCCCCCATCGAAATCGAAATCGGCGAATGGGTGATCGTCACCGCCTTGACACAGATTTCGCAGTGGCAGCTTCAAGGACTGGATATTCCTGTCAGTGTCAATATCAGCGCCCAACAGTTGCAACGGCCCGATTTTTCAGAGCGTCTGGCGGCATTGCTGGAGAGCGCGACACCGGTCGCGACATGCCGCCTGGAGATGGAGATTTTGGAGAGCAGTGCTTTCGCCAATATCCTGCAAGTCATCGAAACCCTGAAGCGCTGTCGACAAATGGGCGTGCGGTTCGCCCTCGATGATTTCGGCACCGGCTATTCATCGATGACGTACTTGAAGGCGTTTCCGATCGATGTCTTGAAAATTGACCAGAGTTTTGTCATCAACATGCTGGGCAATAAAGGCGATCACGCTATCGTCCAGAGCGTGATTGAACTTGCCAAGGCTTTTGAATTGAAAGTGATTGCGGAAGGTGTCGAAACGGCCGCCCACGGCACCATGCTCTCGATGATGGGCTGCGAGTCGGCCCAAGGTTACGGCATTGCGCGGCCAATGCCAGCTGGCGATTTTTGCAACTGGGCCCAGACCTGGCGCGCCGGTGCACACTGGGCCGATGGCTCAGGCACTTGACCTATTAGTAACCGTTTAAAACAACAACGATTTAAAAATTTCATTGTGGAATTTTCAACCGCGATATTATTTAGAATCCGTAGCCGCATACATCAGGCTTGATCCCATTCCAACAATTTTTACGTAAAGTGCATAAATTATGAACAACATCGACGCCTCGTTGAGGACACATTATCGACAAGCCGACCGGGTAATGCTGTTCATCCTCTGGGGCCTGTTTGTGATGGCGCTGGCATTGTCAGGTCTGCACGATACGCTGATGTGGGCGCTGGCGGTCGGTTTGCCTGCCGCGGCCATCCCAACTGTACTGATTTTGCAGAATGGCGGCGCACGATCGACGCGGGTTATCGTTGCCGTGGCCTTGATGGTTTTTGCCGCGCTGCATATTCATCAGGCCGCCGGCATGAGCGAGCTGCATTTCGGTATTTTCGTATTACTGGCGTTTTTGCTGTGTTATCGAGACTGGTCGGTCATTGCCACTGCGGCGGTTGTCATCGCGCTGCATCACTTCAGTTTCGATTATTTGCAAGCGAAGGGATACGGCGTGATGTGCCTGACCCGACCTGGCATCGGTATTATCCTCATCCACGCCGGTTACGTGATCGCTGAAACCGCGGTGCTGTGTTATTTGGCAATTCTTCTGCAGCGCGACGCGATGCAGGCAGCAGAACTTGAAACGACGGTGACCAGGCTGACCAGTGAGGCCGGCACGATCGACCTCAGAAATGATGGCCACGCGTCGACCAGCAAGAGCGGCATGGAACTGCAGCGTGCGATACGG
>JACMQD010000341.1 GCA_014377155.1 Herminiimonas sp.
GCCTGTTCAATGTCCATTTCGATATCACTAGCGGCTTGGTGACGCAGACATCGGCCAGTGATGATGCATCGAACGGTTGATGTGCCAAGAATGCCAAGGGGCCATTCGTGTAGCCTGATCGAATCCGAGCAGGACTGCGAAAGCAGTTGTCTCCTGCAAGCCTGCAAGGCTGCCGCACGAGGTCCAGCGCAGCCTTTTTCCGGCTAGTTACCGGAGTCATCGCGGTCTCACACATAAGCTCATGCCTTCAAATAATAAATTTGCGCAATGTTCCGCACACGCTCGGCAATACAAACTCCGGCATGTGGCGGTGACGGCGGTCCTTTTACTTCAGTTCTTATCAGGCTGCGGCGGTGGCACTTCCGGGTCAGAGGTCAGCAGCGCTGACGGCAATGCGAGTATGCGGACGATGCCCGTGACCCCGCCCCTCACTACGAGGATGACACCCGGAATCTATCTCGTTGCAGGCGATATCGGTGGCGCCGGGCATCTCGATGGCACAGGAGCGGATTCGCGGTTCCGGAGTCTTGGTTCGCTTACGATCGACAGCCAGGGAAATCTGTTCGCCACCGAGAGCGACGGCACAACTGCCGAGATCGTCAGAAAAATCACCTCTGAAGGCGTGGTATCGACGCCAGGACCACTTGACGGCAGCACACTGGCAATTGATATGCAGGGTAACCGGTACGTCTCCACGGCAGTCGCTATTTTCAAGGTTGCGGCTGATGGAACCCGGATTCCTTTTGCCGGCGCCGAGGAGGCGCCGGGCAATGTCGATGGGCAAGGACGGCAGGCCCGCTTCCTTGGCATTCGCAAGCTGACCTTTGATCGTGACGGTAATGTCTACGTTGCCGATCAAATTTCCCACGCCTGCCCGCCATGCGTCAGCCAAGGAGGCACGATTCGCAAGATCACGCCCAACGGACTCGTGTCGACTTTGGCAGGCATGGCGGGCATGGCGGATAGCACCGACGGCATCGGTGCGACGGCGCATTTCGCTAATCCGCACGGCATCGTTTTCGATCCGTTTCGCAACGTGCTACTGGTGCCAGACAGGAAACTGCGCCAAGTGACGATGGATGGGGTGGTGACAACCCTCGCCTTGACTTTTAGTGGTCTGGTGAATTCGGCTAACTTTGGGATCAGCGACCTTGCTATCGATCGTGCAGGTACCCTGTTTGCAACTAATCGTAGTCTGAATGTGATTTACAAAATTATGCCGAACGGGGACGTTTCCGAATTTGCCGGAAGTTCTGCCACATTTAGCTACGGCGACAGTTACGCTAATGGCGTCGGTGCCGCAGCCCGCTTCAACTCCGTCGGGGCTATCGTTACCGACGTGAGCGGCAACCTGTTCGTTGCCGACACGGGAAATTACGCGATACGAAAAATTACCCCGACGGGCGAAGTTTCGACGCTGGCCGGCATGCCCGGTGAGCGTGCGTCGCTTGTCAACGGCGCAGGCCCGCTGGCGCGCTTGAACGCACCGTCCGGCGTGAGTATCGACGCCGCCGGCAATTTGTATGTGGGGGACACCGGGAACTCTGCCATCCGGAAAATTTCGACGACAGGAAATGTTTCAGTCCTCGGGCCGGCGGATGGTGCACCGGGCCAGCCGCTCGACGGCGTGGCCGCCGTTGCAAAGATTGCCTATCCACTGGCGATGGTAGTCGACGGCCGCGGCATGATTTACTTTGTCGACCAATTGGGCCGCATGATCCGCAAGATCGCAGTCGACGGCACGGTCAGCACGTTAGCTGGTGCAAGCGGTAAGTTCACGCCAATCGACGGCACAGGAGATGGCGCAGGTTTTGCGAATATTAGCGGCATGGTCGCGGACACGCAGGGCGTGCTTTATGTCGCCGATCAAACCAGCGTGCGCAAGGTCTGGCCGGATGGTGTGGTGACCACGATTGCTGGAAGCGTATCGCCTGGCATGGCCGACGGCTCTGCCTCGCAAGCGCGATTTGCCCGGCTCGATGCCATTGCCCTGGACAAGACCGGCAATCTTTTCGTCTCCGATGCGGGAAATCAGGCAATACGTAAAATCACACCGGACGGAACAGTCAGTACGGTGGCGGCGGTACATGGCGCTCTCGCGCTCGATGCGGCGGACATGCTCTACGTCGCCGATGGCGCAGTGATCAAGAAAATCGCCTCGAACGGGTCGTCAACGATCGTAGCCGGCATACCGGATGGTCTGGGCATCCGACTGGGCGCTTTACCTGCTAGTTTTCTGACGATTCGTTCTCTGACCTATCTCGGCGCAAATGTGTTTGCTGTCACCAGCGGCAATACGGTGCTGAAAGTTGCTTTACCGTGATGCAAAATTTCAGATTACTTTCACGAACCAGCATAGATTAAGCGGGAGGGTAGCGTTGTTAGGTACATGCCTCTGCCAATTCAGTCGTTCCATCTCTGCAAACTTATTTCACAACCATCTCCGCATGACCACCGGCGGTGGTTCATCCGGGTTGGCGTGGCCATATTCAAGCTCCGGGGCAAGTTCGAACCCGTACGCAGCATAGAGGTCGACCACGCGCGCCTGCTCGGTACGCACCGCAAGCCGCAACTCCTTGATGTCTGCCGCCAGCGCCCGATGGATGACGGCTTCCAGCAGTTGCAATGACAGGCTCTCGCCGCGATAACGTGCGGTGACGCCCATGCGCGCAATTTCCCATACATCGGAATCGCCCTCGACCGGCAGCCAGCGCACCGAACCGGCCGGCTGGTCATCGACGAACAGAATATAGCCGCCCCCATCCCGCAGATGCTGCGTCACCCGATCGGGCGCTTCATGATGGCCGCTCGAACTTGCGGCAACCGTGTGCTCCCAGGCGTTACGCGTGAGCTCGGCCATCAGGGCCGCATCGTCGGATTCGGCTTCGCGAACAATGACGTTCATGCGTCGCGGTCGGGGTTTTGGCTGTATTGCGGGGGCAATGTTCATTAATGTATGCGCATCCCGGGCTCTGCGCCGGGCCATGGAGTGAGAATGTAAATACCGGGACTGGCTTTTTCGTCGGCGGCCGAAGCTGCCAGTACCATGCCCTCCGAAATGCCGAATTTCATCTTGCGCGGTGCCAGGTTGGCGACCAGTACCGTCAACTTGCCGATCAGTTCTTCCGGCCCGTACGAGGATTTTATGCCAGAAAAAACATTGCGCAAGCGTCCTTCACCGGCATCGAGTGTCAGCCGCAAAAGTTTGTTCGAGCCTTCGACGAGCTCACAGTTCACTATTTTTGCAATTCGCAGATCTACTTTGGCAAAATCATCGATGCCGATTTCCGGTGCCAGCGCTTCGGTTGCCGGGCTTGCGATGGTTTCGGCCACACCTTCAGCGGTCGCGACGGGCGTCGGCGCGGGCCCTTCGAACAGCGCATCGAGCATCTTCGGATCGACCCGGGTCATAAGGTGTTCGAATGTACCGATGGCAAGCGGACTATGCTGCAAGTCAGCCCACGTCAGGTCGCGCTCGATGCCGAACAAGGTCGCTACCTTGCGAGCCAGCGCCGGCAGGATCGGCGCCAGATAGATGGTCAGCCGATAAAACGACAGCAGCAAGTCGCTGCAGACATCTTGCAGAGCCTGACTGCTTTCGGCATTTTTGGCCAGTTCCCAGGGTTTTTTTGCATCCACATACTGGTTGATTTCATCGGCCAGCGCCATGATCTGGCGCACCGCCTTGCCGAATTCGCGGGCTTCGAAGGCATCGCGGATGGCCGCTTCTTCGCCGGCGGCGATCAGTTCCCAGAAACGGTTCGTGGTATTGCCATTTACTACAATATTGCTGAGCTTGCCGTCGAATCGCTTGGTAATGAAACCGGCAGCGCGGCTGGCGATGTTGACGTATTTGCCGATCAGGTCCGAATTCACCCGCGCAACGAAATCGTCGGGATTGAAATCGAGGTCCTCGACCTTGGCATTAAGCTTGGCGGCAATGTAATAGCGCAGCCATTCCGGATTCATGTCGATGTCGAGATAGCGCAGCGGCGAGATGCCGGTACCGCGCGACTTCGACATCTTTTCGCCGCTGACCGTCAGAAATCCATGCACGAACACATTGTCAGGCACCTTGCGCCCGGCAAAATGCAGCATTGCCGGCCAGAAAAGCGTATGGAAATACGTGATGTCCTTGCCGATGAAATGGTATTGCTCGGTCGTCGGGTCGGCCATGAACGCATCGAAATCGCGGCCGGTCTTGTCGAAATAATTTTTCAGCGACGCCAGATAGCCGATCGGCGCATCCAGCCAGACATAGAAATACTTGCCCGGCGCATCCGGGATTTCGATGCCGAAATAGGGCGCGTCACGACTGATGTCCCAGTCGCCCAGGCCGGTGTCGCCTTCCAGCCACTCCTTGGCCTTGTTCGATACTTCGGATTGCAGCTTGCCGTCGAGGGCCCATCCGCGCAGGAATTCAACGCACTTCGGATCTGACAGCCGGAAGAAATAATGTTCCGATGATTTCATCACCGGCGTGGCGCCCGTCAGGGTCGAATAGGGATTGATCAGGTCGGTCGGCGCATAGACCGCGCTGCAGTTTTCACAAGAATCACCATATTGATCCTTGGTGCCGCATTTGGGACATTCACCCTTTATATAACGGTCCGGCAGGAACATGCTTTTGACCGGGTCGTAAAACTGCTCGATGGTTTTGGTCGTGATCAGTTTAGCGTCGTCGCGCAGGCTGCGATAGATATCTTGAGACAGCTGATGATTTTCCGGACCATCGGTCGAGTGCCAATTGTCGAAACTGATGTGAAAGCCATCCAGGTATTGCTTGCGCCCGGCGGCGATCTCGGCCACGAATTCCTGCGGTGTCTGGCCGGCTTTTTCCGCTGCGATCATGATCGGCGCACCATGTGCGTCGTCGGCGCCGACGAAATGCACTTCATGTCCTTGCATGCGCTGGAACCGCACCCAGATATCAGCCTGGATGTATTCCATGATGTGGCCGACGTGAAAGGCGGCATTGGCATAAGGCAGAGCGGTGGTGACGAAAAGCTTGCGGGGGAAAGTGGCGCTCATAGGGTGGTGCGTGAATTGGTCGAATAAAACAGCGATTTTAGCAGTGTGCCGGGTTTTATCGGGAATTGCGGCGCAGTCGACCTGGTCAGGAACCGCATCC
>JACMQD010000050.1 GCA_014377155.1 Herminiimonas sp.
GCCTGCCGGACGATCATCGGCGTGTCCCTGCCGGTATTGATTTCGTCGATCGCCGCCTTGTTCGCGCTGCTCTTGTTCATCGTGACCTTTTCAGGCAGCCCGCCAGCTTGTATGGCCTTGTCCAAAAAGCGTTTGGCGGCCGCCTGATCCCATTTTGCGGTCGGCAGAAAATCGACCGTCTTGCCTCGTTGTCCGCGGCCCGATAAGGATACTTCCAGACGCCTTTGTCCTCGATATAAGTTTCATCCATGCGCCAACGCATACCAACCGGGCGTTTGTATTTGCGAAATACTTTTTCCAGCAACGGCAAGAATCTGGCCGCCCAGTGATTGATCGAAGAGTGGTCGACAAACACGCCGCGTTCTTCCATCATTTCTTCAAGGTGCCGGTAGCTCAACGGACAGGCTGTGTACCAGCGGATGCAGACCAGAATCACATCGATCGGAAACTGCATTCCTTTGATGTTCAACATGTTGCACCACCTTTTTTTCAAAAGCAGGAGTCTTTCGAACGTTTTGATGGCTACGCTTAATGCGACAAAACCTCTTTCTTGACGATTACCGATAACGGTATTGCAGCTCATCAAACTTTCATGGTAAATTGATTTAGGGAAACATATGATGGTTTCATAGGACCGCTAGGACCACCGCTTTCTGAGTGATTTATTCATGGCTACGATGAACCGCATCACTCCCATCTCAATTGCGCCGACGTTGTTAGCCACTTCGTGAGCAGGTCTGCCTGCAGTCCCCGCGCACGCGGTAACCCCCCTAATGCGCGTGCCTTGATCGCTCAGTTCAAAAAAGCGGCGCACAGACGCGACCGTAGCAAGCTTGCCACATGCTTGGCCGAGGATTTCAAGCTGAATTTGTGACTGGACGGCGACGGTATACATCGGGCAATCCAAGCATGGCGCAACGACAATCGTTACTTGAAAGAATTCGTAGCGCTGCTACGGAAAGGATGCAACGCAGTTGACGCCGATACCGTATTTTGTCCTGGTTGCGGCGGCATGCACTTTCGTGCTTCTTTTATGTGTACACACGCGGGATGGCGCATGACGCACTTTCTCGCGGGAGATTGATCCAGATTGCGTCAATAACGGAGCACAGAAATGATGAAAATTGCAAATTTCAGTGTTGGAACGCGGCTGGCCATGAGCTTCGGCATTCTACTCGTTCTGCTGGTCATATTATCTGGAGCCGGTTTGCGCAGTCTGTCGTTGCTTAACGACGAAAGCCGCCAAACGCTCGATGACAGGTACCCAAAGATACTAGCCGTCAACATGGTCATCGCTAAAGTACATGGCATCGCCAGTGCCATGCGCAACATGTTCGTCCATAGTTACAAAGACGAAATTGACAAGGAACTCGAGCTCAACGAAGTCGCCAAAAGCGTCATTCAGACCAAAATAGCTTATCTCGAAAAGGCAACCGTTACCAAGCAAGGCCTTAAGCTCGTTATGACGATGAAGGCGGCGTACGCCAAGTACCTGACACCGCAAGAACAGTTCACCAAGAAAATGGCGGCTGGTCGGTCGGAGGAAGCCAAGAATATATTGCTCTATGATTTGACACCCAAGCAAACCGAATTGATGGCCGCGCTCGATGAACTGGCCCGCTATCAAACCGCCTTGATGGAGAAGTCCGGCCGGGACTCGAAGGCGGAATTCGATGCCGGACTGTTGATCATGTCCGTGATGACAGTCGCGGCGATCCTGATCGGGATACTGGTGTCGTGGTTGATCACACGTTCGATCACGCATCCGTTGAAGCAAGCCATGACGGTTGCCCAGCAAGTCGCCTCAGGCGACCTCAACACGTCCGCAGCCGTCACTACCCATGACGAAGCAGGACGGCTGCTGCAGGCGTTGGAAATAATGACCACGTCCTTGCGGAGCATCGTGGGCAATGTGCGTTCCGGCGCCGATACGATTGCCACAGCGTCATCGGAAATCGCCGCCGGAAACCTGGACCTGTCGTCGCGTACCGAGCAACAAGCGTCATCGCTACAGGAAACCGCCTCTGCCATGGATAGCCTGACGTCGACCGTGCAGCAAAACGCTGATCATGCGCGGGAGGCCAACGATCTGGCCATTGCGGCGGCCGACGTGGCGCGTCATGGCTTCGCCATGGTCAAGCAGATGGTGTCCACGATGGGCGAGATCCAGTCGGCCTCCCACAAGATTGCCGACATCATCAGCGTCATCGATGGCATTACCTTTCAGACCAACATCCTCGCCTTGAATGCCGCCGTTGAAGCGGCCCGGGCCGGAGAAGCCGGCCGTGGGTTTGCCGTAGTCGCCGCCGAAGTACGCAACCTTGCGCAGCGCTCAGCCGCTGCCGCCAAGGAAATCAAGGTGTTGATCAATAATTCTGTAGAGATTGTCAATACGGGAACCACGATCGCCGGCAAGACAGGCGGCACCATGATCGAAATTGTAGATCGCATCCATAAGGTGACCGTCATCATGGCCGACATCACTGCCGCCAGTCGACAACAGCACGAGGGCATTGTGCAGGTCAATCAGGCAATCGGGTTGATGGACCAGACCACGCAGCAAAATGCAGCGATTGTGGAAGAAGCTGCCGCTGCCGCGCAATCGCTGCAGGACCAGGCCAGTGCGCTCGTTGACGCTGTGGCGGTGTTTGCATGGAAGGATGGTCATGAAAGCGATCCGGTACCGGTGTTGATGCAAACGCACGCTCAACCTTCGGTACCGCGGATCGACCGGACAGCACAGTTGGCGTCACCAAAAAAAGTTGTTTAGACGGTGTCGCAAATTGCAAGAGGTAAGACCTTGATAATCGATGCCGATAGATAGCGGCAAGCAACACAGTATGAGTATTTCCGATCGCCCGTCTGCAAGCTGGTCGTGCATGAAGTCCATCGACCAGGTTTCATTGATCCTCGTAGGCACAGCCAGTGGCAACGGCTTCTCGCGCACGATGCGGTGGCGCGGTTTGATCCGCAAGTTCAACTCAAGCTCGCGGTAAATCCTGTACACGCGTTTGTGGTTCCATTTGTAGCCTTTCACATTGCGCAGATACATGAAGCACAGTCCAAAGCCCCAATTGCGTTGGTTGTTCGTCAGCCGCACCAGCAAGTCTGCGATAAGGTCATTCTCCGCGCTCAGCTTGGCCCGATATCGGTAGCAGGTCTGGCTGATACCGAAGGCTTGGCACGGCAGCACAATTGTTGTGCGGCCGTGCTCGACAGCCTGGCGCGCCATCTCCCGTCGTTGAGATGGCGCTACCACTTTTTTGCCATCGCCTCCGCAATAATCTCCGCCTTCAGGCGTTCGTCGGCATACATCTTCTTGAGGCGCCGGTTCTCTTCCTCGAGTTCCTTCATGCGTGTCATCAGCGAGGCATCCATGCCGCCAAACTTGGTGCGCCACATGTAGAACGTCGCCGAGCTTATGCCATGTTCTCCGCATAGTTCGGGGACGGGGGAGCCTGGCTCAGCCTGGTTGAGGATGGCGATGATCTGGCTATCGGTAAAGCAGCAGCATGTCTTCATGCAGAACTTTCAAAATCAAACTTAGAAAATTCTACTTTTAAACGCGATCATTTGGTGGTTATACCGTCAAGCCGAAATACAATTGGCGATGGCACAGCGAGCAGGCAAGAATAAAAGCTATGTCACATTAGTGAGCGCAAGTCGGATTTTAAGCAGGCGCGGGCATCTGCCATCTAACTGGACGGATTCGTCCCGCCAGTGCATAAAATTGGTCGGCAAAGGACATCGGATCGGTGCCTGCCATCGTAAGCTGACCTTTGCGAATCATGTGCATGAGTTCGATGCCGGCAAGGACGTTTGTGGTGCACCGGAATGACTTAAAGTTGAGCATTGGTTTGGTCACACGCCTGGCCGCACGATAATCCTGTTCGACGATGTTGTTCAAGTATTCGGCCCGCCGGACGATCATCGGCGTTTCCCTACCGGTATTGATTTCGTCGATCGCCGCCTTCTTCGCGCCGCTCTTGTTCATCGTGACCTTTTCAGGCAGCCCGCCAGCTTGTATGGCCTTGTCGAAAAAGCGTTTGGCGGCCGCCTGGTCCGGTTTTGCGGTCGGCAGAAAATCGACCGTCTTGCCCTCCTTGTCCACGGCCCGATAGAGATACTTCCAGATGCCTTTGACCTCGACATAAATTGCATCCAAGCGCCAACGCATACCAACCGGACGTTTGTATTTGCAAATACTTTTTCCGGCAACGGCAAGAAGCTGGCCGCCCAGCGATTAATCGAAGAGTGGTCGACAAACACGCCGCGTTATTCCATCATTTCTTCAAGGTGCCGCTAGCTCAACGGACAGGCCGCGTACCAGCGGATGCAGACCAGAATCACATCGATCGGAAACTGCATTCCTTTGATGTTCAACATATTGCACCACCTTTTTTTTAAAAGCAGGAGTCTCTCGAACGTTTTGATGGCTGCGCTTAATGCGACAAAACCCGAAACACGTCCTCGATGCAGGCAGACATAAATCAGGAAGAACAACGGTGGTTCGATGACCGAACATTCCTAATTGATCTATATGGGAAATCCTTCCTGGGATACGCCAGTCAGGGCGAAGTCCTTCGTGCTTTAAATTAATTTCACAGAACCGTCTTTTTTAAGTAGTTGTATTACGTAGAAATTCTATAGCAACAGTTCGACGGATTCCTAACATCCCGGCCTTCCCCTTGCAGAGTGAAGAAGCCCGAACGATAGCACTGGGTCGGCCCCGCTCAGCTAAGGTCGCTGCGACCAGTCCACCACATCCATCGCCTTTCCCCACTTTTCCCACTTTTCCCGTCTTTCTTAATTTTGACAAAAGTTGAATAAAAACGCCGCCTCGGCATTGGCAGTTTGCGTAACATGACGTTTTATTGTAATTATAACAATAATTTCGCCTCGTTCACCCGCCACCGGAGTCGCCGTGCCACGCATTGTCACCTTCAACAGCCCGCTCGGCGACGCGTTGCTGTTTCGTCAGCTCGATGGCCACGAAAGCTTCGGCAGCCTGTTCCACTTCACAGTAAAGCTGGTCTCGACCAGCAACGCCATCAAGCCCGCCGCGCTTCTTGGCAAAGGTGCCACTGTCGTCATCGAACTCGAACGCGGCGCAACGCGTTACCTCAATGCGCAAGTAATCGGCTTTCGCAAGACTGGCGAAGAGCAGCGCTACACCTATTACGAAGCCGATCTGGCCCCGTGGCTGTGGTACGCCACCCGCGCTGCTGACTGTCGCATTTTTCAGAACATGACGGCAGTGGAAATTGCCGAGAAAGTGCTGCAAAAATACGGTTTTCCTTTTGAAAAAAAGCTCGCTGAGACTTACCAGCCGATCGGCTATTACGTTCAATATAACGAAACCGATTTCCAGTTCCTGTCGCGCCTGTTCCAGCAGGAGGGCATCTACTATTATTTTACCCATGCCGACGGCGTTCATACCCTGACGCTGGCCGACTACCCTGGCGCCCATCCGCCGCTTGCCAATCATGCGCGCATCCGCTTCGTTTCCGCCGACAAGAAAGGCATGGCCGGCGAAGAATGCGTTATCGACTGGGAAGATGGCGGCACTATCAAAACCGGCCGCTATATTACCGACGATTATCACTTCAAGACGCCCAGCGCCGAACTGCAGCAAATCCGTAACGACCCTCAGAATCCGACCCACGGGGATTTTGAAATCTATAACTGGGGTCAGGGCTATACGAACGGCGGCCACGGCGCCCACTTGACCAAGGTCGAGCTCGAAGCGCTACAACACCGGCATGCGTCTGTGGCAGGCAGCACCACCGTGCGTGGCATGGCGCCGGGCTACACTTTCGCGCTGTTCCAGCATCCGGACGCCAGTTTCAACCTCGACTATGTGATCACCGGCGCGACCTACCATTTTCAGGAAAATCCCTATTCGACCGGCGACAGCGGCGACCATACCGACTGGAAGATCGGCTTCACGGCGCAAAAGAGTGCGCAGGCGTACCGCAGCGTCAAGACGGCGGCCTGGCCCCATGTCGGCGGGCCGCACACAGCCGTCGTGGTTGGCCCCAAGGGCAAGGAATTATGGTGCGATGAATTCGGCCGCGTCAAAGTGCAGTTTCCATGGGACCGCTACGGCAAGTCCGACGAAAATTCCTCGTGCTGGATTCGGGTGTCGTCGCCCTGGGCCGGCAGCAATTACGGCGGCGTACATGTGCCGCGCATCGGCCAGGAGGTCCTCGTCGAATACCTCAACGGCGAAGTCAACCGGCCCATCATCACCGGCCGCGTCTACAACGCCGAACAAATGCCGCCGTGGAGTTTGCCCGCCAACGCGACGCAATCTGGTTTCCTGAGCCGATCGACCCCTGGAGGCGGATACGACAATGCCAATGCGATTCGCTTCGAGGACAAGAAGGGCGCCGAGCAGCTCTGGATTCAGGCCGAACGCAATTTGGATACGCAAGTCGAGAACGATGAATCCCATCATGTCATGCATGACCGCAAACAAAAGATCGATCATGATGAATCGATCACGGTCGGCAACAACAAGATTATCCTGGTCCACGGTTCCCATCAGGAGACCATCAAAAAAGGGATGTCGATCAACGTGACTGGTGGCAATCAGAGCAGTACCGTGGAAGGCGACATCACGGTAATGTCGAACAACGGCGTGATCAAATTCATGGTGGGCGCCAGTTCAATTATCATGACCAAGGACCATATCGTTATCGATAGTCCCAGGGTGGACTTGAACCCAGGGGGTGTTAGCGGTGAGACTGGCGCAGCGTTGGCGATGCCTGGCGCGATAGCAGCAGTCAAGAGTGCGTTTGACCCGAGCTCCAAAGGGACGGAAAAGTCAAACGACAAAGGCGCCGCGCAGCAGAAAAGTGATCCGGCTACGCCTGCTGCGGCGCCAACTCCCAAGGCCCTGGACAGTGAGCAAAAAACGGCGGTGGAACAGGCGCTGAAAGATCAGCAAAAAATGCTAGAGGATAAGATCTCCGCCCTGAAGCGTTGGAATAAAGAGGATCAGGCCGAGTTCAAAAAAGCGTTTGGTTCAACCACCGATGAAGACAAGAATACGATTGGCAACCAGCTACAAAAAACCTTGGATCTGAGTAAAAAAATGACGGCTGATAATTTTTTACCTGCTGAAGAATCGGTGTCAGGGATTTTTGCCTATGTCTATCCAGATGACGAAAAACATCAAGTGTATCTTGATGAGCATTTTTGGAAGGCACCGGCAACTGGCAGGGACTCCAAAGCTGGTGTCCTGACTCATGAGATGTCTCACTTTCTAGATGTAGGAAGTACCGCAGATGGATTTCCTGATGCTATTTATGGTGTAAAAAACTCACGAGAGCTTGCTGTCGCTAACAGTGCCAATGCGTTGCGGCATGCTGACTCTTTTGAATATTGGGTCGAGGGCGGAGAATGAATCTGCACAACGATTTTTATTGTCACCCCCTGACCTCGCGATTTAAGATAATTATTATTTTATTCGCAGGATTTTTTTTATACTTTATGATTTGTCCAAGTGGGTATGCGAAAAAAAAAGGAAAAGAAATGGATATGAGTCCGATTCATATAGAAATACATCCGGTGATTGAAGCTGACTCACTAACCCTGGAGCTGACCGCTAAAAACGTCTCGAATGCCGACGCATATATTGAGAAAATTTTTTTTGAAAATAGGCTAGAAGCACCAATTTTTCAAATTAGCTCTCAAATTACCGGAGCAAGAATTAGATACGTCGGAAGAATGGTCAAGCGTGCCGCATTAACCATTAAAGATTATCTTAAATTGTCACCACAACAAACAGTTACGCATAAAATTGACATTCAAAAATCGTACGACTTCCCTAAGTCTGTTGATAATTATAATATTCAATATGGCTTGGTCGACGTTGACCCTGTTACAGGAAAAATTACCGAGCGACGATCGAATATTGCTCAATTCATTTATCCCGGTAATTAAAATAAAAATTCATACCGAAACATGATTCCTTATCGTATCCAAGAAGGCGATTTGCCCATTGCTGCGGACTGGCGAGATCAGACCATTAATGTATTCAAGATTCCCGGAACGGCTGGCGCGCGCGATGCTAGCTTTATAATCAGTCGCGATCCGGATCGCGGCATACAATCGTTCGATGACTATGTCGCGCAACAGCTAAAACAGTGTGGTACTAACCTGCCGCGCTTTAGTCTCAAGAAAAACGAGCGATTGACGTACCAGGATTGTCGCGGCGCCTGGCTTGAATATACCTGGCAACAGGATAAAGTCGAGCTGTATCTGCGCCAGGTTTTTTATGATCGCGGACCGCAAATATTGATTTGTACGCTCACGACCACTGCAGATGATTTGGCGGCCCATGATCCGGCATGGCGCAAGGTAATGGTGGGCATGAAGCTACTTCCGTTGACAGGAGAAGCCGACGACAGTCCGGCGTTTCCTCCTCCACAATCACCTGCCTGATTTAGAATGGACGCCCAAGCAGCGGCCCGCATGGGCGACGAAATTGCGCATGGCTTTGGTCTGGCCGCTATGGTCGCTGGTGCGGTCGCCGGCGCCATTGTCGGTGCGGCGATCGTGGCAGCGACAGTAGCTACAGGTGGTGTGGCGGCAGTGATCATTGCTGGCTGTGTGGCCGGTGGCGGACTGTCGATGTTTCAATTGGTCAAAGGTCTGACCACGATTTTCAATTTGCAGGAGCCCGCTTCCGGTATGTTGATAACGGGAAGCAGCAATGTCTTTGTCAATAATCGCGCGGCGATAAGAGCGAGTGTTGACCAGGCAACCTGCAGCGGCTTTCCGTTCAATCACCCGCCATTGCCTCTTCCCGTATTGGTTGCTGATGGCAGTGCAACGGTATTCGTGAACAACCTGCCGATGTCGCGGTTGCAAAGCAAGATCGTCTGTGGCGCGCACATTAAGAGCGGCAGTCCTGATACGTTTGTCGGCGGTCCGAATACAACGATGGCCTTCGTTTTCGATCTGGAAGGGTGGCTCCATACCGGGCTGGAGATACTGGGCGTTGGTGCAGTGATTGGTGCGGGGGTGATTGCAGCAGCAGCCGGCGCAGCGGCGTTGGCGGGATTTGTGGCGATCACTGGCGGTGCCATGCTCGCGTTCGAAGGGCTGGGCCATCTCGGCAATGCGATCGGACCGGGGTATGGCGATTTATTGCAAGGCGTGGCTGGATTGGGGTTGTTGTTTGCGGGGCCAAGGCTGGCAAAA
>JACMQD010000342.1 GCA_014377155.1 Herminiimonas sp.
ACATGCACATCAAATTCGTACGATCCATTGCCTGCCTTGCCCTGATCGGCAGCGCCGCCGCCCATGCACAGCAATATCCAACCAAAACCATCACGATGGTCGTCCCTTTTGCAGCGGGTGGCCCGACCGATACCGTGGCGCGCCTGATCGCGCAATCGATGGGCACCACGCTCAAGCAGCAGATCATTGTCGAAAACGTCGGTGGCGCCGGCGGTACGCTGGGTGCGGGACGCGTTGCCAAATCAGCGCCGGATGGTTATACGATTTTCCTGCATCACATCGGCCAGTCGACTGCGCCCGCGCTGTATCGAAAACTGAGCTATAACGCGATCGACAGTTTCGAGCCGATCGGCCTCGTCACCGACGTGCCGATGACCCTGGTGGCGCGCAAGGATTTTCCGGCCAAGGATATGAAAGAGCTGCTGGCCTACGTCAAGGCCAACAAGACCAAAATCAACCTGGCCAATGCCGGCCTTGGTTCGGCCTCGCATTTGTGCGGCATGTTGTTCATGACCGCCATCGACACCAACCTGACTACGGTCCCGTACAAAGGCACCGGGCCGGCAATGAACGACTTGCTGGGCGGCCAGGTCGATCTGATGTGTGACCAGACTACCAACACCACCGGTCAGATCAAGGGCGGCAAGATCAAGCTGTATGGCGTAACGACGAAGACGCGTATTGCCGCGTTGCCGGATGCGCCGACCCTGGCCGAGGCCGGATTACCGAACTTCGAAGTAGCGGTCTGGCATGGTCTGTATGCGCCGGCTGCGACGCCCAAACCCGTGATCGATTCGCTTGCCGGCGCATTGCAGGTTGCCTTGAAAGATCCGACCATCAAGGTACGCTTCGCTGAACTGGGCACCGAGCCGGTGGCTGACAGCCGCGCTCGGCCGGAAGCTTTACGTACTCATCTAAAGGCAGAAATCGAGAAATGGGCACCGATCATCAAAAAAGCCGGCGTCTACGCTGACTGATCTGGTCCGCTCTTTATAAAAACGATCGGCCGGGTATCGATCGAACGTAGGACGTCGAAGCAAAAACATAGGCTGGACAAAAGCAGATTTCGCCACGTTCCGAGCATCAATATAGATTTATTGACCAAGGAGCAGGCGGAAAACTGCATGTTTCGGCCTACTTTGCAAAGGCGATCATCGTACGATTTATTCCTAGTCGCCTGCCTTGCCAGTTGCGGCGTGAGACAGGTACTGTGTCATACTAAATTCGCCTGACATTAAATAAAACCACAGCAGGATGCATGCCGGTTCCCCGCTTCCATAGCCTGCGGATCGCCTCCGCCTAGCTGCCAATAAAAAGGGACACCAAGTGCCATCATTCATCCGACATCCCAAGGATTTCTGGACCGGGATCCTCTTCCTATTCTTCGGACTGGCTGCCATCATTCTCGGCCTTGAATATCAAATGGGTACTGCCGGAAAAATGGGCCCCGCCTACTTTCCGAGCATTCTCGGCGGGCTGCTGGCATTGATCGGCCTGATCGCCGTAATCCGTTCCTTTCTGCATCAAGGCGAGCCGATCGAAAAATTTTACCTGCGCGAACTGTTTTTGATATTGATCGCGGTCGTGCTGTTCGGCTTTCTGATGCGCGGCGCCGGCCTGGTGCCTGCGGTAATCGTGCTGATCGTCATGAGCGCCTATGCCAGCCCGAAGTTTCGGTGGGGCGAGGTGCTGCTGCTGGCCGGTGGACTGGCCGTCTTCAGCGTTCTGATCTTCGTCAAGCTGCTTGGCTTGCCGATGCCGATTCTTGGCCCGTGGCTCGGCTTCTAACCCGGAATTGACATGGAAATTTTAAGCAACCTGGCACTCGGCTTCGATACTGCCTTTACCCTCACCAACCTGTTCTATTGTCTGGTCGGCGTGTTTGTCGGAACCGCCGTCGGCGTCTTGCCCGGACTCGGGCCGGTCGCCACCATCGCCATGCTGTTGCCGGCGACGTTCGGCCTGCCACCGATCTCGTCCCTGATCATGCTGTCAGGGATTTATTACGGTGCCCAGTACGGCGGCTCGACAACCGCCATCCTGGTCAACCTGCCGGGAGAATCATCTTCGGTGGTCACTGCGATCGACGGTTATCAGATGGCACGCCAGGGGCATGCCGGCAAGGCGCTTGCCACCGCCGCGCTGGGGTCGTTTTTCGCAGGTACGGTATCGACGGTGCTGCTGGCGCTGTTCGCGCCACCACTGGCCGAACTGGCGCTCAAATTCGGTCCTGCCGAATATTTTTCGCTAATGGTACTGGGTCTGGTGGCGTCGGTGGTGCTGGCCAGCGGTTCGCTGCTGCATGCGATCGGCATGGTCGTTCTCGGCCTCCTGCTGGGGCTGATCGGCACCGATGTCAACTCGGGACAGGCACGCTATACCTTCGATACACCGCAACTGGCCGAAGGCATCAACTTCGTCATTGTCGCCATGGGCATGTTCGGGCTGGGCGAAATCATCCGCAATCTCGAACACGACGAAACCCGTAACCTGGTCATGAAAAAAGTTTCCGGCCTGATGCTCAACAAGGAAGACTTCAAACGCATCATCGCGCCAGTGCTGCGCGGTACGGCACTGGGCTCTGCATTGGGCATCCTGCCGGGCGGCGGCGCCATGCTGGCGTCGTTTGCCGCATACTCGCTCGAAAAGAAGGTGTCGAAGAATTCGGCCCAGTTCGGTAAAGGCGCCATCGAAGGCGTTGCCGCACCGGAAGCGGCCAATAATGCCGGCGCCCAAACATCGTTCATCCCGATGCTGACGCTGGGTATTCCGTCCAATCCGGTCATGGCGCTGATGATTGGCGCGATGATCATCCAGGGCATCCAGCCGGGGCCGGCCGTGATGACCGAACAACCTGCGCTGTTCTGGGGTCTGATCGCCTCTATGTGGATCGGCAACCTGTTTCTGGTCATCCTGAATCTGCCGATGATCGGACTGTGGGTCAAGATGATCATGGTGCCGTACCACCGTCTGTTTCCAGCGATCCTGATGTTTTGTGCGATTGGCGTATTCAGCCTGAACAACAGTGAGTTCGATGTCTATCTGATGGCGCTGTTCGGCTTGTTCGGCTACCTGTGCGCAAAGCTGGGTTGCGAACCGGCACCGATGCTGCTGGGTTTCATCATCGGGCCGATGATGGAAGAATACCTGAGGCGCGCGCTGTTGCTGTCGCACAGCGATCCGCTGGTGTTCATACAAAGGCCGATCAGTGCGGTCATGCTGGGGTTGGCAGTCGCGGCATTAGTCGTAGTGATGATGCCGGTATTGCGCAAGAAAAGGGAAGAGGCATTTCAAGAAGACTGACGGATTGACAGGTCAGATCATCGTCTAGTGGCAATGGCGCATCGCAAGATGCGCCATTTTTCATGGGACGGCCGACATGCGAATTTGCCCGGCAGGAGTGGCACACCGGAACCAGGTTGCTTGCTGCGCCACTTATGCAGTAACGACGACGCAGCGCGCCCGCAACACGCCTTTAGTCATCACCGGATACGGTTGCACCCGCCCCTTTCGCAAAACGAGGATCGCCACGCAATGATGCCAACCCGCCTCTTGAGGTCGATCCGCCACTGCCCGCTCGCCGCCAGCATTGTGGAAATTCTTTACGGTGCGGTCGTCCTGCTCAGCATTCCTGCTGTGGCCCGCCAGATCGACCATGACCTGTTTTTTCTGGTTGCTCTGTGCATTTATCTTCCCGGCGCAGCGTTGCTTTCAATCGCCGCGTCAGCAAAAATAAATCGCCTTATCGGCCCAGACCCGTAACTGTCGGATTTTTTTACAACAAGCTTCGATATCAAGATGATTCATGCTCGTTTTGCTCTTTAGCCCCTATATTCATTGACGTGGCATTGAACCTGCTTATAGGACTTCAGCCCCTATCCGTGCATCGTTTTTTCCAGAAAGAAAATTCAAATGAAAAATATCTTAAAATCAATTTGCGTTGCTGCAGCCTTAGTACCAGCGTTCGCACACGCCAATTTGCTGGTCAACGGCGACTTTGAAACCCCGAATGTCGGCAGTGGTAACTTTCAGATCCTTTTTGGCAACGCATTGACCGGCTGGACTGCGGGCGCGAATGGCGTCGAAGTGCGTAATCAGCTTGCTGGCAATGCCAACACTGGCATTCAGTATGTCGAACTGGACACCACGGCCAACTCGTCCATCTCGCAATCGGTTGCCACCACGATCGGTCAGAACTATTTGCTGACGTTTGCCTACTCGCCGCGCACGGACGTGGCAGCGACATCGAACCCGATCGATGTTTTCTGGGAAGGCAATCTGCTTACCAACCTGACCGGCAACGGCGTCGGCAACAGCGGTAACGTCTGGCAAAATTTCAGCTTCATCGTCGCGTCGACCAGCGCCTTGTCGTCATTGCGTTTCGCTGCAGCCGGTACCAGCGACAGCCTGGGCGGTTCGCTCGATTCCGCATCGCTGGTTCGCTCGGATGTACCCGAGCCGGCAACGACGGCGCTGCTCGGTTTGGGCCTGCTCGGCCTGGCAGCACTGCGACGCAAAACAGCTGCAGGCAAGCAAGCCTGATTTTTTCCTGTCATCCTCGCCCGGCCCGCTTAATGCGGGCTTTTTTACGTCGATGGATTTCTAGTAGGCTGTCGTCCTATCCAGCGGGTAGATCGGCCGGCGAACTTTCTTGAATGGAAACAGCGCATAGTTCGAACTGGTGGGACCACCACTATCGGAATCGCACTCGACCAGTCCCTTGCTGAGGGGCTCGAACACCGGCCGGCAATACATGCGCGATTTCAGCAACAAGAAAGCCTGCGCGGCCGGATCGAGACCGACACAGGTATAAACGCCCAGATCGTAAGGTTCGACACGCTCTTCGGTAAGCACCATCGTGGCGCTGCCGATATCGAACAGCACTGTGCGTCCCATCCTCACCATGGAGCCGGTGTAGATCGGTCCGCTGACGCAAAAACTGCCGTCGCTGATGGCGCGCACGGTACCGGTCAGGCATATCGGCATTTTCGACAGACCCTGCGCCGCAAGCTGCGTCCGGTTACCTACCTCCAGCGTGACCGTAGCACCGAGCCCCGCACTGATCAGCTGTGCTACTGCGGCGGGATCGGCCACCGGACCGACGGCGATACCGGTCAGACCGGCCTGCAATGCTGCCTGCAACACATCCATCGTGTCGCAACACCCGCCGGACATGACATTGTCGCTATGGTCGAGTAACAGTACCGGACCGGTTCCCGGCCCGGCGGCGAGTTGCCGTGCACGCTGCATGGACTCGGCAAGCGGCGCGCTGACGAACACGAAATCGGCGCGCTCGCTCCAAATCTGGCGGGCGATGCGCTCGGCTACGGCATCGGCAAGTGCGGCGTCGGCATCGGCCACGACCACCACCGACACGCCGGCATCGTTGAAATCGGCCAGCGAAAAGCCCGCCATGACCGAGACCGCCAGAATGCCCGGTTCGCGCTCGGCTACCTGCGCAGCAGCGACTGCGCGTTCCATGGCGCTGGCCGAGGTGTTGCTCATCAGCGTATGCGACAGCAGCGGCAACTGGCGCCAAGCCATCACCGGCGCAATCCGCTGTGCCAGCAGGTCGACCAGCAGCCGTCCGGCATGGGCACCGGTGTCGTACATGTCGATATGCGGATAGGTCTTGAAGCCGACGA
This sequence comes from Herminiimonas sp., assembly GCA_014377155.1. Next base: position 5,646 of record JACMQD010000342.1, read on the forward strand.
TGATGTCGCAGTTGTCGACCATCCTCTGGGTGACATTGCCATGCAGGTCGAGTGCGACGCACAGCGGTACCGTGGGGGCGATCTGGCGAATCCGCTGCAGCAGGCTGCCCTCGCCATCGTCGGCTTGCTCGGCCACCATCGCGCCATGCAGGTCGAGCAGGATGGCGTCACAGCCATCGGCGACGGCAGCCAGGATGGCGGCGCAGGCAGTTTCGTACGCATCCAGGGCGACGGTGCCGCTCGGGTTGGCTGTGGCAGATACCGGCGTGACGATCGACACATCCGGCAAGGCGTCGAGAATATCCAAAAACGCGCCCATCGCGGTCCGCGCACCTTTCTGGTCGCGGTAGGCCTCGGCACCCCACATCGGGTCGAAGGCTTCAAGCGGGGTCGGAATCGGCGAAAAAGTATTGGTTTCGTGGTTTAGACGGGCGACGACGATGGTGCGCGACATGGTAGAGATTCCTTATAAAACGACATGATGAAAACAGTGACCCACTCAACCCCGACCGAGGCCGGCCGGGCGCATCAACCCCGCCGCGCCGCCGACAGCATCGCCTGCAACAGCACGTTCGCACCCGCTTCCAGATGCGCCGGGTCCGCATCCTCGATTTCATTGTGGCTCACGCCGTCCTTGCACGGCACGAAAATCATCCCCGCCGGCGCCACCCGCGCCACATAGATCGCATCGTGACCCGCGCCCGACACCACATCCATCGCCGAATATCCAAGCGCCGCTACCGCATCGCGCACCGCGCCCACGCAGGTCGGATGGAACGGACAAGGCGCATAGTGCGAGACTTGTTCCAGCATGATTCCGAGTCCGGTTTCACTGCGCACCGCATCAAGATACTGGTGCAAATCCCGGTTCATCTGCGCCAGTAATTCGTCGCTGACATTGCGCAAGTCGATCGAAAATTTCACCTGCCCGGGAATGACGTTGCGGCTGTTTGGCATGACCTGCACCATGCCCACCGTGCCACGGCCATACGGCGGATAGCGCTCGGCAATGGCGACCACCTCTTGCATGATGCGGGTGGACACCTGCAGTGCATCCTTGCGAATGGCCATTGGCGTTGGGCCGGCGTGCGACTCGAACCCCGTTACGGTACAGTCGTACCAAGTCAGCCCCAGCACCGCCGGCACCACGCCGATGACGCAGCCGGCATTCTCCAGCACCGGCCCCTGCTCGATATGGGTTTCGAAATAGGCGGCGACCGGATGGCAGCCAGGTGTCTCGGCGCCGACATAGCCGATGCGTGCCAGTTCCTGCGCCACGGTCTTGCCCGCAGTATCGCTGGCCGCATAGGCATGCTCGAGCGAAAACGCGCCGCAAAACACCCCAGAGCCCATCATCACCGGCACGAAACGCGAGCCTTCTTCATTGGTCCACACCACCACTTCCAGCGGTGCATCGGTGTCGATACCGTGTGCATTGAGCGTGCGCACCACTTCCAGCCCGGCCAGCACGCCGTAGTTGCCGTCGAACTTGCCACCGGTCGGCTGGGTGTCGATATGCGACCCCGTCACCACCGGCGGCAGCGATGGATCGGTGCCGGCGCGGCGCATGAAGATGTTGCCGATCTGGTCGACGCTGACGGTCATGCCTTCCGCGCGCGCCCAGTCGCATATCAGGTCGCGCGCCTGGCGGTCGAGGTCCGATAGCGCCAGCCGGCAGACGCCGCCTTTCGGCGTGGCGCCAAGTTGGGCCAGGTCCATCAGCGCTTGCCACAGTCGCTGGCCATCGATGCGCAGCGTATCCAACGAGTCACTTGGTTTCATTGTCATTGCCTGTAAAAATCAGAGCGCGATATTGACGCCGAGGTAGCGGTCCTTGATCCGGTCGTTGGCCATGAATTCGGCATTGCTCGCCTGATGCACGATGCGCCCCTGCTCGACAATGTAATGGCGGTCGGCCAATTGCGTGCAGACTGCCAGATTCTGCTCGACCAGAATGATTGGCATGCCGGCTGCCTTGATCTGCTTCAGCTGGGCGACGATTTCCTCGACAATCACCGGCGCTAGTCCCTCGACCGGCTCATCGAGCATCAGTACTTTCGGATCGGTCATCAGCGCCCGGCCAATGGCCAGCATTTGCTGCTCGCCGCCGGACAGTTGCGAGCCGCCATTCTTGCGCCGCTCTTTAAGACGCGGAAAAATCCGGTAGATGTCGGCCAGTTGCCACGGCGATGTCCTGCGCGCGGCCATGGTCAGGTTTTCTTCGACGGTGAGCAACTTGAAGATGCCGCGATGCTCCGGCACCAGGCACACGCCGAGCGCGGCGATCCGGTGCGCGGCCATGCCCGTGACCTCATTGCCCATGAATCGTACGCTGCCTTGGCGCGGCGGCACAATACCGACGATGGCTTTCAGGCTGGTGGTCTTGCCAGCGCCGTTGCGCCCCAGCAGCGTCACCACTTCGCCAGCCGCCACGCCGAGCGAAATCCCCTGTAGCACATGGCTCTTGCCGTAGTAACCATGCACGTCGCTGACGTCGAGAATCATGCTGCGCCTCCGGTAATCATGCCGCCCAAGTACGCGCGGCGCACCCGTTCATCGTTGCGGATCGCGTCCGGCTTCGCTTCCACCAGGACCTGGCCCAATTGCATAACGGTGATCATGTCGGAGATGTCCATCACGATGTCCATGTTGTGTTCGATCAGGACTACCGCATACTCGGTGCGCAGGCCATGGATCAGCCGCTTCATCTCGCCGATGTCGTCGATACCCATGCCAGAGGTCGGCTCGTCGAGAAAAATGATCCTCGGCTGGGCCGCCATCGCCATGCCGACTTCGAGCCGGCGCTGCTGGCCATGCGACAGTTCGCCCACCAGCCGTTGCGCCACCGACGTCAGGTTAAGTCGCACCAGCAGCGCGTCGGCCTTGTCGCAGGCAGCTGTGAGCGAAGCAGCCGAACGCCACAGCTTGAACGCCTGACCGGGATTGCGGCCCTGTGCGGCTAGCCGCAGGTTCTCGTGCACGCTCAGATTGAGGAACAGGCTGGTGACCTGGAACGAGCGCGCCACGCCTTTGCCGACGCGCTTGAAGTCCGGCAGGTGCGATACCTCCTCGCCATCGAGCAGGATGCTGCCCTCGGTGATCGGCACGGTGCCGGTCAGCACATGAAACAGTGTGGTCTTGCCTGCGCCGTTGGGGCCGATCACCGAATGCACGGTGCCCGGCATGACGTTGAGCGTGATGCCGTCGACCGCGGTAAATTTGCCATAACGCTTGATTACGTTGAGAGCCTGCAGGATCGGCGCGCTCATGGCTTGGCCCCTTCTTCCGCTGCCGTCGGAGATGCCGCGCGCTGGCGTCGGAACCGGTTGACGATTTGCTCGCCCAGACCCCACAAGCCTTTCTGCATGCCCAGCGCCACCGCGATCAGCAGTATCCCGAGCAGCATCAGCCAGCGCGGCCACAGCGACGACAGCCAGTCGCCGACCAGAATATAGAACGCCGCACCCAGCACCGACGCGAACAAGTTGCCGGTACCGCCGATGATGGTCATGATCAGGATCGATTCGCTGGCGTGGTATTCGATGTTCGACAGCGGCGCGATACCGGTCATCATCGCGTACAGCGCCCCGGCCAGGCCGGTCACCGCGCCCGAGATCATGAAGGCGATCAGCTTGAAGGCCTTGATGTCGTAGCCGATCGCGGCGGCGCGGGTTTCGTTGTCACGGATCGCCAGCAACGTGCGGCCCAGCACCGAATCGACCACCGCCTGCAAGAGCGCGAAGACCACCACGAAAATCAATCCGACCAGGCCGTAGTATTGCCATGGCGTCGAGGTCGGGATCAGCGTCGTGCCGAAGAACGCCAGTTGCGGACGCGGGATGTTGAGCAAGCCGTTGTCGCCGCCGGTCACGCCCTGCATGGTGTAGGCCAAAAAATAGAACATCTGGGCGAAAGCCAGCGTCAGCATCACGAAATACACGCCGCGCTGACGAATCGCCAGCCAGCCCACCAGCAATGCCGCCAGTGCGCCGGCCAGCATTGCTGCCAGCAGCGCCACCGGCAACGGCACGTTCAGGTGCAGCAGCGCCAGACCGGCGGCGTAGCTGCCCAGGCCAAGGAAGATGCCCTGCCCGAACGACATCAGCCCGGTATAGCCGAGCAGCAGATTGCAGCCCAATGCCGCCAGGGCGAAGATCAGGACTTCGGTGGCCAGCGAGGCCGATGTCAGCATGGCCGGCAACACCAGCACCGTCAGGATGGCCAGCAACACGAAGCGGTAGCGCTTTAACAGGTTCATGGTTTTTCTTTCAGCTTCGGCCGAACAGGCCGTTGGGGCGCAGCAGCATCACGGCAGCCATGGCGACATAGATCATCAGCCGTGCGCCTTCGGGCCAGATGGTGCTCATCAGGCTTTGCACGATGCCCACCAGCAGACCACCGGCCAGCGCACCCCAGAAGCTGCCCATCCCGCCGATGACCACTGCCACGAAGGCAATGCCCAGTGCTTCGATGCCCATGAACGGTTCGACGCCGCGTATCGGCGCCGCCAGTACGCCGGCAAGGCCCGCGGTCACTGCACCGAGTGCAAATACCAAACTGAAGATGCGGTTGACGTTGACGCCCAGCAGCGACACCATTTCGGTCGATTCGCTGCCGGCGCGCACGATGGCGCCGAGCCGCGTGCCTTCCAGCAGCCACCACAACAGTAGCGCCATCGCCACCGTGAAGCCGATGACGAACAAACGGTAATACGGATAGACGAAGTCGCCGAGGATCAGGACGCCCTGCAACGACGCCGGCATGGCGATGTTATGGCCCAGCACACCCCACTGCAGGATGACCGCTTCCTGCAGCACCAGCGCCAAACCTACGGTAAAGACGATATGGAATTCATGCGGCAACTGATAGATGTGGCGCAGCAGGGTCTTCTCCGCCAGCCAGGCGAAGATGCCCACCACCAGTGGCGCGATCAGCAACGTCCACCAGAAGTCGAGGCCCATGCCGATCAATTGGAAGCACAGGTACGCGCCCAGCAGGAAGAAAGCCCCATGCGCGAAGTTGACGAAACCCAGCAGGCCGAAAACGATACTCAGGCCAACCGCCATCAGGAAATACAGCATCCCGATACCGATGCCGTTGATGATCTGAAGCAGATAAATGCTCATGCAGCGCCAATCATGAAAGAAAAAAACAGCCGCGCGCCGCGCGGCTGCAAAGGACGCTCTTTGCTACGTGACGTCAGCCTGTCACACCATCTTGCACATGGTCTTGTCGAGCGGCAGAAAGGATTTGCCCGATGAGACAATGTCGGCATAGTCGTTCTTGTTGGCCATCTTCGCCTTGGCCTTGCCCTTGAGCAGATAATAATTCTTGATGACCTGATGGTCGCCCTTGCGGATTTCCTCGGTGCCGGTCAGTCCTTCGTATTTCATGCCTTCCAGTGCTGCAATCACCGCCTTGGGATCGGTGCTGTTGGCCTTGGCGATGGCGTCGAGCACGATCTTGGTACACAGGTAAGACCCGGCAAAACTGTAGTTCGGATCTTCCTTGAGCGCGGCGTTGGTGAGCTTGACGAATTCCTTGTTAAACGGCGCGTCGATGCCATGCCAGTACTGGGCGCCGAAATACACGTCTTCGCACAGATCGGCGCCGAGCGACTCGAACTGCTCCAGACCCGAGGCCCACGCCATGACGATGGTCATGTTCTTTTTCATGCCGAAATTGACCGCCTGACGCAGGGTGTCGGAACTCTGCGTGCTGAAGTTCAGCAGTAGCAAGACGTCCGGCTTGGCTGCCATTGCATTGGTCAGATAGCCGCTGAATTCCTTTTCGGCCAGCGAGTGGTAGCTGTTGCCGACATGCTCGATGCCCTTTTCTTTGAACACATTCTTGGCCGCACTTAACAAGCCTTCACCGAATACGTATTGTGGTGTGATGGTGTACCAGCGCTTGGCCTTGGGCATGCTTTCGATCAGCGGGCGTACGGTCTGCTCGATAGCGCCGTAGGTCGGCACCGACCAGCGGAAGGTCGAGCGGTTGCATTCACTGCCGGTCAGTTCGTCCGCGCCGGCCGTGGTGATACAGATGCCACCCGCCTTGTCGACTTCCTTGCCGATCGCCAGTGCCTCCGACGACAGAAAGCCGCCCAGGAAAAAGCGCGTGTTCTTTTGTTGGATCGCTTCCTGCACGCGGCGAATCGCCGTGGCCGGCTTGCCTTCGGTATCGATGGCGCTGTAGGCGACGGTCTTGCCGAGCACCTTGCCGTATTTTTCGATCGCCAGCTTCATGCCCATGTCGGCGAACTTGCCGTTAGCGGCAAACGGCCCCGACAGCGGCACCGCGCAACCGAACTGGATGGTATCGGCTTGCGCCGCGGCAGTGCCCATCGTGCCGATCATCGGCACGGCGGCAGAGTATTTCAGGAAATCGCGTCGGCTGGTCATGCTGGTTTCTCCTTGGGTGGTGTGCGCTTTGTAACGAAAGTCTTGTCGGATTTATTCCAGGTCCGGCGGGATACGCCGATGCCAGTCGGTAGCCTGCTGAAATGCCTGGCCGGCTTGCAGCAAGAAAGCATCGTGCCATGCGGGCGCGATCAGCTGCACACCGATCGGCAGACCGTTTTCAGAAAAACCGGCGGGCAGCGAAATGGCGCAGGCATCCAAATAATTGACGGCGCGGTTAAAGGCGCCCACCGGCGTCACTTCCTCGTCGATGTCACTGACCGGACAGGCCACGAAAGGCAGCGTCGGCGTCAGCAGCAGGTCGTGCGACTGCATCCATGATTTGAATCGTGCGATCGCCTCACGACGGTGGGCCAGCAGCGACAAATGGGCGCCGGCGCTGGCAGCGCCGCCGGCAATGATGCGCTTCCTGACCCACGGGCCGATCGGCAAAGCCGCGTCACCGATGTAGCTCGCATGCAGATAATGCGCTTCGATCGCCATGAGCGCGCCGGCCTGGCGCATCAGTTCCGCGAAATCGAATGGCAGGTCAATCTCGGTCACGATGGCGCCGAGCGTGCGCAGCGTGGACACCGCGTTATTGGTGGCGCGTGCGATGTCATCGCTGACCGGCAACGGATACTGTGCGGGCCGCATCACGGCAATCCTGAGACCGCGCACCGACGCCAGGCTGCGGTCGAAGTGAAACAGCGGACACTGTAAGGTACCGTCATCGCGCAGATCGGGGCCGGCCAGTGCGGCCGTCAGCAAGCCGGCATCTTCGGCCGTGCGCGTCATCGGCCCGATCGTGTCGAGCGAAGGTGAGAGTGCAATCGTGCCGTGCAGGCTGATCAGTCCGTGGGTGGTCTTGAGTCCGGCCAGGCCATTGACCGCGGCCGGTGCACGGATCGAGCCGCCGGTATCCGATCCGATTGCCGCCGGCGCCAGGCCGCCTGCTACGGCCACGCCG
>JACMQD010000343.1 GCA_014377155.1 Herminiimonas sp.
AATCTGAGCCAGGATCAAACTCTTCAGTTTAATACCTGTTTTTGTGGCATCTCTGCCTAGCATTCCTGCTATCGCTCACTCAAAAGTCTGACAGGCCAGTTCAACATTTCTGCCAAACTGTCCTTCAATTTACTTCTTTGTGAACACTTAATATTTAAAGCATCCGGCAATCCTTGCGGCTCACCGGCGTACTTTCATCAAGCGCCCACACTTATCGGCTGTTAATTGTTAAAGAACTTGTCCTGCTCAATCTGCTCCGCTTCGCTACTCAAGACTCTCCTCGGAGAACCTCTTTCACTGTACTGCCGAATCGTTTTGTTCGGCTGCAGCAGAGAGATGAGATTATGTCGCTTGGCGGCTGTTTCGTCAACCGTTTGTTTCAGCTTCGTGTCAACTTCTTCGAAACCTCAACACCGATAAACACACCACTTTCGCCCCCGCCAATTCCCCTGTATTCGCGCTTGATTTCCGCTGCAAATACCGGCTTCTCGACGGGAGGCGAACTATATCAAAAAGGTTGAAATAAAGCAAAATACTTATGCGTTATTTCAATCACTTTTTGATTCACCGCGTTTTTAGTTTTGAAGCAGGGGAATGGATCACCAGGGCGGACTCAGCAAATGCGACGCAAGGCAAGATGAACCCGGCGCGCTTTTCGTCGACACTCAAACCCGGCCAGTCAATGCGGTAACGGATAACGCCACTCACCAACCGACACATACAAGTGCGACAAGTACCGTTGCGACAGGAACTTGGCAACATATAATCCGCTGACGCTGCCGCCTCAAGCAATGACTGGCCGGCTGAAGCGTCGAACGTCCAGCCCTGGGGACTAATTGTCACAGACCAATCTTGCGGTAACGCCGGCATGATCAGGCCAGTATCATGCAACACACTGGAACATGTTTCGACCGGCGGCCTTGGCTGCATACAACGCGTCATCGGCCCTGCGAAGTAACATCTCCCCATCGATTTCATCATCGCGTCGGACGGCAATTCCAATGCTTGTGGTGACATTCCGGGTGGCGCCCAAGATTTTGAAATCATTCTTCATCGCGCGAATGATTTTGTCGGCGACGACCTCACATTCTTCCGGCATGCGCAATCCTTCAAGAATAATGACGAATTCATCGCCTGCCAGACGTGATACGGTGTCGGTCTTGCGAACGCAATGGAGCAAACGCTGTGCAAATTCGCGAAGAACTTCATCGCCTCCCTGATGACCGAGGGTGTCATTGATCGATTTGAAATGATCGATGTCGAGAAACATGACTGCCATGGGAGAGCCGCTACGATTACTTCGTGCAATCGCCTCGGCCAATTTTTCATCGAACTGGCTACGGTTGGGCAAACCCGTAAGCGAATCGAAACGCGCCAATATCCTTAATTGATTTTCAACTAGCTTGAGGTCCGTAATATCGTTGATCATGCCACATACACCGCTCGGCTTACCCTCGGCGTCGAATTGCGGCATGTAGGCAGCTTGATAAAAGTGCATGGTACCTTCACGCTCCTCTTTAAACTCGAATTCTGCCGTCTCCCCTAGAAGCGCCCTATCGTAATGCGGTTTGTAGCGCGCGTAGATAGCCGAACCGTACACCTCCTCAACGCGTTTTCCGGTAATTTCCGACAACGGCCTGGCTAACCATTTTTCGTACAAGCGGTTGTTGAACTGGAAGCGCTCGTCACGATCGATAAAACTGACCAGAACTGGCAAGTGATCGGTTACTGCACGCAGCAATTTTTCACCAGCAGCCTGTTTCAGTTCTGCATCTTTCCGCGCGGTGATGTCAAGTACCATCGAATAATAGCCAACGACCTTGCCATCGATGCCGATATCGGGAATGTAATCGTAGAGAAAATGCCTGCCCCTCTGCGGGGAATAACGCTCGAAGCTGGTTCGCTGGCCGTTAAGGACGGTAACAATATAATCTGCCACTTCGAGATAAGCTTGCTCGCCCAGCACCTCGCGCACCGAACGCCCGATTAGTTTATCAGGCGAAATGCCAAGGATGATTTCGTAGTATCCATTACAAAACCGGTAGTGCTGATCACGATCGATGTAAGCGATAAGCGCAGGGAGGTTATCGGTGATCATGCGCAAGCGCATTTCACTTTTTGCGAAAGTATGCTGCGCCTGTTTTAACTCGGTGATGTTTTCTACCAGGGAAAAATAACCAGCAATCGTTCCGTCCATATCGCGGTCCGGAACGTAACTGACGCGCTCCCAACGCAGGGAGCCGACGCCAGTGACCAGCCGTTCGAAGTGGGCAGGAATACCTGCAAGTGCATCGCGAATGAAAAGCTTGCTTTGCGCGTAGACATCCGCGCCCAACACCTCGCTCGCATGCTTTCCCTCAAGTTCGTGATGCGGGCTCTGAAAGGCTGCCTCATATTTGTGGTTGCCAAAGAGGAAGCGCTCGTTCGAATCGACATAGCCGATGAGCGCGGGGATATTATCGGCAATCAAGCGTAGCCGTTGCTCGCTCTTCAATAACATTTGCTCTGCTTCCCGACGCGCGGTAATGTCGTCGACGCTGCCAATGTAGCCGGTTACCAGTCCATCCAGTAGCACAGGCACCGCCTTGATCGAAACCCAGACAATTTGGTCGTCGGCCCGCTGGAGGCGATGAATGTTTTGATACGACTGTTTTTGATGTATCGACAACGCCCATTGTTCGATGGCCCGATTGCGCTCGGTAGCGTCGATCATTTCCACCCAGCCATTGCCATCGACTTGGGCAAAGGACAATCCTGAAATCGATTCATAAGTTCGATTGATATAAATGCAGTTACCGGCGACATCGGTCATGAACAGTCCGAGTGGCGAAGAATCGTTGACAGCCTGAAGCTCAGCCTGGCGTGTTCGCAGTGCGATGTCTTGCTGATGCCGGATGGTTACGTCTTCACTGATACAAATAATATAGTCGACTGCATCGTCGTCATCGAAAATCGGTACCGAAATGGTATGGAGATAGCGTACCGTGCCATCTGCCCGCCAGAACTTGTGCTCGGCCATGTCGATTGGCATCGGGTTGGCCAGCATGGTTTGATCCTGCTGTTCAAAGGCGCTTGCGATTTCATGAGAAAAGACTTCTCGCGATGTTCTGCCGACCACTTGATCGGCCGAGTAGCCGCTGATCGCTTCTGCCGCATGATTCCAGGTGACTATCCTGCCGAAAGTCTCGGGCCGCATGCTTTTTGCATAGAACATCATCGGCAGATAATCGGTCAGCGACTGAAGAAAAGCGCGGCTGTTGCGAATCTCAATTTCGGCTTTCTTGCGATCGGTAATATCACGGGACGTGACAGCCACGCCGTCGGCCAGCGGCACCACCTGTTGATGAAACCATTCGGTAACGCCGTTTGCAGTTTGAACGAATATTTCGCCCTGCAGCGCCACACCCGATTCCACCACACGCGTATATCGGCCGAAGACGCCGTTGTCCCTGCTAGCGGGTGCGAGTACGCACAAATTTTTACCGATAACGGGCGTCGTAAGGTCACCAAATTGCTCGTCGGCGAGCGGGTTTGCATACCGGAAGCGAAAGTCAATAATAGCGCCCGCCTCATCGCGTTCGGACTGCAGAATGAAGAACACATCGAGACTACTGTTGGTCGCTGCACGCAGCTCTTCTGCGCTGGACTGAAATTTCGTTTCTGCATAAACGCGTTCGCGGATCAGGATATCGAATGCCCTTGCCAGCTCACCGATTTCATCATCGGCGTACTTTACCGGGATGATCGCGTGGGCGGGATCGGCACGGATCGCTTGAATACGCGTACCCAGCTTTTGTAACGGCGCAATCTGACGTCGGATGTACCACCATGCCGCCGGACCAATCAGTAGCGCCAGAATAATTGCCGACAAAATCGAATTTCTCTGAAAATGGGCAATCGGGGCGAAGGCTTCCGCTTCCGGCAAGACAGAGCCAACGATCCAGGGTGCCGATTTCAACCGCTTGAACGAGAACAGCCCCTTACCACCCGTTGCGCTCGTTGCATCGACCGTGCCTTCAAACCCGCTGGCGATCCTGGCAAAAAGAGGATTGGCGCCATTAGTGCGGTTCATGTCTTCCAGCATCCGCTTCGGATTCGGATGGGTGACCAATATGCCGCTCGTCGTGGCGATGTAGAAATAGCCGGATTTGCCGATCTTGCTCTTGGCAAGCTGGCCGATGAAATTATCCTGCTGGAGGTCAATAGAGCCAGTAAAAACCAGTGCGACCTTGCCTCGTTCGTCGAGCACGACTGCTGTGACGAGCACGACGGGCTTTTTGGTAAGCTGACTAATGAACGGGTCGGAGATGACAGATTCCCGCCGTTGGATGGTTTCTTCAAAATAAGCGCGTTTAGCGACATTGAAACCAGTGCCTGTCGACGGAGTAGCAAGATTGGCGATCAGGTCGCCTCGCGCATTGAAGACGGCAATGTTGTCAAACGATGCGCGCACAATAGCGTACTGTTCGAGATATTGCTGCATCGATGCAGGATCGTCGAGCGCATCTTTTGGAACATGGGCTGCTAAAAACTTCAGTCCAACCTGTCGATCGATAATCTTTTGGTCCAGATCCTCCGATACGCGTGACAGTAAAGCCGTTTGCTGCTCGGCGATCAATAGCGTCATGCCTTGCCTGACAAGCACCAGCGACACAGAGGTCACCAGTATTGCCGTGAGAAGGACCAGAACCACTACCGCCAATGCAATGCGGCCTTTCAAACTGAGTGTTCGAGTTAAATGCAAATTACCAATTTTCATGAATTCTGTAGCGAGCCCATCAATGCTCGGGATCAAAGTACCTGTTATTGGGATTACCGATTAATCTACAGTAACATGGTGAAGCACTCCAACGTACGATCGGGCAAGTTTTTTGCACGATTGTTTGCTCTCAGCATTACCGTGAATAAGGTGTTTGTGGGCCTGCCGATGAGGGTCCGGCAATCGCTGCATCGTATGTTACGAATAAAGTCCGGCGAGGTTTGACGGTTGGCACTCAGTACAACGGTGCGGAAATGCCCTCTGCCGTAAATGCGCGTTTGACTGCGGGCCTGTCAGCGATAAGGCGAAGATAGTCGGCAAAATGTGCGCGGCTACTAGCCGGGCGGTCCATCATCCGTGTCCATCGCGCCAACATGAACAGGTAAGGATCGACCGCACGATAGGTGGCACCGAGCAAATAGGGACCAGCATTCTGGTCAGCATTTTGCGCCAGTTGCGCTTCGATCAAATCCAGCATGCCAGCAATGCGTCGCTCCGCATGTATTTTGACCTTCGCCGCCATCGCATCATCGTCGGCCAGTCGCTCCGGATAAAAATAAATAACCAGTTCAGCCTGAAGCGTATTGGCGAAGTAAAGCATCCATTTGTAAAACAATGCGCGTTCGCCGGTGCCGATCGCGGGTGCCATGCCGGATTCGGGATGGCGGTCGGCCAGGTGGAGGCAGATTGCGGCCGTTTCGGAGACCACGAGGTCACCATCGATCAATGTCGGAATGCGGCCGCTCGGGTTGAGCTTTAAATAGGCTGCGCTGTTCTGCGCGTTATTGTCACGATCTACCAGCACCAGTACATGCGGCGCGCCGATTTCTTCCATCAGCATGTGCGGTGCAAGATTTGCATTGCCGGGATAATAATAAAGTTTATACACTGGCCATCCTGAATAGTAGTCTGCTGTAGCGCTTGATCCGATCGTTTTTGTCGACGACACATGACTGCCCCACGCCGGTTGCCTTACTAACCGTTATCGCCGAAGAGAGGGTGCGAAACCAGCCATCGCATACGATAAACCGGCCGTTGCTGCTAAAGCAAAGAAGCGGCAAAGCGGTCAAGGCGCGGTAAATAGAATTTTTCGGTATCGAGTGAAAAAGCAATGCGACTGACGCGCCCTGTCAGCAATTCCCGTTTGACGAAGCCGATGTAGCGAGAATCCTTGCTGTTGTCGCGATTATCGCCAAGCATCATATATTGGCCTGCGGGTACCGTGACCGGGCCGAACGAGCGCAGCGACAGGCGCTCCTGCAACAAGATGATCGAGCGCTGTTTGCCAAGTAATTGCTCGGTAAGCATGACTTGTGTGCCGGCATAGTCCGGCATGGTGTGTGCGGTGACGCTGCCGGTGGCAGCCGAATAATCAGCCTTTACACCGTTGATGATCAGCTCCTCCCCCTGCATTTCAACGATATCGCCGGGAATTCCGATAAGACGCTTTACCAGGCGGATACCGTCTTCAGGCGACGTAAATGTCACGATATCGCCACGCTGCGGTTCTGCCAGTTGCTTGACCACTACATCGGTGAAGGGGATCTTGACGTCGTATGCGAGACGGTTGGTGACAATCCGGTCACCGATGATCAGAGTCGGATACATCGAACTGGTCGGCACGCCATACCAGTCTGCAAATGCGCTGCGCACCACGATCATGCCCAATATGATAACCAGAACACTTTTGTTTTCAGCAATGATTCGTTTCAGGTGCCGCATGCGATCTCCGATGCAATAGCCGCGAGGCGAATGGTTAATATAGCAAAAAACCGATTCCGCTCGCGCCTTAAAACGACGGACGGATACAAAAAAAGCATGACGCCATTACGCATCATGCTTTTTACAACGGCGGCTGCTATGACACCCGCCAGATGCCGTACCAGTCAGGCTATTTAGCCGCCATCAGCGCAACAGTAGTGTCGAGCATGCGATTCGAAAAACCCCACTCGTTGTCGTACCACGACGAGACTTTTACCAATCGTCCCGAGACTTTGGTCAGGGTCGAATCGAAATTGCTCGAAGCCGGATTGTGGTTGAAATCGACCGACACCAGCGGCTCGGTCTGAAACGTCAAAATGCCTTTTAAGGCGCCTTCCGAGGCTTCCTTCATGATGGCATTGACTTCGTCCACGGTCGTGTCGCGGGCAGCGATGAACGACAGGTCGACGATCGACACGTTGATGGTC
>JACMQD010000051.1 GCA_014377155.1 Herminiimonas sp.
GAACCGGCGGTGCTCAGGCGCCCCGGTTATGTGCCAGCCATGCGTCGATCTCCGGCAGGCGCTCCTTCATGATCCGCAGGCGATCCTTGATGCGGGCGACCGCGGTCTCTGCTTCACGACGCGAGCCTTCCGCCAGGTACTTGCTGGCATACCCGTCGATCTTGCCGATCATCGCCGGGTCGGAGGAGCCGCTTGCCAGTGCCGGAAAGAAGCGGCTGCGTGACGAGGCATCGATGCGTTCATTGACCTTGTCCTGGTTGGAAAGCGCAAAGTCGAACGCCAGGTCCGGATGTTCGCCGGAGACACCGCCCAGCATGCCGGAGCTGTTGGTCACACCCGGCTCATCGGTCATCGCCAGTGAAAGCGCGCGCTTGGCGAGCGCGTCGTCCTTGCTGGTCGACAGCAGGTGGTACAGGTCGCTCTTGATCATCGGCGATTTCTCGGCCTGCGCGGACTTGCGCATCGCTTCCCAGGTCGGTGCATCGGCATGCGCGGCAACGGCAGCCATGACCACCTTTCGGATCGGCGCAGGTACGGCGGCAGGATCGCTGGACTGCGCCGCGTAGCGCCGGCGGGCTTCGGCGATCGTCGCTGGATCGTCGAGATCGCTGAGGGCATAGATCAGTTTTTCGCGCAGCGGCGGCACGGTGTCAGGCTCGCCGGCGCGCGGCACCCAGCCGAGGTTCGCCAGAACCGGCGTCAGGCGTGCCGCAGCGAACTGGTCGAATGTCTTCTGTCGCACCGGGTCGTTCTTGTAGTAGTTGCTGATCGACTGGAAGGCGCCGGCGATGTTGCGCCAGACACGCGGCTCCGCATTCAGCGGCGCCGTCGATGCGAGATCGAGGAAATCGGTCAGTGGCTGCTGGCCGGTCAGGCCCAGCGCCCACGTATCCGACAGCAGGCCGAGCTGGTCGATCGCGTCCATTTGCGGGAAGGTGCCGGCCAGTGCCTTGAATGCCGGCGCTGCGTAAGAGGTCCGGTAGTAGCCGGTCTGGCCGGCGTTGACCAGGACCGGGCCGCAACCCGGTACCGTCAGAGTCGCCTTGCCGCCCTGGACCAGCGTGCTGGTGCGACCGGTGGCGCCAGCGACCTGCACGCTGACCGGCACGCGCCATGCGAGCGGCGTCTTGTTTGGTTGGTCGCGGCTGAACTCGGACTGGCTCAGCACGATCGTCGATTTGCCCGCCTGGCATTGCACGCCGTCGACACGGATCATCGGTACACCCGGCTGCAACGTGAAGTCATGTGCGATCGCAGTGATCGGCTTGCCGGCGGTCTTTTCGATTTCACGCCACAGGTCGTCGGTCTTGGTGTTGCCGTAGGCATGTGCCTTCATGTAGGCCCGTACGCCATCGCGCCAGGCAGTCGGGCCGACGTAGTTTTCCAGCATGCGGATCACCGACTCGCCCTTCTCGTAGGTGATCGAATCGAAGGCCTGGCTGGCCTGCTCTACCGTTTCCACGTGCTGTACGACCGGATGGGTGGTGGCGAATGCGTCGCGGTTCATGGCGTCGTCGCGCACGCCGACCGCGGCCAGGTTGGTCTTCCATTCCGGATGCAGACGCGCCGTGGTGCGGCTCTCCATCCAGGAGGCAAAGCCTTCATTGAGCCAGAGATCGTCCCACCATTGCATCGTCACCAGGTCCCCGAACCATTGGTGCGCCATTTCGTGTGCAGCAACGGCGAACGAGCGTTCCTTGTCATTCTGTGTGGAGATGGTCGGGTCGAGCAGGATCGCGTGTTCGAAGGTGAAGATCGCGCCCCAGTTTTCCATCGCGCCGAAGAACTGGCTGCGGCCCGGCGCGGCGATGTTGTCGAGTTTCGGCAGCGGAAAGCGCACACCGAAGTAGTCGTTGTACTCGCGCAGCACGGCGGCTGACGCCTCGAGCGCGAACTGCGCCTGCGACAGCGCGCCGCGCTGGGTAATCACGCCCAGCTCCGTGCCGTCGGCCTTGATGGTGGCGCGCTCGAAGTCGCCCAGTCCAAAGAACAGCAGATAGGTCGACATTTTCGGCGTCATGCCGAAAGTGACCAGGTTGCGGCCATCGGCAAGCCTGGTTGTCTTCGTGACCGGCATGTTGCTGATTGCGAGCTGGTCGGCTGGCACCGTCGCCTGCAAGGCGAAGGTCGCCTTGTAGAACGGCTCATCCCACGACGGAATCATGCGCCGCGCGTCGGAGTTTTCGAACTGCGTGTACAGCGCCCGGCGCGGCCCGCCCGCACCGTCGTAGTCGAGCGAAAACAGCCCCACTGCCTGCGAGCCGATCGGGCCGGTGTACTCGAGCTCGAGACGATACTTGCCAGGCGCGACGGGTTTTTCGAAGGTAAAGCTCGCCGTCTGGTTGGCGGCGTCGATGCCGGTTTTCGCCAGCATCGGCGCGCCCTTGCCACTGGCGGCCTGGAGGTGCACCTTCTGGAAAGCGAGCTCGGTGGCGTTGAGCGTGATGGTCGCCGTCGGCTCCAGCACCTGCACGTCGATCACGACACGTCCTGCGAAGGTGGCGGCCTTGGCATCCGGAATGAGCGACACATCGTAGTGTGTCGGACGCACCGAGCGTGGCAGCTGGGTGGTGACTTTCGAACCAGCGGTGCTGGCGGCGAGCGGTGTGGCAGGAGCAGGCAGGGAAGACAAGGCAAGCGACATCAGGACCGCGGTAGCCGGCAAGGTAAGACGCATCGGTGAATCCTTCGAAGAGGGAAGTCAATGGGGTGGCACGCCGGCGTCAGGAAGAAAAGCACGAAACGGCACGCCGATGCCCGTAAGTGTGACATATCTCATTAGCAAGATGTTGGAGGTCGAAACGATGAACGCGATGCGCGCCCGTTCGCGCCTCAGATCACATTCACCGGTTCCGAATAGGCAGACAGAACGCTCTCGCCGGTCAGCAGACGTAGCGGCTCGCTGAGCGCTTGCGCTCGAAGCCCACGATCTGACCCGCCGGATCTTCGAGACGATCAATGCGCATCTGGCTGCCCAGGGGCTGATGATGCGTGAGGGAACAATCGTCGATGCCACCCTGATTGCCGCGCCGCCATCGACCAAGAACCGCGACAAACAACGCGACCCGGGAATGCGCCAGTCGAAGAAAGGTAACGATTGGCATTTTGGTATGAAGGCGCATGTGCGCGCGTCGATGCAGCGTCCGGCCTGGTTCACATGCTCGTTGGCACCGCTCAGCGATGCCGGGTGCCCGATAACGGCACCGTGTGATGCAGCATCGATCAAAACTGATGTATGTCGCTACGCCCGATTGAATTTAGGAATTGATCGGCACTTCCCTAAAGATCGGGTTGAGGTTTTTTAAAAATCGTTGTCATTGTCATACTGCCCACAAAATTAATTGCAGCCGACCTGAAAATCAGTGTCTATCCGGTCGGCATAAAAGCACAAATAAGGGATGACAGACAGACGCTAAATTTCGACTTGAGTGCCGAGCTCGATAACCCGGTTGCTCGGGATCCGAAGGTAGTCAGCCGCATCGCGGGCATTGCGCGCCATGCCGGCATACATGCTCTCTCGCCAAAGTGCCATCCCGGCGCCGGCCACAGGAATGATGGTCTGCCGCGAGACGAAAAACGACGTTTCCATCAAATCAAATTCCAAGCCGTGCGCACTGCAAAGCGTCAGCGCCTCAGGAATATCGCGCTGCTCCTGAAAGCCGAAACGCATGTCGATTCGAAAACAATCTTGTCCGAGATTTTCGATTGCAACACGTTTTTCCTGCGGTACAAATGGGATGTCTTCGTTGTGTATCGTCACAAACACGGTGCGCCTATGGAGCACCTTGTTATGCACCAGGTTATGCAACAACGCGTGCGGAACCCCATCACCGTCGCGCTGGAAAAAAATGGCTGTTCCTTCGACTCGGGTAAGTGGGTTTTCCAGGAGAGAGGACAAAAAATCGTCCAACGGAATCATGTGGCGCTTCTGGCTTTCGGACACGAGCCGACGTCCCGTACGCCAGGTCAACATCACAATCAGCATGACCAGGCCCAGCAAAATTGGAAACCAGCCGCCGCTCAAAATCTTCAGCATGTTCGCCGATAGCAATGTGGCATCGATCAAAAAGAAAAACCCGGTCGCACCAATGCAAAGCAGCAGGTTCATCCGCCATTTGTAGCGAATCACGAAAAACGTGAGGAACGTGGTTGTGAGCATCGTCGCCGTCACTGCAATACCGTAAGCAGAGGCTAGAGCGGTCGAGGAACCGAAGCCGATAACTGCGAGCACGACGGCGGCGAGCTGAATCCAGTTCACCAACGGCACATAGATCTGGCCGATTTCTTTCGCCGACGTGTACAAAATGCGCAAACGGGGGAGAAATCCCAGTGAGATGGCTTGCTGCACGATTGAAAATGTCCCCGAGATCGTCGCCTGGGAGGCAATAACGGTGGCCACAGTAGATAAGCCCACCAGCGGATAGATGCTCCATGGCCCCAACTGTTGATAGAACGGGTTCGATACGGCAGCGGGCGTGACAATCAACAGTGCGCCTTGACCAAGATAGCTTAATGCAAGCGCCGGAAACACAATGAATGTCCAGGCAAGCCGGATCGGTCTGGCGCCAAAATGCCCCATATCGGCATACAGCGCCTCGGCGCCGGTGAACGCCAGAACGATCGCG
Organism: Herminiimonas sp.; assembly: GCA_014377155.1. The sequence continues at coordinate 4,626 of JACMQD010000051.1, forward strand.
CCCAAAGCCGCAAAGGCGACCCAGCCGTTTCGCGTTAAAAAAGCAAATGCGTGTAGGGGATTGATTGCTGCAAGAATCGCTGGATGCTGCGCAATGTTAATCGCACCCATGCCTGCAAGGACAACAAACCAAACGATGACAATCGGTCCGAACCATTTGCCGATGCCCGAGGTTCCGACATGCTGAACCATGTACAGGCTGATCAGGACCACAACCGTCAGGGGAACCACGTACGGCTTGAAAGCGGGCGTTGCGACTTCAAGGCCTTCAATGGCCGAGAGGACTGAAATGGCGGGGGTAATCACGCCGTCGCCGAAAAAGAGTGCGGCGCCGACCAGGCCAACCAACGTCAGGGGATAAAACCAGGCCGACTTTGGCGTGATCGATGACAAGGCTAAGGCAAGCAGGGCCATGATGCCGCCCTCGCCATGGTTATCGGCCCGCATGATGAGGGTGATGTACTTCAAGGAAACGATTGTCGTTAGTCCCCAGAGGATGAGTGAAACCACCCCAAGAAGATTTGCCTGATCCATTACCAGCCCATGATCCGGCGAGAAAATTTCCTTCATTGTGTACAACGGGCTGGTGCCAATGTCGCCATAGACGATACCGATTGCGCCGATCGTCAGCGCGCGCAGGCCCGCATGTTTGGACATCGTTCGTTCAGACAGCGTCTCAGGACTGGCAGGAGTGGAAATTGATTTCATCAGGGGAGAATCAGTCGATAGCCGACTGCCGTTTCGGTTAGGAGATACTTCGGTTGAGCAGGATCGATTTCGAGCTTCTGGCGCAGGCGCCCAAAAAAGATGCGTAAGTAATGGCCATGATCGGCATGCGAAGGCCCCCATACCTCATTGAGGAGCTGCCGGTTGGTGACGACGCAGCCGGCATTCGTCACCAGAATCATGAGGAGCTTGTGTTCGGTGGGCGTGAGATGCACGACGTCGCCATTGCGACTAACCACACGGGCCTTCAGGTCGATCCTGACGTCGCCGAATTCGACCGGGTCTTCGTATGCGAGGCTACTGCCGGCGCTGCGCCGCACCGCCGAGCGTACCCGGGCGAGCAGTTCGCCGACACCGAATGGTTTTGTCAGATAATCGTCGGCGCCGGCGTCGAGCGCGGCAATCTTGTCGGCTTCGCCCGTGCGTGCAGACAGTACGATGATCGGCACCCGTGACCATTGCCGAAAATCCTGAATAAATGTCTGGCCATCACCGTCGGGTAGACCCAGATCGAGAACGATTAGGTCCGGGCTGCGCGTCGCAGCTTCGATCAGCCCATGCTTGAGGGTACTGGCTTCATGTACCTGCCAGCCCGAGTCGGCCAGCGCCATTGTGACAAAGCGACGGATCTGTGCTTCGTCTTCGACCAGCAGGGCGATCGGGTGGACGTCGGTCATACCGCACCTCCACCGCTAGTCCCATTTTCAGACTCTGGCAGGGCGGGCGGCTCTCCCAAAGGAAGGGTAAAACGGAAGCAGGCGCCCCCTGCCAGCAGTGTTTCAGCGCGTATATGGCCGTTATGCGCCTCAATAATCGACTTGCAAATCGAAAGGCCTAGACCAATTCCAGGCTGTGATGACTCAGGATTGCCGCGAACAAATTTTTCAAAAATGCTGATTTCGTCCCCAGGTGGCAGCCCGGGACCGCTGTCGGAGACGGTAGTGACCAGAAACTTTCCGTCGACGCCAGCCGAAACCGTCACATCAGTGCCAGGCGGGGCGTACTTTGCAGCATTTTCCAGCAGGTTCGTCAGAACGCGCTCGATCAGCATTGCGTCGAATTGCACGAGCGGCAGCGTAGTGGGAACGGTAGTGCGTATATGATGCGCCGTAAGTGACGATGCGGTTGCATGTAGCGAACTGCCGACCACCTCTTCAACGCTATGCCACTGGAGATTCAGGGAGAGGTTGCCGCTTTGCATCTTCGCCATTTCCAGCAGATTTTCTACTGAGCGACACATTCTCAACGCTTCATTGTGCAAGGCCTGCGCCATGTCACTTTGGCCGGGCGTCAACGCAGGGCGAGACATCGCCAGCGACTCGGACAGTCCAGCCAGCGACGTCAAGGGCGTGCGCAGGTCGTGTGACAAGGCGGCCAGCAATGCATTGCGCAGCCGCTCCGACTCGGCGCGCATTGAGGCCTCCTGGGCCACTTCGATATAGTGGACACGCTCAAGTGCAATCGCCGATAAAGCGGCAAACGCCTGTAGTAGTTCGCTTTGATCCCGCATTGGAAGCGCTTGCGCGTTATAAATACGAATTGCAAGAACGCCCCTGACGCGCATCGGTGCAACCAGCGGCAAAAATGAGTAGCCGCTGCTTGGTACGAACGTCGTACCGGCACCCGACGGTCGTGTATTGTCAAACGCCCATTGAGCGATACCCAAGTCCAGTACGCTGAGATGAAAGCCTTGTGGATTTGCGTCCCGGGAAACAGATGGCAACCTCAATTGCCCTGCCTCGTCCGGCAATAAAAGTAGCGAAGTCGCGCGGAACGTGTTTTCGATGGCGCACCTGGTGGATTCGCATATCTGCTCGAGCTGCAGGACACCCGACAGATCCCGCGCAAATTCATACAGCGCCCGGGTGCGTTGTTCCCGCAATGCCGACATTGCGGCTTGGTAGCGAAGGCTGGACGCCAGGTACACAGTGAGAAACCCAACAGCCAGCATGGCAGCAAACGTCACCAGGTACTGCGAACTGGCGACGCTGAGCGAAAACCGAGGCTCGACAAAGAAAAAATCGAATACAGTCACGGCGCAAACCGTAGCCAGCAACGTTGGACCGGTTCCGTACTTGACGGCAATCATCATGACGCTGAGGACGAACAGCACCATGATTGTTGCCGTGTTCAGTGCCGATATAAAAGGCGTTGCCAAGAGCGTGACGATCAGGCTACTGCCGATTGCGGCAACGTAACCGAACGATCCCGGCGTGACAAGCCAGTGACGTTCCCATCGGGAGACTTGCGCTGCAGCCGGAAGACGCCAGTCTGATTCCTTAAAGCGCGCCGACTCAGGGGCGCTACCGGAGAGCGCGTCTACTGGACAAGTTGTTTGGTCCGTCAATTTCATGGGGTAGCGCCGTAACCTTTAAACCAGGTTTTAGATCAAGTGCAAGCTTAGACGCCCCGGGTGAAACATGTCGTAAACATCGGTGGCTGGACCGTAAACAATGTGTAAATATTTACGGAGCGACCTTATGTTGCAAGAACCGGCGGGGCTTTTGTCAGCCTTTTTTCGCTTAGAACCTGGCCCTCACGCCCACCATTAATGTGCGTCCCGGTAGCGGGGAAACCGCCTTCAGTAGCGAAGTCGACAGCCGGATGTCCTGATTCAGGAGATTTTTTGCGACTGCGAAATAAGTCAGATCCGTTTCCCCGTATATCTGGGTGTAGCCGACGTTGGCATCCCATTGGGTGTAAGACCGTGTTTCACTTGTTTCGAAGGTCGCAAGCCGGTCCTGTTTCAGAGCATGGATCAACGACGTGCCTGCCCGGAGCGGGCCTCGTTTGTAGCCGAAGTCGGCGCCAAATCGCGTTGCCGGCTGCAAGGGCAAGCTTCCAACGTTGTCCAGCGTCCCACGAGACATGTCGGCAAATCCGCGCGCGGAGGCGCCTTCACCGCGCTGGTTGTACGAAACCTCAGCTTCGGCACCCCGAATCGTGGCATATCCCTGACTGAAAATCCGCTCACGGTACTCACCGCCGGGGTTTCCATCGGCGTCGACAGTATTGCCCGCCACTTGCCCGAACACGAAATTCTTGGCCCGATTATTGAAGACGTTGCCTTTCCAACGAATCAGACCAGCGGTTTTCTGAAGGCTCAGCTCAATGTTGTGCGAGGTTTCCTTCGCAAATGCGGGATTTCCAATATCAAACGTACCAGTGGCGTCGTGCGGGCCCCCGGAATACAGCTCGTCGGCCGCCGGCGCACGTTGCGCAACGGACGCTGTCGCACCAAAACCGTAGCCGGGCATGAAGGTCCACAGTCCCCCCGCGGAATAGGACAGAAGGTGGAAGTCACGGTCCCGGCCCGTAACCGGATGCCGTTTGACAGTCTCCAAACGCACGCCGGCATTCGCGTGCACGGGCCCAAAGTCGTGTTCTTCTACCAGGAAGGCGGCGGCCGACGTCGACTTGGTGACTGGCACCGTATCTGGCCCGCCAGTGCCCGCATTCAATGCCGAAAAATTGGTGTTCTCCATCTGGATGCCGAACGTACCGTGCCATCCTGCGATCGGCTTATGCGTCAGCTCCCAGCGGGATTCGAGCGAGCGATTCTTGAAGTTAGTTTGCGGCACGTCACTGAGATCGAGCTCGCTGTGCTTGTAGTCGGTATAGCCGAGCTTGAATTTAAATGTTTCGAAAGCCAGTGCCGGACTATTGACCAGGGCGTCGATGTCGTAGCGCCTCTGGGACTGGTCGATCTGCGACCCAGCGACCGTCGGAATGCCATACTTGTTGTTCATGTTGGCGACCGATGCGCCAACATGTCCCCAGCTCTGAATATAGGATGCGCCGACCCCGACACTGTTCTCATGCGTAAACGACAGCGGCAGCCGCCCATATGTCGAGGTTGGGTCGTCCAGAATCCGATAACCCGGAATTTTGTAATCTTCTGCGCGGCGAGAATTGGCGTCGACATGAAAGCCGATCGGTCCAGCAGAGGCATCGACAGATGCTGACGCACTCTTCGAGCGGTCACCGGTGCCGTATCGTGCTTCTACTTCCCCGGTCGGTTTTTGCTCCAATGCTGTGGGAATGCGGTCATTGACGACATTGACTAGACCGCCGATGGCGCCTGATCCGTAGAGCAACGCCGCAGGCCCGCGCAGGATCTCGATTTGCCGTGCGGTCGATGATTCCGTGGCGACCGCGTGGTCGTTGGACAGGCCGGAAACGTCCGAGACACTCATGCCGTTCTGAAGAATTTTTACGCGGGAGCCTTCCAGGCCACGAATAATGGGTCTGGAAGCACCGGCGCCGAAGCCAGAGGTCGATACCCCCAATTCATGTGATAGCGTCTCTCCTAGCGAGCTCGCTTGTTTGTTCCGAAGCTCGTCGCCTGACAAGACTTTGGCAGGGGTCAGGATCTGGTCGCCCTCGTCCTTGCCAAATGGGGTTGACGTGACCGTGACAGTCGGCAGAACTGTGCCGACGGTTTGAGCATGGGAAAGTGATGCAAGTGCGGACAGGACCGCGCTTGCCAATAGCGTGCGTTGGACGTGCATGAGGATTCCTCGGAAATGAGAAGCAAGCAGCCGGTTGCCAAGAGCAAGGGGCCATCGAGTGCTACGACGAAGAAAAGTCAGGCAGGTGGCGCGCGCGAGGAAAAGTGCGAAATATGTGGTGCCTGCCAGGAAGCGAAAGCGACCCACAAAGCAAGCACATGCGTATTTGGTACGATTGCAAAGGGAAGACAGGGACCAGTCAGCGCTGAGCCCACTGCGGCAGCGTCAAAAGCGGCGCAAGAGTGATTGACTTGGTCGCTCCAGTTTGAAGGAAAGGTCCGGGCAGACTCGGTGCTGACCGACTGGTTTGTTGACCATCCTTTAAAGTGAGCAATCCGATGCACGACTCCCATCCATTGCGCAGCAAGAAGCGCTACGATCAGGAAGATCGCGAGGTGCTTGTGCTTGGAGGGAAGGGTCGAATGCATGCTCGAAAGACATTGATGTACAAACAGTGAGTATAGGCGATGGCCGGGCGGCATGACATTCCATCGCATGCCGAGCGCATGTATTACGCGGGCTACCTGGCAATTTTCTGAGTAACCGCATGCGTTTTCATGGCTCGGCAATATTTTCGAAACAAGCGGCTGCATCACCGCACAGGCCGATCATCGGAAAAGCCGAGAGTACGAAGGCGCAAACCGAAACGGAAATCTTCACGGTAAATGTCTTGCAAACCTCCACTCATTGAACATAATGGCTGATCATCGATTGTTGCCATAAATACAATAAACTGTCTTATAAACCACCGTTTTTTGAAGATATGATCGTTCCAATTTTTTCGGAACAGCCGGAAAAACAACGATTTTCGTCTCCTTCCTACCTGACCCCAACATATCCTTTGCTTGCTTCTCTACAATTGCTTCATTTGCCAGAGAACTTCTGCAGCTCAACTCACAACGATCGGTTTTTTTAAGGCGAGCTGGCACCATGCCCTACACGAATCAAAGCAATTATGTGAAGTTCAGACGTCGACTAATCGTTGGTTTTTGTCTTTTAGTGTCTCTTTTGATACTTTCCTTATCCTGGAAAATATATACCTCGTACGAAAACGATCGAAACACTGCCAGGTCGCAGACCAAGAATTTTGTTCAGGCAATGAGTGCGCACGTCGTGGGCGCGCTTCAGGTCATCGACCTTTCGCTGGCTAACGCTGCAGAGGCAATAAAAGGGCTTAACGTTGATTCGGCACCGTCGCCAGAAGTGATCAAGCAACTTCTTTTGACATCGGGTCGCATGTCGGACGCCAACTACTGGGTGATTTTCATTGATGCGCAGGGACGTGGCGTTGCCGCCTCGAACAACTTGCCGATCAATGGCGTCTCCTATGCTGACCGTCCATATTTTTCGACCCACTTGCACAGTGCCGATAGCGGTCTATTTATTGGTGCCCCTGAAATAGGCAGAGTGTCAAAGCGACGCATTTTCTTCTTGAGCCGCCGCGTGACCTCCGTGACAGGAAAATTTCTCGGTGTCGTCGCCGCACCTGTGGACGCGAGCGCCTTTGCGACCGTCTTTACCAACGCTCTATTTCAACCCTCGCTTTCCATCACGCTTGTACATGCGGATGGAAAAATTATCGCGCGCGCGCCAAAGTTCGATGAATCGTTTGCCGCGAACCTGGCGGGGTCATCACTTTTTCAACAAATGCGTACTGCACCAAGCGGCACGTACGAAGCAAAGAGTGTAGTGGACGGCGATTCGCGTATTTATTCCTACAAAACCATTGAAAACATGCCTCTTGTTATATCAGTTGGCATGGCAAGCCAATCCTGGACCGAGGGCCTGATCGACGACATGCTGGTAGCAACGATCGGCTTGGCCGTGATCCTCGCGGTCCTTTTTTTCAGTGGGAATTTTGCGTTAAACAGTTAC
>JACMQD010000344.1 GCA_014377155.1 Herminiimonas sp.
CGTTCAATCTGAGCCAGGATCAAACTCTTCAGTTTAATCTCTGTGTTTTATGTCCTCTCGGACATGGTCATCGCTGACCGGTCGCTCACTCAAAATACTGACAGGATCAATCTTTCAATCTTTCCTATATTTCTTCGTGAGCACTTGCTATATGTAAAGACTCCGTAGCAACCTAAGTCACCACAGTGCACTTCCACCAAGTGCCCACACTTATCAACTGTTAATTGTTAAAGAACCTTGTTGCTTCCACCGCACTTCGATCAACCTCACCGACCGTGCCGTCTTGCAACCCGCTTTCGCGGTTCAGACAAAGCGTTTTGTTTGTCTGCGCTTCGATGTCGCTGAAGCAGGAGGCGAACTATAGCGATCTCCGTCTGTCTGCGCAAGTGTTTGCGACCTAGATATTGAATGAATTTACCAGTCCGTCGACTGCGCGCTGTCGATAGCATCACAAGCCAGCTAATGACGTGCAATTTAATTGCGAAAAAGGTTTGTTGCCAGTTGGAGCCCACCGTCGCAAAGCGCATAATTCCGTCCTCCACTTTTGCATTGAAAAATACGATGACGAATACTGAATGGCTGTTCACCCAGGAAACACATCCACAATTGGCAACCAGTGCAGAAGTCGTCAGCCTGCTGGCCAACCCCGGATTCGGTCGCGTCTTCACTGACCATATGGTCACGGTACGCTGGACCGAAGCGCAAGGCTGGCACGATGCCAAGGTCGAATCCAGGAAGCCGTTTTTGCTCGATCCTGCCTGTGCCGCGCTCCATTACGCACAACAGATTTTCGAGGGCATGAAAGCGTATCGCGGTGCTGACGGGGAAATACTGATGTTCCGGCCGCTCGAGAACGCACGTAGATTCCAGCGTTCGGCCGCTCGCATGGCGATGGCACAGGTGCCTGAAGGCCTGTTCCTGGCAGCCGTCGAAGCACTCGTCAGCATTGACAAGCACTGGGTGCCCGAAGGCGACGGCAGCTTGTACCTGCGTCCGTTCATGTTCGCGTCCGAAACATTCCTTGGCGTGCGCCCGTCACTCGAATACATTTTTTGCGTCATCGCCTCCCCGGTCGGTCCGTACTTCAAGAACGGCGATTCGGCCGTCACGGTCTGGGTGTCGGATGAATACACCCGCGCGGCACCCGGTGGTACGGGCGCAGCCAAATGCGGCGGTAACTATGCGGCAAGCCTGCTGGCCCAATCGCAGGCAGCAACCAACGGGTGCGACCAGGTCGTCTTCCTCGATGCAGTAGAACATCGCTGGGTCGAAGAGCTCGGCGGCATGAATATCTTATTCTGCATGGCGGACGGCACGCTCGTCACGCCGCCATTAAGCGGTACGATCCTGCCTGGCATTACGCGTAGCTCGGTGATCGACCTGGCGCAGCGTGTAGGCATGACTGTCGAAGAGCGTCCTTATAGCTTCGATCAATGGTGTGCCGACATCGCCAGTGGCGAACTGCGTGAAGTCTTTGCTTGTGGCACAGCGGCGGTAATTGCCGGCGTCGGACGGATTCGCCATGTCGGCGGCGAACTCGTGATCGGCGATGGCGCGGTCGGTCCGGTGACGGCGCGCATCCGCGACCTGCTGACAGGCATACAGCGCGGTCGCCTGGAAGATACCGAGTCATGGGTGCATCACCTGAAGTGACCAGCATGACCAAAATGGACATCCCTCCCCCGGGCGGCCATCCGCACAGCCTGACCGAGGATATCTACGCGCTGGTCATCGGCCTGACGTTCATCGTGATCGGCTTGTGGCTGCTCAAAACCGCTGGTCTCGTGACCGGCGGGATCGCCGGCATCGCGCTGCTGGTGTCATATGTATTTCCGCTCCCGGTCGGGCTGATTTTCACGCTGGTGAACATCCCGTTTTTCCTCTTTGCCTACTTCGCGATGGGATGGCAGTTTGCGCTGAAGACGATCGCGGTCAACCTCGGCGTGACCTGCCTGATGCTGCTGATGCCGCAAGCCTTGCACATCGATTTCATCAATCCTGCCTTTGCGGCACTGGCCGGCGGCACCCTGTGCGGAATGGGCGTGCTCGCCCTGGCCCGTCATGGCGCTGGCGTCGGCGGCACTGGCGTCATCACGCTGTGGCTGCAAAAAAAGCGCGGCATCAATGCCGGCCGCAGCCAGATCATGATCGACGTCGCCATCCTGCTGGTATCGGTGTCGGTGATTGCGCCGAACCGGCTGGCCTGGTCGGCGCTCAGTGCTTTTTCGATGAGTGCGATGGTCATCGCCTGGCACCGGCCGGGCAGGTACATCGGGTATTGAAGCAGCAGGTAGTCGGGATGACTGCCTGCCGTCGCGGCCCATCGGGCCGGACAAATAAATAAGTGCGGCATCCCATCTCCTGCATCCGGTATGACGCCCTTACAAACCGGTATCTTTTAAAACCGTTAAGATGAATTACATTCCTTTCCATAATTTACCTGCGCTGAAGTTGCGCTGATCGTCGAACCGTCAGCGTTCACGCACGCGCTGTCAGGACATGTGCAACTTCATTATCAGAAATTCATCACCAGATACTGCAAGGAGTTTTTCATGAAGCCCTATGTCATTTGCCACATGATGTCGTCTCTTGACGGACATGCCCTCACGGACGGCTGGGACCGTCCTTTCAAAAAGAATGCCGGCGCGCTGTACGAAACGCTGGCGCAGCAATTCAAGTTCGACGCCTGGATCTGCGGCCGCGTCACGATGCAGGAAATCGCCCACGGCGATGGCTATCCAGCCGGCCTTGCGACCGCGCCGCTGCCGCGCACCCACCATTTTGCAATACGCGATGCCGCCTGCTACGCGGTGGCCATCGACCCGCACGGCAAGGTCGCGTGGAAGAGCAACCAGGCACTCGATTCGCATGTCGTCGCCGTGGTCACCGAAGCCGTCGCCGATGATTACCTGGCTTACCTGCAATCGATCAACGTCTCATACATCTTCGGCGGCAAGACCGAGATCGACCTGGCCAGTGTCGTCGCAATCCTCGCCGCCGAACTCGGCACGCAACGCCTGATCGTCGAAGGCGGGCCGCACGTCAGCGGATCGTTCGTCAACGCCGGGCTGGTCGACGAAGTCAGTGTCCTCGTGCTGCCGCTGATCGACGGCCGCGGCGCGCATCCGGCGTCGTTCGAAGTCACGCCGGAAGCGTGGAAAAATCCGACTTACCTGACCCTCGCCTCGGCCGAGGTGCAGGACGGCGGCAGCGTCTGGCTGCGCTACAAGAAACAATAAGAGCGGTTAGCGGATAACGGCGCGAACTACTGCATCAGCTTGACCATCTCCTGGTACAGATCGGGCCTTGCCTTCGAAACCCAGGCCCGGCAGTTCCGGCAGGAAGATGAGCCCGTTCTCGACCCGCACGCCGTCCAGAAAACTGCCATACGCCTGGACTGGAACAGCGACTGGCCGGCGATCTTGGCGACCGCATCCCAGACCGTCATGTCGATGGTCCCGATCGCAACCGAACGTTCCCATGGCCACCCGGCATCTCGTTGGTGACCATGCAGTTCCAGATCGCGTGCGGATTGCATCAACACGCGACTATGGTCTGCGCTTCGGCTAGACTGATCGCCATTTCCTGCCCGCCCCCATCCCCTACCCATGTATATCAATCCCGTAGTCATGATGGACTTCGAAACCACCGGCATGAGCCCGGCGCTGGGCGACCGCGTCACCGAAGTGGCTGCGTTGCGCATCGTCGGCGGCGTCGTGGTCGACCGTTTCGTGTCGCTGATCAATTGCGACGTGCGGATCTCGCCGTTCATCAGCCAGCTCACCGGCATCACGCAGGCAATGGTGGATCGCGCGCCACCGGTGGAACAGGTGATGCCGGAACTGGTACGTTTCATCGGCCGCGATGCGCTGGCCGCGCACAATGTCAGTTTCGATGAGAAATTCCTGCTGGCCGAGAGCGCGCGACTGGGCATCGTGCCGGCGCACGCCGGCGTGATCTGTTCGGTCAAGTTATCGCGGCGTGTCTTTCCGGGCTTGCGCAGTTATGCACTAGGCGCACTGGCCACCTCGCTCGGCATCCGTTTCAATGGCCAGGCCCACCGCGCCGAAGCCGATGCCGAAGTCGCGTCGGCCGTCATGCTGCACATCGCCGAACATCTGGGCGAGCGCTACGGCATCCGCGAGGTTGATCCGCTGCTACTGCAACAGATCAACCGGCTGACGGCAGCGAAAGTCCCGGCGTTCTTGCAGCGGCCAGCAGGGTCGGCACCGGGTTTGCGCTCGGCACCGGGGCGCACTCAAGTGGCACGGTGAGTTTCTGGGACATGCGAGATTGACCGCGGCGGCAGATTCAACTGGATACCGGCATGAAATTGCCCGAACGCCCCGCCACCTGCCCACTCGACTACTCGTTGCTGAAAAAAATCGGCAAAAGTGTATTCGAAGAGTTGGCCTGTAAAGATCAGCCTACGAGTATTTTCAGCCAGCGAGGTCGCTCAAAGCAGGCCTAGCGTTTCAAGTGCGCTTGATAACTCGGTCGTGAAAAGCAGCGCCATGCCGTCCTCCCGACCATTGATGAGCACGAACGGCGTACCGTCTGCGCCGGTTCCGCGATGGGCTATCTCGATGCCATCCTCGATGCTGGTTTCGGTGATGGTTGCAGTGGCGAGGAAGTCGGACGCTTCTTGGCTCGAGAGTGGTTTCATAGGATTTCTCAGATTATTCGTTGCGGGGTGAGTGACTTGATGTGATCGGCTTGCGCTGGACCAGTGCTCCGAAATGAATGGTCAGACGAACGACCGGAATTGGCTAGCGTTTTCGCTGTACGCGCTTGGGCACATGATGCCGCGCCCACGTTACCAAACTTAAAACAAAAAAGCCGACTGGTTCAGTCGGCTTTTTTTAAACAACATCCTTGGCGGAGAGAGGGGGATTCGAACCCCCGATAGGCTATAAACCTATACACGCTTTCCAGGCGTGCGACTTCAACCGCTCATCCACCTCTCCTGCATTACGTCCACCGGACCAACCAGCCGTCCAGCGAAGCGCCGAAGTA
>JACMQD010000345.1 GCA_014377155.1 Herminiimonas sp.
GCGCCCCCAATCGTTATGTGGTCGCCAGTTCTGTCACCGCGTGGCCGAAGGTGATCACCATGCGCGTCAGCCTGCTGATGAGCACAACTGAAAACAACGTATCGTCGACCGCACAAACCTATACCTATAACGGCAGCACGGACACCGCTACCGACCGTCGCGTGCGCCGTACCTATACGTCGGTATTCACGTTACGCAACCGTTCAAAGTAGATCGCCATGCGCCCATCTTCTATCCGACTCACGTATGCCCGACGATCCGACCGCCAACGTGGCATGGTGCTGATCATTACGCTGATCATGCTTTTTGTCATGACCATGATCATGATTTCGGCGATGCGATCCAACGTCAGCGAAGAACGCATGGCCGGTAATGCGCGCGACTGGAACACGGCTTTCCAGTCTGCGGAGGCGGCGTTGCGGGATGCCGAGCGCGACATTCTCAGCGATCGGATTTCAGGTGCAACCGGGTTTGAAACGGGATGCAGTAGCGTGGGTCTTTGCCGTCCCTCAATCAACGGTACGCCGATATGGAATACCTTACTGGCGTCCGATCTAGGCTGGATTTCGGGCGCAACGAGCTCCACCAAGACAGTTGCGTACGGTTCCAAGACCGATGTTGCCGCACTGGAGGCGGTTGCCGCTCAACCACGCTACGTCATCGAAGTGCTTTCGGTGCCACAGGCCGGAAGCTTGAAAAAAGGCCTGGGTAGCGGCAGCGTCGATTATCTCTATCGTGTTACGGCGGTTGGCTTCGGCGCCAACATTACATCCCGCGTCATGCTTCAGGGCGTGTACCGCAAGAACTGAACCTTTCACAAGGCAATCATGATTTATTCCGACTCGATCGATACGATTCAAACGTCTTCTACAGCGCGACAGGTAGGCCTTCGGGTCCTCAACGGCTGTCTCCTCGCGCTTGCAGGGTTAACCGCTGCGCCGGCATTTTCTGCGCCCTTGAATCTGAGTCAGACGCCGCTCTTCCTGACGCCCGGCCAACCACCACTCGTCCTGTTGACGATGGCGCGCGATCACAAGCTGTATTACGAAGCCTACAACGATTATTCGGATCTCGATGACGATGGCTATCTCGATGTCGGGTACAAGCCGAGCATTAATTACTACGGATATTTTGATTCTTTCAAGTGCTATACCCATGCAAGCGGCTTGTTCTCGCCATCGACTGTCACTGCCAATAAAAAATGCACCGGTAAATGGAGCGGCGATTTCCTCAACTACGTGACCATGGCCCGCATCGATGCGCTGCGCAAGGTCCTGTATGGCGGCAAGCGGAGCACCGATACGGCGACACAGACGATTTTGGAGCGAACGTTCATTCCGCAAGATGCCCACTCGTGGGGCAAGGAATACCAGAGCGTGGCGCGCGACGGCTATAACATCGCCGAGTACACGCCGTTGGCCTTGCCTGCGGCTGGCCGGTATCATTTGTTTGCCAACACGACGCTGACCTCCGACACCAGTCCGCCATTAATGCGCGTACTGACCAATACCAATTATCGCGTCTGGGAATGGCTCTCGATCGAACGTCCTGTCGCTGGCACAGAGTGCGCAACGGGCAACAATTCACGGGCCAATTGCGCTGTTGCGGGCGGTACCAAATGGGAAGTCATTCCCTCCAGTTTCTTCCCCGGCGGCTTGTCTCAAGTTTTCTACAACACTAAAATTGGCAGTGCGAGTGCGCCATCGAACGCCGGCAGCAGATCCGATTTCGATAATCTGATTAGCACCTATGCCGGAAGCGCGACTAACCGCTGCGGTACGCAGGCCGTGTCACAGATTAATGGCTCGACAAATCCATTTGCCGGTACCAGTCCTTGTCTTTCCGAGGGTGGTGCTGGAAACGGGCAGTACTATATCGACGTCACGACCGGAACAATCATGATTCCAGAGGACGGTACGTACAAATTTGCTGTCAACGGAGATGATGCTGTCGATGTATTTATCGACGGGACCCTGGTCGTTGGCTGGTATGGTGGGCACGGCGCGGACGGCTCCGATGCCGGTTTGCTCTCCCACTCTGCGGACAGGACATTAACAGCCGGCGCGCATACAGTCGTTTTTCGTCATCAGGAAAGCACAGGCGGCGAAAGCTATTATTTGAATTGGCAACGCGTTTTGCCGACCTCCGCAATGACCGATTACGCCGTTCGGGTTGAGGTATGCAATGCCACGGTCGGACTGGAACCAAGCTGCCAGGCGTATGGCTCCAGCAACAAGCCTGTCGGATTGTTACAGCGACAAGGTGAAAACGAAAGCATGTATTTCGGATTGTTGACAGGTAGCTACGCGCACAACACCGAGGGCGGCGTAATGCGCAAGGCAATGTCGAGCATTAACAATGAAATCATGGCCAATGGGCGATTCGGCGCTACGACGGACGACTGCAGTTCAGGTACCAAGTGTGTCAATGGCATCATTTCAACGATCAACAAGTTCAAGATCACGGGTTTCAGCTACAGTGATTACCAGTACACGTGTGGTCGCTTCGACACCAGTCAGATCGTCGATGGTCAATGTAACATGTGGGGTAATCCGATTGGCGAAATGGCCTACGAAGGCATGCGCTATTTTGCCGGCAAAACCGCGCCAACTTCGACATTCACCTACAGTTCCAGCGACAATACCCTTGACGACAACGTGCTGGGTTTGCCGCAGCTGACATCCTGGACAAATCCTTATTCCGCAACGCCGGATCTATCGGCCGCTACACCGACATTTGCTGCATGTTCGAAACCGTACACCATGCTCATCAGCGATGTATATCCGTCGTTTGATTCCAATTCAGTGCCTGGCAATCCGTTCACCACATTTGCAGGCGATGTGCCTGGACTTAACGTCAATGCCTTGGGCCAGTTCATCTGGACGAATGAGGAAGGTCTGGGTGGAGCAAAAAACATTTTCATCGGTCAGTCGGGTACGACATCGGACGGCGCGCCGACAATTAAAAGCGCCTCGAGCTTTGGCAATATTCGTGGTCTGTCGCCTGGCGAACCAACCCGGCAAGGTAGCTACTATGCAGCGGCGATCGCTTACTACGCCCACATCAACGATATAAATCCAGTTGCAGGTGACCAGAAACTCAATACCTATTCGATTGCTTTGGCGGCACCCCTGCCGAAGCTTGAGATTCCAGTAGGGAATAACAAAATCACCATCGTACCTTTTGCCAAATCGGTGGGTGGAAATGGGATTTCGTCGGCAAGCAACGCGTTCCAGTCTACCAACCAGATCGTCGATTTTTATGTCGATACCATTCGCAATGTCCCTGGCAGCCCAACCGACGCAACGGTAAACGGCGGCCGCCCATACTACAAATTCAGGATCAACTACGAGGACGTCGAGCAGGGCGCGGATCATGATATGGACGCGGTCGCCATGTATGAAATCAAACGCAACGATGACAATACGGTCTCGGTGAAAATCAGTTCTGACTATGCAGCTGGCGGCATCATCCAGCACATGGGGTTTACCATTTCCGGCACGACGAAAGATAGAGCATATCTTGTGGTCCGTGATACGGATACGGACGCAGCGAGTGACCCTGCGTATTTTCTCGACTGTCGCAGTAATACGACCAACCCGGATGACTGTGCAGTAGGCACCGGGGCATTGCCACTGGCTAAAGAGTTGATTTTTACAGCATCCGATACCCCTGCGACGCAGCTAAAAGATCCGCTATGGTATGCAGCGAAATGGGGCAGTTTTACCGACAAGAATGCCAACAAAATTCCTGATACAACCGAATGGAGCGCGGCCTATTCGGCAACAGCTGAAAATACCCCTGACAACTATTTTTTAGTAACCAACGCGTTGAAACTCGAAGCACAACTGACCAAGGCATTTGGTCAGATTAAAGACGATACTGCGACCGCTGCCGCTACCTCGACCAATTCCTTCTCCTACCAGGATGACTCCGCGTTGTATCAAGCGCGTTTTTCCAGCAAGGGATGGATGGGCGAACTCAATGCCTACCCGATTAAGATAGACGGCTCGCTTGGGCCTGCAGACTGGCAAGCGCAATCCAAGCTGGCCACTACCGCATCAACCAGTCGTGCTATCCTAACCTATGACCGGGACGCGGCGACCAAGGGGATTCCGTTTCAATGGGCCAGCATGACCAGCGCTGGCACACCTTATATGCGGACTTCGCTGAACAAGAATTATGTCGGCACGGTTGATAACCTTGGCAGTGATCGGGTTTCCTACCTGCGAGGCAATGCGGTCACCAACATGCGCACCCGGCCGCTCATCAAGGATACGATTATCACCAACAAGCTCGGTGACATCATCAACTCCCAACCGCAATACGTCAGCTTGCCGAACTTCGGCTATGCAGAAGAAACCTATGCCGCATTCCGCGTTGCCAAAGAGTCGCGCATGCCTATGGTGTACGTTGGCGCCAACGACGGCATGCTGCACGGATTCTCCGCTGCGGACGGCATCGAGCGGATCGCTTACGTTCCGAGCGAAATGTATCGTACCCGCAACTCTCAGCAGTTATTGTCGAAATTGACGGCGAACGACTACGGCGAGAGCCCCAATGATCACCAGTATTACGTCGACGGATCGGCAACGGTCGGTGACGTTTGTACTATTGCCTGCGCAGCTTCTACTGACTGGAAGACAATCCTTGTCGGCGGTTTGAACGGCGGAGGACAGGGTATTTATGCGCTAGACATTACCAATCCCGCCAGCTTTAGCGAAAGCAATGCATCGTCGATCGTCATGTGGGAGTTCAACGATACCAATGACGCTGACCTGGGGTACACCTATAGCCGCCCGGCAGTCGTCCGACTTTGCACGAACCGTACCAACAGCTCTTCCACCACACCGAAGTCGTGCGATGGCGGAAGATGGGTCGTGATATTTGGTAACGGCTACAACAATACCGAAGCTGACGGTCAGCGCAGTACGACCGGTTACGCTTATTTGTATGTCGTCGATGCACTCACTGGTGCGCTTATTAAAAAAATCGACACGAAGACAGGTTCAGTCGGCACCCCTAACGGTCTTGCAACAGTGGGCGCCATTGATGTCGATAACGATAACTACGTCGACTATGTATATGCCGGTGATCTGTTGGGCAATATGTGGAAATTTGATTTCTCGAACCAGAGTGACAGCAATTGGGATGTGGCATACGGGTCGGCCAGTACTCCGGAGCCGCTATATATTGCCAAGGATTCCACGACTTCAAAAAATATTCAGCCAATCACGACCGCGCCCGATGCGTTAATACATCCGAACGGCGGCGTACAGGTGTTCTTCGGAACAGGCTCGTACATAACAAGTGCTGACAAGACCAACACCAGTATTCAGTCCATGTATGGAATCTGGGACAATGCCGTCAAAGTACCTTCGACCAGTCGCGCCAACCTGCAACAGCAAACCATCAATACTGGTACCCAGACGTTGTGCGCGAAAACAAATCAGGCAGATTGTGAAGTCGGGTCCACAAATGTCTATAGAACCGTGACCGCCAACACGGTCGATTGGGATACCAAAAAAGGCTGGTATACCGATCTGCCCGATAGTGGCGAGCGCATCACATACGATCCACGCATCCTCGGCAAGGCGTTCGGCTTTACCAGCACGATTCCATCCGGCGACATCTGTGATTATGGTGGATCGAGCTGGGACTATTTTGTCGATGCTCTGACGGGCGGCGCGCTGGGTTATTCGCCTTTCCTCGGTGTGCCGGCGGCGACGTACACCGGCTCGACGACCAGCGCCTACGCCAGCGCCCGCAAGAGCGAAGTGGGGATAACCCCGACGGGTACCCTGATCACGCAAGGCAAGGGCCGCGGTACCAATATCGAATGCGGTAGTACAGGCAATTGCGACAGCTACGAAGTCGATCTTGGCAAAAATGTCGCCGGGCGCATGTCTTGGCGTGAAATCCTGGGCGATTGATATGAATGAAATCCAAGGAGACGCAATGAAAAAAATGAAAGGCTTCACCCTCATCGAGTTGATGGTCACCGTCGCCATCATTGCAATCCTCGCTGCGGTAGCGTTTCCCTCCTATCAAAACTATGTTCGCAAAGCGCGGCGGGTCGATGCCAAGACCTCGCTGATGGACGCCGCGCAAGGCATGGAGCGTTACTTTACGGAAAACTCCACCTACGGCACCGGTACGCCATCGTTGGTTGGGACAGTGTTTAATGCAGCCTCCGGTGGTGGCGACTACACGCTCAGTTTTGTCAGCCAGAGTTCCAACGCGTTTCAGATCAAGGCAACACCGAGCAGCACCCGGCAGACAGGAGATGCATGCGGTTCCTTTACCATAACCCACACGGGGGCGAAAGCCGTCGTGGACGGATCGCTTCCTTCAGCCGACTGCTGGTAAAGAGCCAAATGAAATGGTGTTAAGCGGTCGTACGATCATCCTTTTGTCAGCGTCCGTTTTCGTTCATCTCGGCGTGCTGACACTGGCGCAAGGTTCACTGTCGTTTTCGGCAGGCCCGCGCCAGAAAGGGGTGCCGCTTCCACCGGTCTTTATTGAAGTACGCCTTCGCCCTCCCGAGCAAGTATCCACGGTTGAAACTGTCACCGAGCCACGGCCGGTGGCTCCGGATACGCCGGATATGCCGGATATGGCACTGGCAAAAGCCGATGCACCGAAGTTGCTGTCGCCACTTCCCATTTCAATCGAGCGTATCGGAAGCGACGCACCGCCAACGTCCCCGCTGACCGGGCTCATCCCAAACGATTATTTGCCTGGCTCTGCCTTGAGCGTTCGTCCCAAGCCCCTCACTGAACCTCAACTCATTCTGCCTCCCGGTTGGCTTGAAGCATTCGGCCAGGTCAAGATGACGCTCTACATCAATGCGTCCGGTAAGGTCGATGAGTTGGTTCTCCTGAAAACCAATCTGGCACCCGAACTCCATGATGCCGTACGTGACGCATTTTTGCGGATCGAGTTTTCGCCAGGCGAGCTAGGTGGCACGACAGTAGCAAGCGTGATGACAATTGAAGTGGACGTCGCCTCATCGCTTGGTTCGAGACGCTAGCAAAATTCCCGACGATCTTGCCAGGGAAACGACCTTTCCTAATTGCTTGCTGCATGAAAAAGGGGCGCCAAATTTGCGCCCCCTTTACACGCCGCTCTTAGCAGCATCAATCAATCAAAATTCAGGGCGACGCCGCATCCACCGCATCCACCACATCAACATGCGAATGCTTGATCGCTTCATGCTGATGATCCTGCATCTTGGTCTTGTACTTGATCACCTGGCGATCGAGCTTGTCGATCAGCGCATCGATGGCGGCGTACAGGTCGTGGGCGATA
>JACMQD010000052.1 GCA_014377155.1 Herminiimonas sp.
GCCAGGCGCTTGCCGACGGGCGCGCCCTGCGCATGGCTTTCAACCAGGAAATGACCGATCCCGCCACGTGCCTGGTCGATGGCTGCGAAGTCGCATTTTTTCCGCCGGTGACCGGCGGCTGAGTTATTCAAGAGGATCTTACCAATGCCTATCCGGGTCCAGACCGACGACTTTGACCTCACTGCGGAAGTCGCGCGCCTGCGGGCGTCCACGCCGCAGGTCGGCGCTGTGGTGACTTTTGTAGGCACCGTGCGTGACATCAACGACGGCGCGACGGTGTCGCAAATGGAACTCGAACATTACCCGGGCATGACCGAGAAAGCGCTGGAAGACATCGTTTTGCAGGCCAAAAGCCGGTGGCAACTGATCGATGCGCTGGTCGTTCACCGCGTCGGCCCCTTGCAGCCGATGGATCAGATCGTGCTCGTTGCCGTCACCTCGGCCCATCGCGGTGAGGCATTTGCGGCGTGCGAGTTCATCATGGATTATTTGAAAATGCAGGCACCGTTCTGGAAAAAGGAACAGACGCCGGACGGTGCACGCTGGGTCGATGCGCGTAGCGCCGACGATGCAGCGCTGGCGCGGTGGAATTGTACCGGTAGCGCTGCGTGAGCTGGCTGGCGGTCGGTGCCGGCGCGGCGTGCGGTGCATGGCTGCGCTGGTGGTTGGGTATCTGGTTCAATTCTGTTAATCCGCATTTGCCACTTGGGACGCTGGCGGCCAACATCGGCGGCGGTTTCCTGATCGGCATCGCGGTAGCGTACTTTACCGACCATGCGTGGCTGCCACCGGAATGGCGCTTGTTTGCCGTGACCGGTTTTTTGGGCGGTCTCACTACGTTCTCGACCTTCTCGGCCGAAGCGATGATGCTGTTGCAGCGGGGCGATTATGCGTGGGCACTCGGGCACACGCTGTTGCATCTGGCGGGATCGATCCTGTTTTGTATCGCCGGGTTTGCCGCCTACCGCGCGTTGGCCGCATGACAGCGCTTTCGGCCGCTAGTCAAAGATAGATCACGTTGACATGCTGGCCGAACACCGCTTGCACGGTCGGCACCAGATGGTCATGGTGACTCAGGAAAATCACTTGGGTACGGGTTGACAAGTGGGCCAGTGCTTCGAGGCCCGCCCTCGAGCGCGCATCGTCAAAATTGATGAACAGGTCATCGGCCAGGAACGGCAGCGACTGGCTTTGCTCGAGATGCAGTTCGAGCGCTGCGAGACGCAGCGCCAGGTAGAGCTGATCGCGCGTGCCATCGCTCAATCCGGCAATGCCGACCATGCTGGCGTCGCTGCGCTGCGCTTCCAGCGCCAGCGGCTGGCTATCGAAATCCACCACCAGCCGCTTGAAATTACCCAGCGTGAGCGACGAGAAAATCGTGCTGGCTGCTTCGAGCATCGGTCCCTGCCGGGTTTGCCGGTAACGATCGATGGCCCAACGCAGCAACCGTGCTGCCGTATGCACTTTGGCATAGCGTTCGGCCGCATTGGCCATGCGTGCCAGTGCCCGCTGACGTTGCGACTCGGCGCGCGCCGCGTCATCGCTGCCGGCGACTTGGGCCAGCGCTTGCAGGGCGTTGGCATGGTCGGCCGACAACGCGTTGAGCTGTTGCAGCAACAAATCGCGTTCGCGATCGATTTCGCCCAATGACATCGGAATGGTCGTTACGTCGATGCCATGCAGTTCGGCCTCGAGTCCGGCGATCGACAGATTGTCGCCGCCGGCATGCGCAGCTTGCCGGGCCATGGC
>JACMQD010000346.1 GCA_014377155.1 Herminiimonas sp.
CATGCGCTGCACGCTTCAGAATCAGCGTCAGCGGTCCGGGCCAGAACGCGGCGATGAGTTTGCGGGCGTCAGCCGGAATCGGTTGCGCCCAATAGCCAATGTCGGCCTCCGGCGACACGTGCACGATTACCGGATGATTCGACGGCCTGCCCTTGGCGGCATAAATCGCCGCTACCGCTGCCGGATTTTCGGCATCGGCACCGAGCCCGTAGACGGTTTCGGTCGGAAACGCCACCAGCCCGCCCTGCTCCAGCATGCGGGCGGCGGCTTCGATGGCAGTCCGGTCGAGCAGCGTATCAGCCAATTGCGGTCTCCCAGTCACGCGACAATGCCGAGAATCGTGCAGGCCGCGGCGATGCTGGCCTGGGCCACGTCCAGCGTCGGCGCGACGAAGGTCACATGCCCCATCTTGCGGCCGCGGCGCGGGTTATCCTTGCCATACAGATGCAGGTTCGCGCCGGGTAGCGCCAGGATCTTTTCCCATGCCGGTTCGCGCTCGCGCTTCTGGTCGAACCAGACGTCGCCGAGAATATTAAGCATGATCGCAGGCGAATGCTGGCGCACGTCACCCAGCGGCAGGCGTGCCAGAGCTCGCACCTGCTGGGCGAACTGACTGGTAACGCAGGCATCCATCGTGTAATGGCCGCTGTTGTGCGGCCGTGGCGCCATTTCGTTGACCACCAGTGAGCCATCCTGCAACACGAAAAATTCGATACAAAGCACGCCGACGTAGCCCAGCTGCGCCACGATCGCCAGCGCCGCTTTCTGCGCCCGGGCGGTGCAATCGGCAGAGGCGTTGGGGCCGGGCACGGTGGTGGTGAACAGGATGCCGTCACGATGGACGTTTTCGGCAATCGGGTACACCACCGACGCGCCATCGACGCCGCGCGCAGTCAACACCGATACTTCGTAGGCCAGCGGCAGCATCTTTTCGAGCACACAGTCGACGCCTTTCATGCCGGCGAACGCGACGCGCAGTTCGTCGCGCGACTGCACTTTGACCTGCCCCTTGCCGTCGTAACCGAGCCGTACCGTTTTAAGGATGCCGGGAAAGAGCGTGTCCGGCATGGCGTCGATATCGGCATCGGACGCGACCAGCCGATGGGGCGCTGGCAGTACACCCGACTCTGCCGTGCAGTCAGTGAAAAAGCGCTTTTCGCGCATGCGGTCCTGCGCCACCGAGACGCAAGCGGCGCTCGGGGCAACGACCGTACGCGCCTCCAGAAATGCCAGACTCGGTGCCGGCACGTTCTCGAATTCGGTCGTCACCGCAGCGCACTTGCCTGCCAGTTCGGTCAGCGCATCGACATCGGCGTAGTCGGCGTACACCAGATGTTCGGCGACCTGGCCAGCGGGACAGTCGCGCGCCGGCTCCAGCACGGCGACCTTGTAGCCCATGGCCTGAGCGGCGTGCGCGAACATGCGGCCCAGTTGGCCGCCGCCCATGACGCCGAGCCAGGTCGGGGTCGATGCCGTCGGTATGAGCGCCTGGTCCATGTCGCTCATGCTGGCAGGATCATGGCCAACGCTGTCTGGGTCTGGCGGTCGCGAAAGCGTTGCAACGCCTCTGCAAGCGTGTCGTCGGTCGCCGCCAGCATTGCGATTGCGGTCAGGGCAGCATTGGCTGCACCCGCTTCGCCGATGGCGAAGGTAGCGACCGGAATCCCTTTGGGCATTTGCACGATCGACATTAGCGAATCCTCGCCGCGCAAATATTTCGACGGCACCGGCACGCCCAGAATCGGTACGATGGTCTTGGCCGCCAGCATGCCCGGCAGGTGTGCAGCACCGCCAGCCCCGGCGATGATCGCCCGTAGTCCGCGTCCGCGCGCCGATTCTGCATAGGCAAACATCTGGTCCGGCATGCGATGCGCAGAAATGACCTGCGCTTCATGAGCGACGCCGAATTCCTTCAGCATCGCAACCGCATGCTGCATCACTTCCCAATCGGACGATGACCCCATTACCACACCAATCACCGGCGCATTTACAAGTGCAGCACTCATGTCAATCCTTCAGGTTTTCACCAGTCAGGCGCACCAGCGCCTCTCGGTATTTGGCACCGGTTTTCTCGATCACCTCGGCTGGCAAAGGCGGCGCTGGTGCCGTCTTGTTCCAGTCGGTCAGCGTCTCCAGGTAATCGCGCACGAACTGTTTATCGAATGACGGCGGCGACATGCCCGGCGCGTACGAATCAGCCGGCCAGAAGCGCGACGAATCGGCCGTCAGCACCTCATCCATCAGGTGCAGCGTGCCGTCTTCGTCGAGGCCGAATTCGAATTTGGTGTCGGCGATGATGATCCCGCGCGTAGCGGCGTAGTCGGCGGCGGCCTGGTAGAGTTCGATGCTGATGTCACGCATCCTGGCGGCCAGATCCTTGCCGATCCGGTCTTCCATTTCGGCAAAGCTGATGTTCTCGTCATGCTCGCCCAAATCCGCCTTGGCGGCCGGTGTGAAAATCGGCTGATGCAGCTTTTCAGCCTGCCGCAAACCGACTGGCAGCGGAATGCCGCACACCGCACCGGTGGCGACGTAATCCTTCCAGCCAGAACCGATCAGGTAGCCGCGCACGACTGCCTCGACCATGATCGGCTGCAGACGCTTGGCAACCACGGCGCGGCCCCGCACTTGCGCTGCCTCGTCGGCGCTGACCACGCTTTCGGGTGCAATGCCGGTCAGGTGGGTCGGCACGATGGCACCAAGCTTGTCGAACCAGAAATCGGACATCTGGTTGAGCACCCTGCCCTTGCCGGGAATCGGTTCGTTCATTACCACGTCGAAGGCGGACAAGCGGTCGCTGGTGACGATCAGAATCTTATCGTCGCCGACCGCATAATTGTCACGCACCTTGCCGCGGCCCAACAGTGGCAACGAGGTGATGGTGGATTGGTACAAACTGGTCATGAGGGTTCCATAAGTCAGAACCGGCGGGTGTCGCCACGCCGCCGGTCGGGTATTCACATTCAACGAATCTTACTGAACGATCTGCGACAGCTCGCCCTTCTTGTAACGCTCAGCCATTTTTTCGAGCGTCATCGGCTTGATCTTCGCAGCCTGGCCTTCACAACCGAATGCCAGGAAACGCGCCTTGACGACTTTCTTGGCGGCTTCACGGGCGGGCTTGAGGTAATCGCGCGGATCGAATTTCGATGGATTCTCGAACAGGTAGCGACGGATCGCCCCGGTCATCGCCAGCCGGATATCGGTGTCGATATTGATCTTGCGCACGCCGTTCTTGATGCCTTCCTGGATTTCCTCGACCGGCACGCCGTAGGTTTCTTTCATGTCGCCGCCGAATTCGCGGATTTCGGCCAGCAATTCCTGCGGCACAGACGACGAGCCATGCATTACCAGGTGCGTGTTCGGAATGCGCAGGTGAATTTCCTTGATGCGTTCGATCGCCAGGATGTCGCCGGTCGGCTTGCGCGAAAACTTGTAAGCGCCGTGCGAGGTACCGATCGCGATCGCCAGGGCATCGCATTGCGTCAGCTTGACGAAATCGGCAGCTTGGGCGACATCGGTGAGCAACTGCTCGCGGGTCATCTTGCCGTCTGCACCGTGGCCGTCTTCCTTGTCGCCCATCATGGTTTCGAGCGAACCGAGCACGCCCAGTTCGGCTTCCACCGTCACGCCGATCGCATGCGAAAACTCGACCACCTTGCGCGACACCTCGATATTGTATTCATAGCTGGCGACCGACTTGCCGTCCTCTTCCAGCGAACCGTCCATCATCACCGACGAAAAACCGGAACGAATTGCTGTCATGCAGACCGACGGCGACTGGCCGTGATCTTGGTGCATCACAACCGGAATATGCGGATAGGCCTCGATGGCCGAGTCGATCAAGTGGCGCAGGAACGCTTCGCCGGCATATTTGCGGGCGCCAGCGGACGCCTGCATGATGACCGGCGCGCCCACTTCATTGGCGGCCTCCATGATGGCCTGCACCTGTTCCAGGTTGTTGACGTTGAAAGCCGGCAGGCCATAGCCGTTTTCGGCAGCATGGTCGAGCAGTTGGCGCATGGATACGAGTGGCATGGTAGATCTCCAAAACAATAAAATTCGATACAACGGCGTTGCGAGCGGTGTCGCGGCCCAGCAACGCAGGCCTCAGACGGTTAGTATTCGCCGATGCGCATGATCTTCAGCGCATTGGTGCCGCCGGTTTGCCCCATCGGCTCGCCCCAGGTGACCACAATCATGTCACCTTTCTGCACGACGCCTTTAGCCAATAACAAATCTTGTGCTGCTTTCAACACGGCCTCGCGATCGGTATTCTGGTCCAGTTCGAACGAGTGCACGTTTCGATACAGCGATACCTTGCGCTGCGTCGCCAGGCTGGGCGTGATAGCGAAGATCGGCACGTCGATGCTGTGCCGGCTCATCCACAATGCGGTCGAGCCCGATTCGGTCAGCGCGGCGATGGCCTTGACCCGCAGATGATAAGCGGTAAACAAAGCGCCATAGGCAATCGACTGATCGATGCGGTTGAATGTAACATTGAGAAAATCAGCATCGAGCCGGTAATCCTCGGACTTCTCGGCTTCCAGGCAAATCGCGTCCATGGTTTCGACGGTTTCGACCGGATACTTGCCGGAGGCGGTTTCAGCCGACGTCATTACCGCATCCGAGCCGTCGAGCACCGCATTGGCGACGTCGGACACCTCGGCCCGGGTCGGCACGGCATTGAAGATCATCGATTCCATCATCTGCGTGGCAGTGATGGCGATCTTGTTGGACGCGCGCGCCATCCTGATCATGCGCTTTTGTAGCGCCGGCACGGCAGCATTGCCGACTTCGACCGCCAGGTCGCCGCGTGCGACCATGATGCCATCGGACGCATCGAGGATTTCCTGCAATACCGGAATCGCTTCGGCACGCTCGATCTTGGCGATCATCAGCGGCTTGTGGTTCCAGGGTTCGCCGGCAATACTGGCGAGCTGACGCGCCATCTGCATGTCGGAGGCGCTTTTGGGGAACGATACCGCGACGTAATCGGCCTGGATACTCATCGCGGTCTTGATGTCTTCCATGTCTTTGGCGGTCAGCGCCGGCGCCGACAGGCCGCCGCCCATGCGGTTGATGCCCTTGTTATTGGACAGTTCGCCGCCGATCTTGACAGTAGTATGGATCGCGCTGCCGACCACGCGGTCGACCACCAGTACGATCAGGCCGTCGTTAAGCAGCAGTACATCGGCCACATGCAAGTCGCGTGGCAATGCCTTGTAATCGAGTCCGACCTGATCCTGGTTGCCCATCGTGCAATCGGCATCGAGAATAAATTTCTGGCCTTTTTCGAGCTGGATCTTGCCATGCTCGAACTTGCCGACACGGATCTTGGGTCCCTGCAGATCGGCCATGATGGCGATTTCGCGGCCGCAGCTTGCCGCTGCCTGGCGTACCAGCGTGGCGCGATCGATATGATCCTGGGCCTTGCCATGCGAAAAATTCAGCCGGACCACATCGACCCCGGCGCGGATCATGCGCGTCAGGGTGTCGATATCGCTCGAAGCGGGACCGATGGTTGCAACGATTTTGGTAGCACGACGCATGTTGGAAAATTCCTAAAAACCACGGTAAGCCAGCAAGGGCAGACTGTCATTCGAACCACACAATGACAGCCGGCGAATAGTCGAGTCGATGCGCAAGCCGCGGCGCGATCAGCCTTGCGCACGCTCCTGCAGGATCGCGACCGCCGGCAAGGTTTTGCCTTCCAAAAACTCAAGGAAAGCGCCGCCGCCAGTGGAGATATAGTCGATCCGGTCGGTAATGCCGTACTTCGCAATCGCCGCCAGCGTGTCGCCGCCGCCGGCAATCGAGAATGCGGCAGAGTCGGCGATCGCCATGGCCAGTGACTTCGTGCCCTCGCCGAACTGGTCGAATTCGAACACGCCGACCGGGCCATTCCAGACTACCGTGCCGGCACCGGCAATCTGTTTGGCCAGCATCGCCGCCGTCCTGGGTCCGATGTCGAGAATCATGTCATCGTCGGCGATATCGGCCACGTCCTTGACGGTCGCCGTCGCGTTCGCCGAAAATTCCTTGGCACAAACCACGTCCACCGGAATCGGCACCGATGCGCCGCGCTTTGCCAAGCGGTCGATGATGGACCGGGCGTCGGCCACCAGGTCAGCTTCGACCAGCGACTTGCCAATCTTCAGGCCGGCCGCCAGCATGAAAGTATTGGCAATGCCGCCCCCGACGATCAGGTTATCGACCTTGTCGGCCAAGGTCGCCAGGATGGACAGCTTGGTCGACACCTTGGAGCCGGCGACAATTGCCACCAGCGGTGCGGCCGGATGACCGAGCGCGCGACCCAACGCGTCGAGCCCAGCCGCCAGCAGTGGCCCGGCACACGCCACCGGGGCGTAGCGCGCAATGCCATGGGTAGTGGCTTCGGCCCGGTGCGCAGTACCGAACGCATCGTTGACATAGATATCGCAAAGCTTTGCCATTTTTTGCGCGAGCGCGTCGTCGTTCTTTTTTTCGCCTTTGTTGAGGCGGCAGTTTTCGAGCAACACCACTTGTCCCGGCCCGACGTCGACACCATCGACCCAGTTCTGCAGCAGCGTCACCGGCTGGCCGAGCAGCTCCGACAGCCGCACCGCGACCGGGGCCAGCGAATCTTCGGGTTTGAATTCGCCTTCCGTGGGACGACCGAGGTGCGACGTCACCATAACCGCAGCACCGGCCTGCAAGCATTGCTCGATGGCCGGCACCGACGCGCGAATACGGGTATCTTCGGTAATGCTGCCGGCGGCGTCTTGCGGTACGTTCAAGTCGGCGCGGATGAATACGCGTTTGCCCTGAAGTTCATGGCGGGCGATCAGGTCACTCAGTCGATTGAATTGCATGGCTGCGCGTTATCCAGAAGGAAATGAAAGGACATGATTTTACCGCACCGGCATGGCGTTACGGCTTGTCACGATGGCAAAGCCAGTCGCAACACGGTAAAAAGCGCCATTCCGAACATGATGGTACCGAGCAAGTGGCGGGTTGTCATGAAAAACAGTGTCGCACCCATACCTGCGAGCAATTTCGGATTCATCCAGGCAACGCTGACAACACCGCCGCTCATCAGCAAATCGGGTGCGATGATAGCCGCCAGGGCAGCTGCCGGCGCATAGCGCAGCGCATGCTGCACCTTGGGCGGCAGCTTGATCGCATGCCCCAGCAAAAATAGCGCACTACGCGTAATCAGCGTCGCTACTGTCAGCAGCAAAATGGTCAGCCAGATAGTGGATGCGCTCATGACGCTGGTTCTGCGGGGTGGGTTTTATTGCTGTCGATAAAGCTGTCGAGCACCATCGCCACGATCATGCCGGCGACAACGGCTAGAAGCAGGCCTAGCCGGTACGGCAAACCGCTCGCCGCCACCGCAACTGCGCCGGACACGATCACGCCGGAAGCGGCGGCTAGGTTGACGGTCAGCGGAATCATAATCGCCAGCAGCGCCAGCGTGCCGGCAAAGCCGACGTTCCAGCTTTCTGGAATCTGGCCCGCCAGCAAGATACCGGCGACCGCGCCAACTTGCCAGGCGCACCAGTTCGGATAACCGATGCCGGTGAAAAAGCCGACCTTGCCGGCATGCATGGACACGGTCGAGGCCGGAAACCGCGCCGGAAAAAATCCCATCGTGATGTCGGCATTGAAATAACCGTACCAGATGCGCTGATACCAGCGCAGATGCGCGAAATGCGGTCCGATTGCGGCGGCGAAAATAACGAATCGCAAATTTACCACCATTGCGGTAGCGAAAACGATCAACACCGGCGTATTGGCGACGATCAGCGGCAGCGCCGCCAGTTGCGCCGAACCGGCGAACACCAGAAACGTCATCCCGAGCGCCTGCCAGACGGTCAAACCTGCCTTGACCATGGCCATGCCTGACACCAGGCCCCATGCGGCAATGCCTGGCATGGTCGCAGCGCTGATGCGAAAGCCTTCTTCGAATGCCTGTTTTTCGGTATCGATCGACGACTGTGCTACGGCGTTTGAAGTGGTATTGCTCATGGAATCCGAATACGGGCACAAAAAAATGATGAAAACGCCATGTAAGGCGGTGAATCCCGACAAAAACCAGCAACTTGCGGCAGCCCGGTTTGCCGCCCCGAGAACCCGGTATTTTACAGATCAATTTTCCAGGTCGTCCGAATCCGTTAAAATCGTGGTTTTGCCAACCACTGGAGAGAACGCATGTCCATGTCCGACCGCGACGGAAAAATCTGGAAAGATGGCCAGCTGATCGACTGGCGCGACGCCACCGTCCACGTCCTCACGCATACGCTGCATTACGGCATGGGCGTGTTCGAGGGCGTGCGCGCCTACAAGACGCCGGACGGCACCGCAATTTTCCGGCTGAAGGAACATACCCAGCGCCTGTTCAACTCGGCGAAGATTTTCCAGATGGTCATCCCGTTCGACATGCAGACGGTCATGGATGCGCAATTGCAAGTGGTGCGGGAAAATCAGCTCGAATCCTGCTACCTGCGTCCGCTGGTCTGGATCGGCTCGGAAAAGCTCGGCATTTCTGCCAAGGGCAATACCATTCACATCGCCATCGCTGCCTGGCCCTGGGGCGCGTATCTGGGTGAAGAAGGCCTGGCCAAGGGCATCCGCGTGAAAACCTCGTCGTTTACCCGACATCATGTCAATTCTTCGCTGGTACGGGCTAAGGCAAGTGGTTATTACATCAATTCAATCCTGGCCAACCAGGAAGCGCTGACCGACGGCTATGACGAGGCGCTGTTGCTCGACACCGAAGGCTATGTCTCGGAAGGCTCCGGCGAAAATGTCTTCATTGTCAGGAACGGCAAAATCTACACGCCCGACCTGGCCTCTTGCCTCGACGGCATCACGCGCGACGCGGTGCTGACCATGGCGCGCGACCTTGGCATCGAGGTCATCGAAAAGCGCATCACGCGTGACGAGGTGTACTGTTGCGACGAAGCGTTTTTTACCGGCACGGCAGCCGAGATCACGCCGATCCGCGAACTCGACAATCGTCAGATCGGCGAAGGCGCACGTGGCCCTATTACCGAAAAAATCCAGACACTGTTTTTCGATGTGTTCGCTGGCAAGGCACCGCAATACCGCCACTGGCTGACGCTGGTTTGAACAATCATTACGACTGGAATATGAAATGAACCCATCTATCCCATCCGCCGGCGCCGTCGAACTCGACGCCAAGGACCTGCCGCTGCACTGCCCCAACCCGGCCATGCCGATCTGGTCGTCGCATCCGCGCGTGTTCCTCGATTTTGGCCATGATGGTAATGCGAAATGTCCGTACTGCGGCACTGTCTATCGACTTAAGCCGGGCGTGGTCGTCGCCGGACATTAATCGCCGGCGCTTTCCTGCCGAAAAAGTCTTGCTGATCCGCCACTGCGCAACGCGTCGGGTCAGCGTGCCTGCGGACTTGGCCGTCGTTATATCGGTCTTCTGTCACCTTACCGCTGGAATTTCATGAACGACCGCCTTCCCAGCCCCATGGCTTCGGTCCCTGCTTCGCCAACTGTTGCGCAGCTTGCCTCGTCGTACTTCGTTACTAGTCTTATTTTCCTGCTGCCGGCACTGACGCTCAATGCCAGATTTGGCGTCGGCCTGATTGAAGTGGGCGTCCTGTTTGGTATCGTATTTTATGCACGCACTCTTTTCCAGCAACGACAGGCGACATGGTGGCCGGCGCGGTATGTCATCGCCGTATTCGCTTTCAGCCTAGTCGTTGCGGCCGCGTCGTCGCTGCAAACCGGTTTCGCCTGGCAGTCTCTCGACAATCCGATCCGACAGTCGATTGCAATACTGGTGATCGGTCTGGTGGTACATGCCAAGCCGAAATCCGACTGGTTCTGGTATGGGCTTTTTTTCGGCGCGGTCTCGGCCGGGCTATTCGCTGCCTATCAGCGATTCGGGCTGAACATGCTCCGCGCCGAAGGCGTGCACATGCCGATCATGTTCGGCGATATTGCCATTGCAATGGCGCTCATGTCGCTGGCGAGCATTACTCGCTTTGGCAAGACCCGCTATGCAGCGCTGCCTTATATCGCGTTTGCCGGCGGACTGCTAGCGTCGCTGCTGTCGGGTTCGCGCGGTGGCTGGGCGGTGCTCGCGCTGTGTGTTATTCCGTTGTATCGTTTCGGCACCCCGAGCACGAGTCGCCGGACAGCGATCATCACCGCGATCGGCATCGCGCTGCTGGCCGGCGCTGCCTTTATTCCCAAACTGGGAATGCAGCAGCGCTTCAGCGATGTCGTAACCGACATCCGGCTATACCAGACCGGCGACCCGGTGACTTCAGTCGGTGCCCGTCTCGAAATGTGGAAAGGCGCACTCAAGCTTATCGCCGAGCATCCGGCGGCAGGCGTCGGCCGTGCCAATTTCAATCATGGACTGACCGAGCTGATCGCAAAAAAGGAACTCAGTCCGAGCGTGGCCATCTATCATCATGCCCACAATGAAATGTTGCATGCCATGGCAACGCAAGGCATCTTGGGCGGCGTTGCGTTACTGTTGATGTACGCCGCGCCGCTGGCTTTTTTCATGGCGCAGCTACGTATCGCCGGTTCACACCAGCCGTTTGCACTGGCGGGTGTGCTGCTGGGGTTGTCATTTGTCGCATTCGGGCTGACACAAGTCATGTTTTCTCATCATGTCGGCTCGGCATTCCATGCGCTTGCAACCGGCGTGCTGGCCGGGCTGTGCCTGTTGCGCCGACAGCAAGACGATGCATTGCGCACGCGTGTTGCATGCTGATTCATCGATTTCACTCTGAGGACCGGTCATCATGACAAGAAAAAGTCGCGTACTAGGAACTGCCGATGCCGTCGAGATGGCGTTCTACAGCGCGATCGCGCGCGCCGACATAGCGGCCTTGATGGCACTCTGGAACGATGACGAGGAAATCGTCTGCATCCATCCGGGCGCCGCACGACTGGTGGGCCACGCCGCCATCCGCGCCTCGTGGGAAGCCATCTTCGCGAGCGGCGGCGTGCAGATCAATCCGGTCCAATTGCATGCAACCCAGAACCTGATGGTGTCGATTCACAACATTATCGAAGAAATTCCCGGCAATCATGATGAGCAACCGACGATGCATATTCTGGCCACCAATGTTTTTGTAAAGACCGCACAGGGATGGCGCATTGTCATTCATCATGCGTCGGTCGCGCCTGGAAACATGGTTGCCGATCCGGCGGCCGGTGCCGTGTTGCATTAGGCAGCGCTTGTGTTCATGGCGATTTCACCTTCAGCCAATTCAACCTTGCCTGCATGAGGCCGTACCGCGCGCCGCGCTGGCTACCGGGTGGCCATTTGCAAACCATCTACCCTGCCAAATGTATCGGCAAGCCGGCGGTGGCTTATCGCCGCGAGCGCTGGGTAGCGCCGGACGACGATTTCGTGGATATCGATTTTGTCGACGGCCAGCCAGGCAAACCTTTTCTCGTTCTGTTTCATGGGCTTGAAGGCTCGTCCGACAGTCACTATGCGCGCGCATTGATGGCGCATGCCGCCGCCTTGGGCTGGTCGGGCGCGGTGCCGCATTTTCGCGGCTGTTCGGGCGAACTCAATCTGGCACCGCGTTTTTATCATTCGGGGGATGCCAGCGAAGTCGACTGGCTGCTGCAGCGCCTGATGCAATGTCGCAGGCAGCGTGGCGCGTCGCGGTTCTATGCGGTTGGCGTGTCGTTGGGCGCCAATGCATTGTTGCGCTGGCTGGGCGAATGGCAACATGAGGCCGAGATCGTCGATGCCGCTTGCGCAATCTCGGCGCCGCTCGATTTGGCTGGTGGCGGCGCGGCGCTGTCGGCCGGCGTCAACCTGCTTTACACGCGCATGTTTTTGCAATCGCTGAAACCGAAATGTCTTGAAAAACTCGAGCAGTTTCCCGGACTGTTCGATCAGGACAAAATGCTCAATGCGCGCAACCTGTACGAATTCGATAATATTGTCACCGCGCCGCTGCATGGCTATCGCAGCACCGAGGACTATTGGGACCGGGCAAGTGCCAAGCATGTGATCGACGACATTACCGTCCCCACTTTAATCCTTAATGCCAGGAATGATCCGTTCCTGCCGGCGCACCATTTGCCAAAGACCGCTGCAGCCAGCGTCACATTGGAATACCCGGCACAGGGCGGTCATGTCGGGTTCGCGGTGGGCGGCTTGCCGGGCAGCCTGGATTGGCTGCCACGGCGCATCATCGGATTTCTCGAAGGTCAGACTCTCTCACTCTAAAGGAACGGCGTCATGGACGATATCGTGAAACAGGCAATGGCAAAATGGCCCGATGTGCCGCACTGCTACGGCTGGCTGGCGCTCGATGCGCGTGGCGCGTGGCGCATGCGCGATGAACAGACACAACGGCTCGGCCAGTTGGGCGACAAGATCGCGCATGTGGCTTTGCTGGCATTCATCAATCGTAATTACACCCATGACGAGCAGGGGCGCTGGTATTTCCAGAACGGACCACAGCGGGTCTACGTCGATCTGGAGGCGACGCCTTTCATCGTTCATACCGATCCGGCGCAGGGCCTGGTGCTGCACACCCGCGAGCAGCTGACCGATATCGACCGCATATGGCTGACCTCGGCAGGGCAACTGGTACTGGCCAGCGGTGAACGCGTGGCGCAGGTGGACGATCGCGATGTCGGCCAGTGCATGGTGCATCTCGTCATCGACGGCATGCCCGCCTCCGACGAGCAGATCATGGCGTGGATCGAATGCAAGACCGAGCCGGCGGCACTGATGTTCGAGTATGCCGGAAGCCGGATTCCGGTACATCACCTGGACAGCGAGGCCATTGCCAGCGAGTTCGGGTTCGTGCGCAAGCCACAGCCGGACCCGGCCTGAATATACCCAGCCAGACCTGGCAAAAATACGCAGGTCAGCGCGCGGTCTTTTCTTCCAGCAGTTCGTCGCGCCGCAGTGCCCGGAGTTCACGCTCGCGGGCGTCGATGACTGACTGGTCATAGAACGATGCGTCACTTGCGCGACGGGCGATGATCAGCTGATCGAGCGCGCGTTGTGTGCCGCCCTCACGGGCGTACGATTCGGCTAGCGCCATGTGCTGCAGCGCCTGCTTGCCTTGGGCGGCATAGGTCTTTGCCAGTAGTGCCTGTAATTCCGGCTCCTGCCGGTTCCCCAGGATCTGGTCGCGC
>JACMQD010000347.1 GCA_014377155.1 Herminiimonas sp.
CATCATGCGCGCACTCGACGCCAAGCCGAAGTGATCCTTCGGCGTGAACTTGATGACCCCTTGCGTGATGGCTATGCCACCGGACGCCTCTAGCGCATTTTTTAACGCTGCGCGAAATACCGCGGTGCCAGGCTTGCCTTTAGTCAGAGCGACGGGAATCGCTTCCTGTAATATCAGATACGCATCGTAGCCATGCGCGGCAAACTGATTCCGGGTGCCCGCACCAAATTGCTTTTCATAGCGCGTCACAAAATCGACCGCCAGCTTCTTCGACGGATGATTATCCGGCAGGGCCTCGGGCAACACCGCCAGGCCGGCGACGACGAACGAACCTTCAACGTCCTTGCCGCCGATCCGAATCAGGTCGCGCGATGCAGCGCCGTGCGTCTGGTAGATCTTGCCTTTGTAACCGCGCTCGATGATGGCCTTGTGCGGCATGGCAGCGCCGCTACCGGAGGCTCCCAGCAATACCGCATCCGGCCGGGCTGCAAGAATTTTAAGCGCCTGCCCGGTGACCGCCGTATCGGCGCGTGCGAAGCGTTCGGTGGTGATTAATTGCAAGCCTGCCTTGCCGGCCTGGTTACTGAATTCCTTTAGCCATGCTTCGCCGTAGGCGTCGGAATAGCCCAGGAAAGCGACCGTCTTGATGCCGGTCTTGAGCATGTGTTCGACCACTGCAGTGGCCATCAATGCCGTCGACTGTGCTACGCGGAAGGTCCAGGTTCCTTTTGCTTCGGTCAGCTCGACCGGCGATGTGGAAATCTGCACGGTGTGGCCTTCTGCGGCCACTTCCGCCAGGGCGATCGATGCCGGCGTGGCCGTAGAACCGACGATGATATCGACTTTTTCTTCGCTGATCAGGCGCCGCGCATTTTTGTTCGACTGCGTTGTATCGGACGCGTCATCGAGAATGATAAGTTTGACTTTTTCACCACCGATGGTCTCGGGCCATAATGAAATTCCGTTACGGGTGGGAATGCCCAAACCGGATGCCGGGCCGGTTAATGGCAGACTGACGCCGATCGTAATGTCGGCAGCAGCGTGGCCGACGGTGCCTAGCAACAGGGCGAGCAGGGCGGGACGGAATGCGAGGTTCATGGTCTCTCCATTTATTCTGATGAAATCAGGCTTCGATTTAAGGGTCTATCATTCTCGCGCATTATTGTTATGCAGCGTAACAATAATTACAGTGGTTGCGGTCAAGTCGGATTTATATCCACATCGCTTCGCGCTCTCGAGCGAAAAGGCGACGAGGCTTAGTCCTCAAGCCTGCAAAGCATGCACAACTTGCCAAGTAGAAATTGAAGTTGCTTTCGCTCGCTTTCGGTCAACGCATGTGCAATACGGTTGTCATGATCTGCTACATGTTTTTTATACTTTTTAAGCTGACGCAGGCCGACCCGCGTCAGGTTCAGATTGTAAGAGCGGCGGTCGCTGGACGATTGTCGCTCGACCAATCCCATCGATTCGAAACTGTCGATAATCGCTACCACGCCCGAGCGGGCAATGCCGATCACCTCAGCAAGTTTGCTTTGTGAAATCCCGGGATTGTTTTCGATGATCACCAGTGACGAAAAGCGCTGTGGCGTAATCCCAAGACTGGCGAGAGAATTGGCAAAATCTTCGTAAATCGATAATTGTGCGCGCCGCACCGCATAGCCGATCAGACCGTCCAGCATATCGTATTCGATACCCTCGATTCGGGCGTTGAACGACGTGATTGCGCCGGCGGACTGGTCGACAACGGGCGACGCAGTGTTCAATTCTGTCATTGCAGTACCTCGAAATAAAGGAGTTCATGCGTGTAACCGCACCGCATTCGATGTCATACGGCGTCTTGCAATGGATCGATTGTATCTTGTCGTGGCGCGACCATGCCTGGCGCTGGTGATCGCACGTATGGTTCGCACTTAATTTGTCGGTGGCGCGGCAACTCAAGTCGATCCGTTTGGCGAACCGCGTACCCACCTGTTCAGCTAAAACATTGTTATATACTAGAACAATGTTGAAAGGGCCAAGATGAAAGTGACAATTGCGGGTGCGGGGATTGGTGGGCTTTCGTTGGCGCTGATGCTGCAACGGCGGGGCATCGATGTCGAGGTTTTCGAGGCGGTCACTACGATCAAGCCGTTGGGTGTGGGCATTAACCTGCTGCCTCACGCAAGCCAGCAACTGTGCGAGCTGGGCCTCGAACAATGCCTGGCCGACAATGGTATTGAAACCTCGAGCCTGGCTTATTTCAACCGGCTGGGTCAGGAAATCTGGCGCGAACCGCGCGGGCTGGCGGCCGGTTATGACTTTCCGCAATTCTCCATCCATCGTGGCCAGCTGCAGATGACATTGCTGAAGTCGGCGCTCGAAAGACTGGGGACACAGGTGATTCATCAAGGCCATGCATTTCAATCTTTCAAGCAGGTTGCGGACAAGGTAATCACCACTTTCACGCGCCGCGCCGACGGCGTTGAGATCGAAGTCGAATCCGACGTGCTGGTAGGTGCCGATGGCATTCACTCTGCGGTGCGCAAATTTCTGTACGCGCGCGACGACCCACCACGTTTTTCTGGCCGAATGTTGTGGCGCGCTGTTACAGAGTGCGCGCCTTTCATGGACGGCCGCAGCATGTTCATGGCCGGCCATCAGGACCAGAAGTTCGTCTGCTACCCGATCTCGGAGCCGGCTCGCCAGGCGGGACGTTCGCTGGTGAACTGGATTGCCGAATTGCGCGTGCCGGATGGCGAACTGCCCGGAACCGACTGGAACCGTAAAGTTGACAAGCACATTTTTAGCGCCGCTTTTGATCAGTGGAAGTGGGACTGGATCGATATTCCGGCGGTTATCGACGGCGCCACCGAGATTTTTGAATTTCCGCTGGTCGATCGGGATCCGCTACCTCGCTGGACCTTCGAGCGTGTGACGCTGCTGGGGGATGCAGCGCATCCGATGTACCCGATCGGATCCAACGGCAGCGCGCAGGCAATCCTGGATGGACGTTACTTGAGCGATTGCCTCAAGAATGAAACCAGCATTAGTCATGCTTTGCGTGAGTACGAAGCGGATCGCTTGCCTAAAACGACCGGCATCGTTTTGCGCAATCGTATGAACGGTCCTGAGCAAGTCATGCAGTTGGCACACGAACGTGCGCCGGATGGCTTCCAGCATGTCAATGACGTGATTGCGCAAGAAACACTCGAGGAAATTTCGTCGCGCTACAAGCGTCTAGCCGGCTTCGACAAGGACGCTTTGCGCCGCTAATTTTGCCATGCATCAGCGACGACCGCCTCTATCGGTCGCTGCTCAGAATTACTTTGCCTTAAGGCGGTTCGAGCCCTTTCGTCGCCGCTAGCAACATCGGGAGGAACGGCCATTTTCCCCGTAGCGCGCATCCTGCCGTTCACGAAAAAATTCCTCGTAGCTCATAAACGGCAAATCGGGATGGGTTGCTTCCATGTGCGAGACGTAGTTGCCGTAATCCGGCAAGCCCACCATCAGCCGCATGGTTTGTCCGAGATAGCGCCCGGCCTGTGCAAGTTCATCCAGCATGATCACGACTCTCCTTTTATAGAACAGGCACGCCCGGCATGCCCTGAAATGGCGTCTCGCTGGATGTCGCGCGATTGTTTCGCCGCGCAGCCACGACCGTGCGTACACCGAATACCACCACGCTGACCAACACCAGCATGAAAAACGCTGCCAGCCCGGCATCGATGTAGTCGTTGAAAATAATCTGCTGCATTTGCGCGGGCGTCTTGGCCGGCGCGAGAAGTTCACCTTTTGCCAATACGCCTTTATAGCGGTCGGCATGGGCCAGAAAGCCGATTTTAGGATTGGCATGAAAAATCTTTTGCCAGCCCGCGGTCAGGGTACAGATCAGGATCCAGACAGTCGGCACGATGGTGATCCAGGTATAGCGGTCGCGTTTCATCTTGAACAGGACACAGGTCGCCAGCACGAGCGCAATCCCGGCCAGCATCTGGTTCGAGATACCGAAAAGCGGCCATAGGGTGTTGATGCCGCCGAGTGGGTCGACCACGCCCTGGTAAAGGAAGTATCCCCAGCCAGTTACACAGAGGCCCGTGGCGATCAGGTTTGCGAAGATCGAATCGGTTTTCTTCAGGGCAGGTACAAAAGTACCGAGCAGATCCTGCAGCATGAAGCGCCCGGCGCGTGTACCGGCATCGACTGCGGTCAGGATAAACAGCGCTTCGAACAGGATTGCGAAATGGTACCAAAAGGCCATCATGGTCTTACCGCCAACAACATTCGACAGGATCTGCGCCATGCCGACCGCCAGCGTCGGTGCACCACCGGCGCGGGAAATGATGGTCTTTTCACCGACGTCTCGGGCGGTCTCGGTCAGCATTTCGGGTGTGATATGAAAGCCCCATTGCGAAATCGCGGCCGCCGCCGATTCGGGTGTGCTGCCGATCAGCGCTGCCGGACTGTTCATCGCAAAATATACGCCAGGCTCGATGCAGGAAGCGGCAATCAGCGCCATGATGGCGACGAACGATTCCATCAACATGGCGCCGTAGCCGATGAAGCGTATATGGCTTTCATTTTCGATCAGCTTTGGCGTTGTGCCAGACGAAATCAGCGCATGGAAACCCGAAACTGCGCCGCAGGCGATGGTGATGAAGAGGAAGGGAAACAGACTACCCGACCATACCGGACCGGTACCATCGATAAACTGGGTCGTCGACGGCATTTTCAGCATCGGCGCGACGAGTAGAATGCCCAGTGCCAAGCCGAGGATGGTGCCGATCTTGAGAAAGGTCGACAAATAATCGCGCGGCGCCAGCAGCAACCATACCGGCAGCACCGAGGCGACGAAGCCATAGCCGATCAGCATCCATGTCAGCTGCTTGCCGTCGAATGTGAACATCGCGGCCAGGGTAGGGTTGTCCTGCACGTATTGACCGCCGATGATCGCCAACATCAGCAAAATGAATCCGATGACGGAGATTTCGCCGATGCGGCCCGGGCGGATGTAGCGCAAGTAGATCCCCATGAACATCGCAACAGGAATCGTCGCCGCGACCGTGAAGGTGCCCCACGGCGAATCGGCAAGCGCTTTGACCACGATCAGCGCCAGTACCGCGAGGATGATCACCATGATCATGAAAGTGCCGAACAGGGCGATCACACCCGGCACCGGGCCCAGTTCGGACTTGATCAAGTCCCCAAGCGAGCGGCCATCGCGGCGGGTGGAAATAAACAGGATCAGCATGTCCTGTACTGCGCCGGCGAAGACCACCCCGGCCAGTATCCACAGCATGCCTGGCAGGTAGCCCATCTGCGCCGCCAGCACCGGGCCGACCAACGGCCCGGCACCGGCGATCGCCGCAAAGTGATGGCCGAACAGGACGTTCTTGTTGGTCGGTACATAGTCAAGGCCGTCGTTGTACTTGTAGGCCGGCGTCATGCGTTTTGGATCGAGTGCCAGGACGCGATTGGCAATGAACTTGCTGTAGAAGCGATAGGCGATCAGGTAGACGCACACGGCGGCAGAAACGATCCATACCGCATTGATTGATTCGCCGCGGTGCAGGGCGATGGTGCCGAATGAAAACGCACCGAGAACAGCAAGGCAAAGCCAGAGAAAGGGGCGTGCTAGTTGATTCATGTCACCTCCAGGTTGTTATCGTCAGTCGGCTGCACCCAAACGAAATATTTAAAAGCGCAGCTCTGTTTGATAACAATTGTCTTATTTGCATGGCGGTGCCACAAGCGTACAACTACGTAGTTGGCACCACGTAGTAATACGCATTTTTTGAAGACAACTTGGAGATTTATACGGTGGCGCGAACGCGCGGGCGCTCGGCCGCCGCAGGATACGACAGCGTCAGCCTGAGGCTTGCAAGGATCGAATCAGCTCAGTTTGCCGAAATTCGCGTTACCGGGCCCGGTGCATTCGAGGTCGTGGCGTTCGGCCGCGCGTTGCGCCTTGAGACGTGCTTTCGACATGCCCCGTGGTGCTGCCGTGGCTACGGTATCTTGTGCGGATTTTCGACGCAGTGCCAATTGCGCGCATTTTTTCGCCTTGGCCGATTCCGCACGCGCTATCTGATTGCGATGCTTGCGGTCCTGCGCTTGCAGCTTGTTGCGCTCGCCGTCGATACGGCTCAGGTCTTCGCGCTGGCGCCGGGCACGCTCGGCCGCGCGTGCTGCTTCGGCAGATGGTACCGGGTCGGCCACGTCGATCTGTTTTCCGCCAGGGCACGGTGCGTCGCTGTATGTGACGCTGCCGCCACCTTCGCATTTATAAATGGCCCGCGCCGGGGTCGATGCCAGGGCGAAAATACACAACAGCAGGAGGCGTACATTCATGTTTTTATCGGGTCAGAGGACTTTGCCGGGATTCATCAGGTTCAGCGGATCGAGCGCCTTTTTAATGGTGCGCATCAATTGCATTTCGACGGCGGATTTGTAGCGCAGGATTTCGTCACGTTTGAGAGCACCGACGCCGTGTTCGGCCGAGATTGAACCGCCGTAACGGTGCGCGCCGTCGTGCACGATCTTGTTGACCGCATCTTGCCGGGCGATGAAATCATCGGCACTCGCATTCTCGGGGGGCGAGACGTTGTAATGCAGATTGCCGTCGCCGAGATGACCGAAAGTCACCATCCGGCACTGCGGAAAGTCTGCCTGCAGCAGCACATCGGTGGTGCGGATGAATTCACCGATGCGCGAAATCGGCACCGAAATATCATGCTTGATGTTCTTCCCTTCTTCCGCCTGCGCCAGGGGAATGTGCTCGCGCAAGTTCCACAAGCCTTTCGACTGCGCAATCGAGGACGCCACAACGGCATCTTCGATTACGCCTTGTTCGAGGGCGCTGGTGATCAATTCTTCGAGCAGCGTCGTCGCGTGTTCTTCGGACTCGCTGTCGGACAGTTCCAGCAGGACGTACTGCGGGTAAGGCTTTACGAAAGGCAGACGCATCTGCGGAAAATGTTTGGCAACCAGTTGCAGGCAAAAATCGGACATCAGCTCGAAGCCGGTCAGCGCTGCGCCGCAGTGCGACTGTGCCAGCGTCAGGAGCGACAGTGCATCGTCCGGCGTGGACATCGCCGCCAGCGCGGTCAGGCGCGCTTTCGGTTGGGGAAAGATCTTCAGCACGGCCGCGGTGATGATGCCCAGCGTGCCTTCGGCACCGATGAACAAATCGCGCAAGTCGTAGCCGGTATTGTCCTTGCGCAGGCCGCGCAAGCCACTCCAGATTTCACCTTGGGCAGTGACTACTTCGAGACCCAGGCACAGCTCGCGGGTATTGCCATAACGCAGGACGCCCGTGCCGCCGGCATTGGTGGCGAGATTGCCGCCGATGGTACAACTACCTTCGGCCGCCAGCGATAGGGGAAACAGTCGCGAGACGTCGGCGGCGGCTTGCTGGATATTTTGCAGGATACAGCCGGCTTCGACCGTCATCGTATTGTTGAGGGCGTCGATGTCGCGGACGCGCTGCAGCCGGGTCAGGCACAAAACAATGGCCGTACCGGACCCGTCTGGGACGCTGCCCAGCACCAGTCCGGTATTGCCGCCCTGCGGCACGACCGGGACCTGATCGCGGTTGCACAGGACGATGATCGCCGCTACCTCGTCGGTGGTGCCGGGTCGCATTACCGCCCGCGCATTGCCGGTAAAGCGGCGTCGCCAGTCGGTCAGATAAGCGGCCATGTCCGCCGGGTCTGTCAGCACGTTTTGCGCACCGATGGCCGCCCGACAATCGTCGAGGAAATTAGTCATTTCGAGGCTTTTTGAATAACCTGCTGCGCCAGCTTTTTTGCGGCCTTTTTGTAAGGACGCAAATAGAAAATGGCACAAAAGAAAAAGATGCACACCAGCGCCACTTCGATCAGGCCGAGCGTGGCAGAAAATCCCTGGTCGCTGCTGGCGCGTACGATGCCTTCGGTCAGGTACAGCAGGATCATCATCGATGACCACTGCAGGGTGTACAGATTGCGCTTGAGGACTCCGATCAGCGGTATCAGGAGCGGCACCACCTTGAGCACCAGCCATGAACCGCCGGGACGCAGCGGCGCCAAAAACAATTCCCATGCAACGCACAGAGCGATCAGTGCCAGCAGGCTGGCGACGGCGCCGTAGTAGTAGATTCTTTGAACCGGCGTTTCCATCAATTTCCTCGCAATCTGGTGGCCGTTTCGGCCAGGCGCCGGCCGAGTGCGATGGCCAGCGCGCGTGTGTCCTCTGAAATGGCATTGGCGCCGTTGACGCCCGACCAGTGACTGGCGCCGTAAGGAGAGCCGCCGCTGCTGGTGGTCATCAATGCGGGCTGGGTGTATGGCAGTCCGATCAGTACCATGCCATGATGCAGCAGCGGCAGCATCATCGACAGCAAAGTCGATTCCTGGCCACCGTGCATGCTGCCGGTCGACGTAAACACGCATCCCGCCTTGCCGGCCAGCGCGCCGGCGAGCCATTGGGCCGAAGTGCCGTCCCAAAAATATTTCATCGGCGCGGCCATGTTGCCGAAGCGAGTAGGGGAGCCGAGGGCCAGTCCGGCGCATTCGTCGAGGTCGCATAATTC
The DNA here is from genome assembly GCA_014377155.1 of Herminiimonas sp. The sequence continues at coordinate 8,549 of JACMQD010000347.1, forward strand.
AACGTAAGGCGCGCCAGCGCTCGGGATATCCGGCTCGGTGGCTTCGGCTACGGTCGACACCGGCGGCACGGTGCGCAGACGGGCGTCGCAGCCTGCAACGCTTTCGACGCCTTGCGCGATAAGTTCAGCCAGTCTGCGGGTGGAGCCTTGCCGGGAGTAATACAGGATCAGGATTGTCAGCTTGGATTCATTCATGCTTGGTATTATACGAAGCCCCATCGTTCGCGTACTATTAAATCGCGTCTTTTTAGCGCGACCGCGTTTTTACGTAAAATTCTCCAGGTTGCGTGGTGTTTCCTGAAATAAAAAATAGACCGCCGGCTTCAACCTGGCGGCGTTAAACCGATGCAAAAAACGTCTTCGCCGCCCACCATGTCGCAATTTCATTTGAAGTTTTTCAATGGCCTGTCGTGGCCGCAGGTACGCGACCTGTTCCGCTTTGCGGCGCGCCGCCTGGACGAAGAGCGCCTGCCGCAGGTCGCCGGTAGCCTGACGTTTACAACAGTGCTGGCGTTGGTGCCGGTGCTGACAATTGCGCTGGCGATCTTTACTGCGTTTCCTTTGTTTAATACGTTTCGGGCGTCGCTGGAAGCGTATTTTGTCGATAATCTCATGCCCAAGAGTGTGGCCAATACCATTCTCGGCTATCTGAATCAGTTCGCCACGCAGTCTTCACGGCTGTCGGCGCTCGGTGCGGTCGCGCTGGTGGTCACGGCAGTGGCGATGATGTCGATGATCGATCGCGTGTTTAATCAGATATGGCGTGTCAAGACGCCGCGCCCGCTGATTCAGCGCATGATGGTGTACTGGGCCACGGTGACCCTGGGGCCGTTGATGATCGGTATTTCGATGACCGTTACGTCGTATCTGTTCACGGCGACCAATGGTGCGGTGCTCTCAGCCGTGCCGTTTCTCGGAGGTGTTTTCTATAGCGTAGTATCGATGCTGTTGACGACCGCGGCATTTACATTACTGTATGTGGCGGTGCCCAATCGATTGGTCGACTGGCGCGATGCGGCCTGGGGCGGCGCGATTGCCGGCTTTGCCTTCGAGATCGCGAAACGTATATTTGCCAATTACGTGGCGCAGTTCCCTACTTATACGGTCGTCTACGGCACGGTGGCGGCGTTCCCGATTTTCCTGCTCTGGATTTACATGTTCTGGATGATCACGCTGTCCGGCGCGCTCATCGCTGCGGCACTGCCGGTGGTGAAATATGAGCGCTGGTGGCACGTTCCCAAGCCGGGCAGTGCATTCGTCGATGCGATGGCGGTTTTGCAGGTATTGTTCGAGGCGCGTGCCGGCGGTGCCTCCGTGGCGGTCGATGCCAAACTGATTCGTTCGCGTACACGCCTGGGGGTAGATGAATCCGAAAGCCTGCTGCAGCGCATGTTGGAGCCGGGCTGGGTCGGACGGGTCAAAACTGACGCGCCGAAGTACACGCAATTCGGCAAGCGGCTGGTCGATGGAACTGACCGCTGGGCGCTTCTGGCAAACCCACAACAGCTATTGCTGGCCGACGTCTACCGATTATTCGTGTTCGAATCTTCCAATCACACCGTCATCGAAAAGCAGGTCGAAGACGCAGTGGAAAATGGTCTAAGCCAGTCGCTGACGGCGCATTTCGCCTGATGGTTCGACGCTGGTCGGATAATTCCAGCGATCCCTGATGCAGCGTTGGATCACCGCTTTTGCAGGCGGCGACATACTTCTGTATAGGTTCCCGTAGCTCTGCCGCCACGGCATACTTGCTTTCAGATAATCTGGTGATGCAAGGCGTTAAGCGGCCCGGCGGGCTGCGCATTTCACCTGCATAAATAAAGCAAGCCAGTGCCGTCCGTGCATTTGCTGTGATGCTGCGCCGGCCCTGCCGGTTGCTGCGAAACGCAGCCGTGCGCCATCGACCTGTCCGGACAGTGTAAGCCCTACAGACCGCATCGTGCGGGAGAGCCATGATCGCAGGTTATCAAATTGCCGAGACGCTTTGCATGACCAGCGGATCGAGCATTTACCGGGCCCGGCGCCAGCAAGATGGCACGCCTGTATTATTGAAGGTGCTCGATCTCGACCATAACAATGCCGATCGGCCGGCCCGGTTTCGCAGTGAATATGACATGCTCCGATCGCTTGCCGGCGGCGCGATAGCGCAGCCGCTGGAACTGATCGAACAGTACGCGCATCATGCGATGGTGATGAAAGACTTTTCCGGCGTATCGCTGGAGGCGATCTTGCAGGGCAGCTATCTCGGCGTACCGACCTCCTTGGCGCTGGCCAGCCAGCTTGCCGGCATCCTCGACGTGCTGCATGCCGCCCATATTGTCCACAATGACCTTCAGCCGCTCAATATTCTGGTGTCGCCGGATCTCGAAACCATTTGCCTGATCGACTCCAGCCGCGCTGCGCATCAGCCCTCCGACACCAGTCTGGTGTCGTTGCCTCTACCTGGCGCAACCGAACTGCAGGTGCACGCGCCGCAATCGCAAGGCCGAAAAACCGGGCCCGGCGACTACCGCACCGATCTGTTTTCGCTCGGCGTGACCTTGTACCGCATGCTGTCGGGCGGGCAGCGGCTCGACGTACAGGATGCACTGGAATGGGCCGCTTCATACAATACGCGCGGGTCGGATGCACCCGGCGAGGATTCACGGGATATACCACCGATGGTGGCGGCTATATTGGCAAAGCTCTTGTCTGAAAATGCCGAGAGCGCGTATCAAAGCGCGCGCGGACTGCAGTTCGACCTCAATGCCTGTGCAGCACAGTGGGCATCGCACGGCGCCGTGAAGCGCTTCAACCTTAGCGCAGTCGATGTGTCAAGTCGCTTCTCGCTGTCGCCGAGCCGCTATGGTCGCGAAGCCGAGGTGGCGCAATTAGAAGGCGCATGGCGCCGTATGCTTGATGCGGGCATGCCAGCGCTGGTACTGGTGTCAGGTTATTCGGGAATCGGCAAGTCGTCGCTGGTACTCGACCTGTTCCAGCCGCTGGTGCGTCAGCATGGCTACTTCGCGGCGGGCAAGTTCGAGCAGGACCGGGGTCACGTCCCGTATGCGAAGGTTGCCGATGCATTTAGACAATTGGTACAACAGAAAATGGCCGAGCCGGCGCCACGTGTACACGCGTGGCGTCAGCGCGTACAGGCCGCGCTGGGCAATGCCGGTCAACTGGTCGTGGACCTGATACCGCAGCTGGCCGCGGTACTCGAACCGCAGCAAGCCGTGCCCGCATTGCCGCCCCTGGAAGCCCGACTTCGGTTCCAGCGTGTTTTTCGTCGCTTCGCGGAAACCTTCATGGCGCCGGACCAGCCTCTGGCACTATTTTTCGACGACTTGCAATGGGCCGATGCCGCAAGCCTGGGCTTGATCGCCGATTTACTGACGCACCCCGAAACGCGCCACTTGTTGCTCATCGGCGCCTACCGCGTCAATGACGTCGTGCCGGGGCACCCGCTACAGCAGGCGATTGCGCAAATGCGCAGCACGATCGAAGTGGCCGACATCCGTATCAGACCGCTGCCGATCGCCTTGCTGAGCCGCTTCGTGGCCGACACGATGAACTGCGATCCAGCCGACGCCCAGTCGCTGGCTGCCTTGATCCATCAGAAGACCGAGGGCAATCCGTTTTTCGTCATGCAATTCGTGCGCGCGTTGCATGATGACGGGCTGGTCGCGTTCGATCGACTGGCACATCGGTGGTACTGGAACATGGCCGACATCGTGGCCGCACGGATGACCGGGAGCGTGGTCGAACTGATGGTCGCGCAGGTCGACCGCCTGCCTCCCGCTTTACAGAGTTTGATGCACGTGGCTGCCTGTCTGGGTTACCAGTTCGCGCTGGGCTCTCTGGCATGCATAGCCGGAGAGCCGCCAGCTGCCGTGGCTGCCTTGCTAGTGGCCGCCGTCCAGCAGGGCTTGCTCACGGAAGTTGCAGATCAGCGCGGCGATAGCCTGCGACTCGATTACCGATGGTCCCATGATCAGGTTCGCCAATCCATCTGTACGCAGATGGGCGAAGAGGATCGCGGCGCGTTACATCTGCGGATCGGTCGGCTTTTGCTGGCCGATGTGCCATTGCCAGAGTCCAGCGAACAGATCTTTGACGTCGTGAGTCATCTGAACCTTGGGGCAAACCTCATTACCAGTGATACTGAACGGACCTACCTGGCGAAGCTGAACCTGGCTGCAGCCCGCCGCGCCAAACGCGCTACCGCTTATGCGGCTGCCCGTGAACATGCGGCAATCGGATTGACGATGCTGCCGCAGGACATGTGGCAGCGCGATTATCCGCTGACGCTGGCGCTGCATCGTGAGTTAGCGGAAACAGGACACTTGTGCAACCACCAGGCTGATGCCGAAATTGTATTGGCGCGCGCATTGCAGCACACGCGATCCGATACCGATCGCGCCGATCTACTCATGCTGCGCGTGGTCTGGACGACCGGTTGCCGCGATTATGAAGGCGCCATGTGCGTCGGCTTCGATGCGCTGCAGTTGTGTGGCGTTGCGTTACCACCCGACCCCGCCCGTTGGGGCGAAGCGGCTATCGCGGGAATGACGCGCATCGGCGCTGTCCTGAGCAACATGGCGCCAGAAGATTTGCTCAGACGGCCGCCAATGCGTGACGACACCGCTATTGCAGCATCCAACCTGCTGGCGCAATTGATGACGGCGGCCTACGCCAGCGATCCGAAAGCGTTTGCTTTGCTCACCGTGTCGCTGGTAGAACTGTCGTTCATACATGGACACACGGGCGCCTCGGCCTACGGCTACGCATGGCTGGGGGTATTGATGCAGCGCCAGGATGGCTCCCTGGAACATGTGCAGTGGCTTGGCATAGTCGCCCGTGGCGTGGTGGACCAACTCGCATGCCCTCAGTACACTGCAAAGGTGCGTGCCACCGTCCTGCTGGCGATCGACGTCTGGCACCGGCCGCTGGAGGCGCTAATCGCTGATCTCGCGCGAGAACTTGGGGCGGGCATCGATTACGGCGACGTCCAGTATGTCGGCCTGAGCAATCACATCCTGATGCTGATGCGGCTGGCACGTGGCGAGCCACTGGCACGTGTGGCCAGTGAAATCGCTGAAGCATGCCGTTTCGCGCAGCACAGTGCCAACGACATGGCATCGCGCCGCTTGGCAGACCTCGACCGCAGCGTTGCAAGCCTGCGCGGCTTACCAGTGCCGGTCATCCAGGGCGAACCATTGCCACGGGATCTGGTGCGTGATGCGCTGGCCGCTATTGGCGAACTGCGACGCCGCGTATTATTCGGAGAATTCGATGGCATCGTGTCACTCGCAATGCGTCTGGCTTCGATGCGGCTGCATTCCGTCATGGCCGTGGAAGCAACGTTATACCCCGCGCTGGCAGCAGCGAGTGCCCTTGACGATTGCGACGCCGCCGAGCGCGAGCCGTTACTGCACTTGCTGCATGCAAGTTTAAAAAAAATGTCACGATGGGCGCTGCGTTGTCCTGCCAATTTCGGCCACGAGCAGCACTTGCTCGAGGCGGAAATAGCGCGCGTCGGCGGCGATCACGCGAAGGCGATGCAACTTTACCAGCAATCCATTGCCGAGGCAGCGCAATATGGTTTCATGCATATCGAGGCACTCGCGGCCGAGCGCGCATCGCATGCCTGCCACGCCGCTGGCGCGCTGACCGAAGCCACCGTCTACTTGTATCAAGCCCGGGCCGCTTATGCCGCCTGGGGCGCCGATGCAAAAGTGCGACAGATCGACGCGCGCTTCATGCGCGTCAGCGACCATCGCCCGGGCATTTGCGGCGATATGCCGGGCCGTAACCTTGATCGTCTCGAGTTTCTCAGTGCCGTCAAAGCGTCGCAAGCGATTTCTGGCGAAATGGAATTGGAGCAATTGCTCGATACGCTGATGCGCAGTGTGATCGAATGCGCCGGCGCCCAGACCTGCTGTCTGTTACTAGCAAATGGAGGCGAACTGTCGCTGGTGGCGGAAGCGCGGATACAAAACACGGAAACCCATGTCCACCTGCTTCCTCAGCGCGAAATATCGGCGACGGCGATTCCGGGCGCGATCGTGGATTATGTCTGCCGCAACCGTCAAATGGTCTTGCTTGACGACGCTAGCGAGCCAGGATCGTTTTCGAGCGATTTGCTGGCGATTCCACATCAATTGAAGTCGGTGCTGTGCCTGCCGATCGCGCGGCAATCGACACTGGTCGGCATGGTTTATCTTGAAAATAATCTGATTGCTCATGCATTTACCCCCGACCGGCTCGCGGTGCTCGAATTGTTGGCATCCCAAGCCGCGATTTCACTCGACAATGCGCAGATCTACAGTGGTCTTCGGCTGGAAAACACGCAACGCCGAAAAGCCGAAGACGAGCTGCGCCAATACCGTGGAGAGCTCGAACAGCTGGTCGAGGAACGCACCGCCGAACTGCGCCAGGCTAATGCCGCACTGCTTCAAACCAATCATCAGTTAGGACATGCCAACAGCCTGCTGCTGCAAACCGAAAAACGCATTCGCTATATGGCGCAGCATGATGTGCTGACCGGATTGCCCAACCGTACGCTGCTGCATGAGCGGATGCATCATGCCATTCAACAGGCGCAGCGCGAAGGCAAGGTCATGACGCTGCTGGTAATCGACCTGGATAATTTCAAGCGCATTAATGATTCGTTTGGTCATCCGGTTGGCGACCAATTGTTGCAGATCGTCGCCCGCCGGCTGCAAAAATGCGTGCGCAAGAACGATACGGTGGCGCGATTGGGTGGTGACGAATTCGTCGTATGCGTTTCTGGCCTGACCGACGGTGACAAGGCAGCTGGACTGGCTAAAAAAATATTTGTCGCGCTGGCGTCGCCGTTCTCGATCGGCACGCAGGACCTGCATGCCGAAGCCAGCATTGGCATCAGTGTCTATCCGGCCGATGGGACAAGCCCGGAATTGCTGATGCAGGCCGCCGATACCGCGATGTATCATGCCAAGGAGAAAGGACGCGGCAACTACCAGTTTTTCACGCCTGGTCTGACGATGGCGGTGCAACAGCGCGTCACCATCGAAACGCAACTGCGCCATGCGCTACCGCGCAATGAATTCAGGTTGCAATACCAGCCGCAGGTCGATATCGCCAGTGGTCGCATCGTATCCGCCGAAGCGTTGATTCGCTGGCATCAGCCGCTGCGTGGTCTGATACCACCTGATGAGTTCATCGCGCTGGCCGAGGAAACCGGTCTCATTTTGCAGATCGGCGAATGGGTGTTGCGCGAGGCTTGCACGCAACTGCGTATCTGGCAAAAATTGGGACATGCGACGCTTGGCATGGCGGTCAACCTGTCGACGCGTCAGGTATTGCAGCCAGGTTTCGTTGATCTGGTTATCAGTATTCTTCGCGAAACAGGCGTCGCGCCTTCGTCACTCGAACTGGAAATTACCGAGAGCATCCTGATGCAGCCGGATTCGGACAGCATGCAGACCTTGACGACGCTCGCCGGTCTCGGAATCCGGCTGTCGGTCGATGACTTCGGCACCGGCTATTCGAGCCTGGCTTATCTGAAACGCTTTCCGATCATCCGCGCATTGAAGATCGACCGGTCATTCATAAAAGGACTCGACCGCGAGAACGGCAACAGTGACAGCGACACAGCTATCGCGACGACCATTATCAGCATGGCCAAAAATCTGCGGATGCAAGTCATCGCGGAAGGTGTGGAAACCCTGGAACAGGCGCAATTCCTGGTCGCCAACGGCTGTGCGCTGGCACAAGGATTTCATTACAGCCGGGCGATCGATGCCGAAGACTTTACAAAATTGATCACCGATCAGCTCGACCTGCACACCTAATCGTCGCTATCGTGCGGGTCGTCGCGCTCTTGTGCCGTCGCTCTCCGGGCCGTTGTTAAAACGAGGCCTGGCCCGTCAGCATCTGCCAGTACATGACCCAGTCGCCCATGAACGAATAGAGCGGATGGCGAAATGTCGTCGGCTGGTTTTTTTCGAAGCCGAAATGACCGATCCAGGCAAACCCGTAACCGCACGCCAGCGCTGCCACGACCCACCACAGGCTGGCAGTCAACAACGCTAATGCCAGACAAATCAGCGCCAGCGTCGAGCCGGCAAAATGCAGTTCGCGACAGATGCGGTTGGAATGCTCGGCCAGGTAAGTCGGATAAAACTCGGCGAACGTATCGTATCTCTTTTGCGTAATCGTTGACATGATCTGCTCCTGAAAGGTACGTGTCAGCTTTAGAGTAGACCTGCTTCGCCCTACATGCAATAAAAATTCGCGGTAATCAGCGATGCGCTCAAGCTTTGGCAAATGCGTACAACGTATCGAGCACGGCGTCGGGCTGCTCGGCCATTAGCGCGTGACCACAGTTGTCGAGCTGCACCACACGGGCATGGGTAATCGCGCGTGTCAGTGTCGTGGTTGCCTTGGGCGGCGTCATCATGTCGTTTTTTCCAAGCAAGAAAAGCGTAGGGCAAGCCACCGCGGCCGCCGCGGCTTCGCCGTTGGCGTACACATTGCACGCGGTGAAATCGGTATGGAACACCAGCGCAGGATTGATTGCCGAGATGCGCTGCATCAGGCGTCTGTTGCCTCCCTGCACATAAGATCCTGGTCCCGGAAAGGACGGTTTCTGGGCGATACCCGAATGCGACCAGATGTTTACCATGTCGATGGCGGTCGGTTCATCATCGTGTGCAGTGTCGAGCAGCGTAGCCGATACCCTCATCGGATAGGCCGTGCCGACCAGCGCCAGCTTGCTAACCCTGTCAGGCGCACGTGCCAGGGCTTCGAGCGCGACCAGCGATCCCATGCTGTGGCCGATAAGCGTGGCTTGCTGCACGCCGGCCGTGTCCAGCAATGCCAGCAGCCAGTCGGCCATCGCTTCCACGGTAGTCAGTGCCGCGCCCTTGCTACGACCATGGCCCGGCAGGTCCACCGCCAGCACCCCGAACCCGTGATGCGCGAAATAGCGCGTCTGCAGGACCCATACCGAATGGTCGTGCTGCGCACCATGAATGAATACCGCCGTCGGCAGGTTGGCATCGAAGGTCTTGCCGCCGGTGTAGCAGTAGGCATCGTTGCCTTGAACAGTTAGTAGCATCACGTGCCTTTCTGCGACATCTTGAGGCCGCGCGCGAGATCGTCGATCAGGTCATCGACATCTTCGAGGCCGATCGACAGCCGCATCGAGCCCTCGGTAATGCCGGATGCGGCAAGCTGTTCGTTCGGTACGCGGAAATGCGTGGTCGATGCCGGATGAATGACGAGCGACTTGGCATCGCCGACATTGGCCAGATGCGAAAAAATTTGCAAGGCATCGACAAAGCGTCGACCCGCTGCGCGGTCTCCTTTGATGCTGAACGAAAATACCGCGCCACAACCTTTTGGCAGCAGCGTCTTGGCCAGTTGATGGTCCGGGTGCGATGGCAATTCGGGATAGGACACCGATTCGACTGCCGGATGCGCCGCCAGGAACTGAACTACCTTGCGCGTATTGGCGACATGCCTGTCCATTCGCAAGCCCAGGGTTTCGATTCCCTGCAAGATCGAGAACGCATTGTGCGGACTCATCACTGCGCCGAAGTCACGCAGCCCTTCGCGCCGTGCACGTAGCGAGAACGGCGCGACGGTCGATTCCTCGGAAAAAACCATGCCATGAAAACCATCGTAGGGTTCGCAGAGTTCACCGAAATGGCCGGTCTTGTCGTACGCCTGTTGCCAGTCGAAGGTGCCGCCATCGACCAGCAGGCCACCGACCGCCGTGCCATGACCGCACAGGAATTTGGTCGCCGAATGAAAGATCAGGTCGGCGCCGTGTTCGAACGGACGCAGCAGATACGGCGTCGTAAAGGTCGAATCCACCATCAGCGGCAGGTAACGCTCATGTGCAACTGCAGCAACCTCGGCGATGTTGAGAACATCCAGTCCCGGGTTCCCCAGCGTTTCCGCAAACAGTACTTTGGTGTTGGGCCGTATTGCACTGCGCCACGCGTCGATATCACGCGGATCGACGAACGTGGTGTCGATCCCGAAACGCTTCATTGTGTACGCCAGCAGATTCTGCGAGCCGCCGTAGAGTGCGCGCGACGCCACTACGTGCGATCCGGCACCGGCAATCGTTGCCAGGCCAAGGTGCATGGCGGCTTGGCCGCTCGCCACGGCAATGCCGGCGACGCCGCCTTCAAGTGCCGCGATGCGTTCTTCCAGCACCGCATTGGTGGGATTGGAGATGCGCGAATAGACATGACCGGCGCGTTCCATGTTGAACAGTGACGCGGCATGGTCGGAATCCTTGAACACGAACGAGGTCGTCAGGTAGATCGGCGTGGCGCGCGCGCCCGTGGTGGGGTCGGGCGCAGCGCCCGCATGCAGCGAAAGGGTATCGAAACCCGGATAGCGTGGACCGCTCATGATGGTAGAAGGCTCCTTTGTTCGTATGCCGGCATCGTAGCATCGATCAGACGTCATTGACCTCGACTGTTTCACGGGCATTAGAGTACGATGGTCGGCAGGGTGCTGGATTTTTTGCGGTGCTTGCGCTACATTGCAGATGACATAACAACAAATATCAGGACGGGACAATGAAAGTATCCGAAATCCTTAAGGTCAAGGGCAACATCCTTTACACGGTCACCCCGGATACGGCGATGAGCGAAGCCGTCACCACCATGGCCGAAAAAGATATCGGTTCGCTGGTGGTCATGGAATTCGGTGAACTGGTCGGCATGCTCAGTTTCCGTGAAGTGATGAAAACCATTCATGCCAACAACGGCTCGGTCGGTAACCAGACCGTGCGCAAGCACATGGACGATCATCCGATCACCATTACGCCCGATACCGACATTAACGAAGTGCGGCGCCTGATGCTGGAGCGGCACGCGCGGTACGTGCCTGTGATGGACGCACGCACGCTGCTCGGCGTGATGTCGTTCTACGATGTGGCGAAAGCCGTGTTCGAGGCGCAGAGCTTTGAAAACAAAATGTTGAAAGCGTACATCCGGGATTGGCCTGTCGAGGGCGATGAGTGACATTGGTCCTTCCGAACAGTGAAACCGGCCAGGTGTGCGATGCACGCCCTGGCCGGTTTTTTCATGATGCTTCCGGCTCGTGCCAGAGGACTCAATCACCAGTAATCACTGCGCATCCACCAAGGACCATTTCATGCATATCGCCATCATCGGTGCCGGCCTCGCCGGATTAACCTGCGCACGTTCGCTGCAGGCGCAGGGCAACAGCGTCATCGTCTACGAAAAAAGCAGTGGCGTTAGCGGTCGCATGAGTACGCGTCGCAACGAACTTGGCGGATTCGATCACGGCGCCCAGTATTTCACCGCGACAAGTGAACCGTTCAAAAAGCAGATCGCCGCTTGGCGCAAGGCCGGATGGGTCGCGCCTTGGGACGGTAAACTGGTGTCGCTCGACAACGGCGTCGCCAAGCCCGCCGGTCAGTCGTCCAGCAGTACCGGCCAGCGCTTCGTCGCGGTTCCCGGCATGAGCTCGCTGGGCAAAAAAATGGCACTGGGGCTGGACGTACGCACCGAAACACGGGTAACCGAAGTCGAGCGCTATGGCGCGCAGTGGCTATTGAAAGTGCAGGCTGATACTGCGCCCATCGCAGCCAGCGCGGGCCCCTTCGATACGGTGATCGTCGCGGTGCCGGCCGACCAGGCAATCACGCTGCTGGCATCGTCGCCGGCCTTCGCGAAACAGGCGGAAGAGGCGCGTCTGGCGCCGTGCTGGACACTGATGCTGGGTTTCCAGGATTCGCTGGGGCTGCCGTACGACGGCGCATGGATCAATGGCAAGCGACTGGCCTGGATTGCACAGGACGCCTCGAAGCCGCAGCGTCGCGCAGGCGAACACTGGATCGGCCAGGCGTCGGTCGAGTGGAGCATCGAGCATCTTGAAGAAGACCCCGAACGCGCCAAGGAAAAGCTGCTCAAGGCATTCCACGAAGCGACCGGGTCGCATGTCCAGCCGATTTACGCTGCCGTGCACCGATGGCGGTATTCGCAAGCGATTCGACCGCTCGATGCGGACTGTCTGTGGGATGCCGAGCTGCATCTCGGTGCCTGCGGCGATTGGTTCGCGGCCGGCCTGGAAGGAAAAGGTCGGGTTGAAAATGCGTATTTGAGTGGCTTGGCGCTGGCCGAGAGTCTGCGTTGACGCTAGATGCTCAGAAAGCGAGACTTGTGACTGACTTGGCGTAACATGACGGCAATTAAATGACAGGACGCCCTATTCATGCGCCGAATCACCATCTCAGTAGACGACGCGCTTGCCGATCAGTTCGACCAACTGATCCTGCAGCGCGGTTATGAAAACCGCTCGGAAGCCTTCCGCGATCTCGTACGCGGCAAACTGGAGCAAGAGCGCAAAATCACTAACGAAGCACGATTTTGCGTAGCCTCGGTCAATTACATCTACAACCATCATGAGCGCGATCTGGCAAGTCGTCTCACAGCCGCCCAGCATGAACATCATGACCTCTGCGTATCGACCATGCATGTGCATCTCGATCATGACAATTGCCTGGAAACCGTCATCCTGCGCGGCACTTTTCGACGGGTGAACGACTTTGCCAATTCACTCGTTGCGCAAAGTGGCGTTCGTCACGGCAATATCCATATCGTGCCGGTCGAGATGGAAACACCGACCCGCAAGCAGCACACCCACATGCACTTTCATCCAAAGAGCTGATCGCTCAAAAATTCGCGGTCAGCGTTAGCCGGAACGATCGCGACTCGATTGGATGAAAATGGATATCGGCCGTTGATAAGCCCGGCGCTTCGTTCGCCAGTCGTGATTCGTAGTAATAATCGATGGCAGAATCCCTGCGATTGGTCAAATTGAATCCCTCCAGCTCGACCCGCATGATCGGGCTGATTTTGTAGCCGATACGACCGTTGAGCGTCGTGGTGCCTTTCGAGCGCACGCTGTTGTCTTCGGTCAAAGGACGCGGGCCGAAGTGGCGAAACTGCATGGCGCCGAACCAGGGGCCGAGCTTGTCCACCGCCAGTGCCAGCGATGCCACGCCTTCGACTGCGCCGGGAATGCGATTGCCGAGCAGATCGCTGTCGTTGAAACGCGCGCGGGCAAATGCGATATCGGCGTCGATCGTCAGCCAAGGAGTCGGCTTGTAGTAATTGTTGAACTCGAAACCGACGCGTCGGCTGGGCCGCCCGGCTTCGGTGTTACCTGCATCGCCGACGAACAGTAGTTCCGAATCGAACTTGAGCTGGTACACCGATAGCGAACTTTGCAGGCCCGGGATGATTTCGGAGCGCACGCCGACTTCGGCACCTTTGGCGCGCACCAGCGCCGGCACCCGATCGGCCGCTGCGCCGGTTTTCGGATCGACGGTAATGGTCGTACCGCGTGCATCGTTGCTATGAAACCCTGACCCCAGATTGACATAGTATTCGGTTTTGGCCCATGGCCCGAAGATCAGATTGAGCTTTGGGCTGGTAATACGGTCATTCGCTCGGCCCGAATTGACGGCATTGTCGCTGCCGACGTCGAAGCGGTAAAAATCCTGCCGCAATCCGGCTACTGTCTTGAACTTGTCGCCCCAGCGCGTCGTGTTTTCGATGTACAGTCCGGCGCTGGACTCGACGATATGGTCCGCGCGGGTGGTCGAGAGGCGCTGACGCGCCATGGTGCTATAGAGGCCGTTGAAACTATTGTCGTTTTGCAGTTGCAGGCCGACCGTGGTGTCGGATTCTCTGCCGAACAGTGGCATCGGTACCGTATGGCTGGCATTGATGCCGGAGGTGGTGCGCTTGTCACGCTGGTTGAACTGGTCGCCATTGACCGGATCATCGAGAAAATAAGTGAAATTCGAATACAGGTCGAGATTGTGGTGGATCAGGTAGGCATTGACGTTGGTGTAGCCAAGGTCGGTGCTGCGGCGCCACGCGCCGGACAGACTGTAGCGATGCGCCTTGCCGCCGTCTGTGCCGTCAATGGCGTCGAAGCGGCCGATCTGGCCGCTGTCGACGGCGCGCTTAGCGATCTGGTCAGTGGCGTTCCAGTTGCCGTCGTAGGCCATTGCGGTGACGTTGAAGCCGTTGCCGGCAGTGCCTTCGCTGTAGCGTAGTACGCCATTGAGCTTGCGGTACTGATCCGGCCTGGTGTACGGGCCGTCATTGCGAAACAGCTCCAGCGCATACAGCAGGTTGCCGTTGCCCACTGCAGGTGAATCGGCCAGCAGCGTGCGCCGAAAGCCGTTCTGGCCGATGCCGACACTGGCGATACCTTTTTCAAGCTTGTCGGCATACACGATGCTGGCAGCGCCGGCTGCGGCGAAGTCGCCCTCGGCGGCGTAGTAAGGGCCTTTTTTATAATCGAGACGGTTTGCCAGTTCAGGAATGAGAAAGTTGAGATCGCTCCAGCCCTGACCATGCGCGTGGCTGCGCTGATTGACGATCATGCCGTCCACCGTGGTGCGCAAATCGGTACCGTGATCGAGATTGAAACCGCGCAGATAAAACTGGTTTGCTTTGCCTTCGCCGCTATGCTGGCTGACGATCAGGCCGGGTGTGGCTTCAAGCAGTTCGCCGGCACGGTAGACGGTGCGCGCCTGTAGTTGCTGCTGGGTGACGGTGCCGGTGTTGGCCGATTCGGCGATGCCGAGTTGGCTGTTGCGTGATGATTCGATCACCACGGTTTCCAGCTTCTGGTCCTGCGCCGCTGCCCACTGGGGTGCGCTCGCGGCGATCAGGCCGATCAGCGATGTGGACCAGGCAAGGAGACGTGATGGAGCAAACAGGTTTTGGTTAGGAGATTTCATGAGCATGTTGGTCAGTTGCGCCGTCCCGGTATCGATCGCTGAAGTCGGCTAGGTTAGTATGATGAATTTAATTTTTATCATACGTATGGTACGTGACTTTTCAGTCAGCGGATTCAGTACGGGCAAATAAATTAGGCTCTATGAGAGTTGCGGACCACCGTGGCTGTCACGCGTCGTATCGAACGGCGCGACTTTGCATGATCTGTTGGATTTTCGACGGCAGGGTTCGTACAATCGCCGCATAGCAGTAAAAAGCGCGGGCATCTATGCTCACCGGGCAATGATTCCAAGGTAGCATGACATCTGCTGCCGGACCGATCGATTCACACTCTACAACTAGACCAACATGAGCCAATCCAGCCAGTTCACCTTACTCAAGCAACGCCGTTTCGGGCCGTTTTTCTGGACCCAGTTCATGGGCGCCTTCAACGACAATGTCTTCAAGACCGCATTGCTGACGGTGCTGACCTATGAAGCCCTGAGCTGGACCACGCTGGATTCGGCGCTGCTCAACAATCTCATTCCTGGCTTATTCATCCTGCCGTTTTTGGTGTTTTCCGCTACCGCCGGGCAATTGGCCGACAAGTTCGAAAAATCCCGCCTGGCGCGTTACGTCAAAGTGCTCGAAATCGCCATCATGGTGGTGGCGGCAGCCGGCTGGATGACCCACAGCCTGTGGCTGCTGGTGACTGCCGTGGTCGGCATGGGAGTGCATTCGACGCTGTTCGGGCCGGTCAAATACGCCTATCTACCGCAGCATCTGCAGCCCGAAGAGCTGGTCGGCGGCAACGGTGTCATCGAGATGGGTACGTTTGTCGGCATTTTGCTGGGCGAAGTGCTGGGCGCCGTGCTGGTGCTGCACAAGCCGTGGGGC
>JACMQD010000348.1 GCA_014377155.1 Herminiimonas sp.
CTCAAGCGCCCGAAGCGCATCCTGATTGTCGACGTGCCGATCGAGCGCGACGACGGCACCATTGCCCATTTCGAAGGCTATCGCGTGCAGCACAATACGTCGCGTGGTCCCGGTAAGGGCGGCGTGCGTTTTCACCAGGACGTGACGTTGTCGGAAGTAATGGCCTTATCGGCCTGGATGACAGTCAAGAACGCTGCCGTCAATGTACCGTACGGCGGCGCCAAAGGCGGCATCCGTGTCGATCCGAAAACGCTGTCACAAGGCGAACTGCAGCGCATGACGCGTCGCTATACCAGCGAAATCAACATCATCATCGGCCCCAACAAGGATATTCCCGCACCCGACGTCAATACCAACGAGCAGATCATGGCGTGGATGATGGATACCTATTCCATGAACCAGGGTAGTACTGCATCCGGCGTCGTCACCGGCAAGCCGATCTCGTTGGGCGGCAGCCTGGGCCGACATGAGGCGACGGGGCGCGGCGTATTCGTGGTCGGTTGCGAAGCAGCTGTCAAATGCGGCATGGAAATCAAGGGATCGCGCGTGGCGGTGCAGGGATTCGGCAATGTCGGCGGCGTCGCGGCGCGGCTGTTTGCCGATGCGGGAGCGCGGGTGGTGGCGGTACAGGACCACATGACCACCATCGTGCGGGAAGCCGGTTTCGATATCGCCGCATTGCAGGCACATGTCACCGCCAACGGCAGCGTTGCCGGTTTCCCGGGAGCTGAAGAAATCCACGACCGTGCCCTGTTCTGGGAAGTCGATTGCGACATTCTGGTGCCGGCTGCACTGGAACAGCAAATTACCGAAATCAACGCACCCAAGATCCGCGCCAAGCTGATTCTGGAAGGCGCAAACGGCCCGACCACGCCGGCCGCCGACGACATCCTGCGCGAGCGCGGCGTCCTGGTGGTGCCGGATGTGATTGCCAATGCCGGCGGCGTAACGGTAAGCTATTTCGAATGGGTACAGGATTTTTCGAGTTTCTTCTGGACTGAAGACGAAATCAACTTGCGACTGACACGCATCATGCGCGAAGCGTTTGCGGCGGTCTGGCAAATTTCCCAGGAAAAGAAAGTATCGCTGCGCACGGCCGCCTTCATTGTCGGCTGTACGCGGGTACTTCAAGCACGTGAAATGCGTGGTTTGTACCCTTGATCCATTGACTGCAAACATCAAAGACCATTTTAATAAGAGCGTTAGCGATAAATAGGCACTGGGCGGGAACTCGATGTCTGAATATGTCCACACAGCTAAAGATTGCTAAAACACACGTCATGACCGCGCGAGGTCCGATTCTTGCTAAGCCGCATGGTCGTATGTAAAGGAAGAAAAACAAGATGTGGTTTAACCGAATGGCCGCTGGAATCAAGCCAGGATTGTTTGTTATGGCGGGAGTGTTAGCGACGACCGCGCATGCCGGCGATACGCTGGCCAAGATTCGCAATAGTGGAACGATCACGATTGCGCACCGGGAATCGTCGATCCCGTTTTCCTACCTCGATGATAAGAAGGCGGCAGTTGGTTATGCGGTCGAACTGTGCCAGAAGATCGCCGAAGGAGTACGGCGTGAACTGAAGCTTGCCCAGATCGGCATTGCCTATCTTCCGGTAACGTCTTCGACGCGCATTCCCGCCATTGTCGACGGCAAGGCCGATCTCGAATGCGGCTCGACCACGAACAACGCCGAGCGCCGCAAACAGGTTGCTTTCACGATTCCGCATTTTATCGCTGCAGTGCGGATGGTGGTCAGAGTCGATTCGGGCATCAGAAACTGGTCTGATTTGCGCGACAGGAAAGTAGTGACCACGAAGGGTACGACCACTGTCAAGCTACTCACCGAGCGGGACAAGGTACGTGCGCTTGGACTCAAGTTGCTGGAAGGAGCCGACCATGCCCAGTCGTTTGGCATGGTCGAAAAAGGCGCTGCGGAAGCCTTCCCAATGGATGACGTACTTTTGTACGGGTTGCGCGCCAGCGCCACGGCGCCAGACAAATTCATTATCACCGGTGATGCCCTGTCGGCGGAGCCTTACGCGATCATGCTGCGCAAAGACGACGCGCCGTTCAAGGCAGTCGTCGATCGCGAAATGGCGCGAATCATCAATGATGGTGAACTAACGAAGATGTACGACAAATGGTTCAAGCGGCCAGTACCGCCAAAGAACTTGAACATGAATATGCCGATGGGACATCTGCTCCGCGACACGCTGCGTTTTCCGACGGATAAAGTGGCAGATTGAGGAACCAGACCCTTGCCGTATTGGAGAACTGTAGGTAATAACACGTAGTAATGTTTGAAATGAGATGGTGTAAATTAGGAAGACGGTTCAAGTAAAGAAAAACCCGTTTTTTATTCAAGGCTTTAAACGAAATCTGGTCCTACAAATCTTGAGGAGATGTAATGAAATTCACAAAATTATTTGCTGTTCTGGTTGGTGCTGGCGCAATCATCGGTGCTGCACAAGCGCAGGAGCTCACAGGCACACTGAAAAAAATCAAGGATACCGGAGCCATCACATTGGGGGTTCGCGATTCGTCGATTCCTTTTTCCTATCTCGATGACAAACAATCTTATCAGGGTTATTCAATCGACCTGTGCATGAAGGTCGTGACCGCGGTACAAAAGCAGCTTGGCCTGAGCTCGCTCAATGTCAAGATGAACCCGGTGACGTCGGCCACCCGTATTCCGCTGATGGCCAACGGCACGGTCGACCTCGAATGCGGCTCCACCACCAATAATCTCGAACGCCAGAAACAAGTTGCGTTCGCACCGACTACCTTCGTCACGGCCAATCGTCTGCTATCGAAAAAGACCGCCAACATCAAGACGCTGGCTGACATGAAAGGCAAGGCGATCGTGTCGACTTCAGGCACGTCGAACCTGAAGCAGATCACGACATTGAATGGCGAACAGAATCTCGGTATGAATATCATGACCGCGAAAGACCATGCGGAAGCCTTCCTGATGGTCGAGACTGGCCGTGCAGTGGCGTTTGGCATGGACGACATCCTGCTGGCATCGCTGGCGGCAAGCTCGAAAGCACCGAACGATTATTCGATCACTACCGAAGCGCTTTCGGTCGAGCCGTACGGTATCATGCTACGTCGGGAAGACCCGGCTTTCAAGAAGGCCGTGGATGATGCGATTGCCAATGTAATGAAATCCGGCGACATCAATCGTATCTATGCCAAGTGGTTCCAGGCGCCGATTCCACCAAAAGGCATCAACCTGAATATTCCGATGAGCGCACAATTGAAGGCAGTAGTTGCCAAGCCGACGGATTCGGGTGATCCTGCGACTTACGCATCGGTACCGGACACACAAAAGACCGCCGCCAAGAAATAACAAGCTGGCTGTAAAGCAGGCAAGACCGGGGGGCGAAAGCCTCCCGTTTTTTTAAGCCGATGAAATGTTGTGATGCACAATTGCATTTCATGGGAATTTCAAGATTATTGGGATTATTCAAGCCCTTCGCGGGAGGCGGTAAATCCAATCGAACGACTCTATAAAGAGACGAGGGCAAAATGAATTACAACTGGAACTGGCGCATCTTCTGGGAGAATTCTCCCGATGGGGTCGGCACCTACATGGATACCTTGTGGTCCGGCCTGATCTGGACGCTGGCCACAGCATTGACAGCCTGGATCATGGCGCTCGTACTAGGCGCAATCATCGGCACGATACGCACCATGCCTAACAAATGGGCAGCGCGTCTGGCAAATGGCTATGTCGAATTGTTTCGCAACATACCACTGCTGGTGCAGATGTTCCTGTGGTACTTCGTCATGCCGGAACTGGTACCGGCACACCTAGGCGACTGGCTCAAGGCGATGCCGAATGCGCCCTTCATCACGGCGGTGGTCTGCCTCGGTTTCTTTACTTCGTCGCGGGTCGCCGTGCAAGTCTCCGCAGGGATCAATGCGTTGCCGCGCGGCCAAAAATTGGCCGGCACCGCGTTGGGCTTGACGTTGCCCCAGACATACCGGTATGTTTTGTTGCCGATGGCGTTTCGCATCGTCATCCCGCCGTTGACCAGCGAATTCCTGAACATCATCAAGAACAGTTCCGTCGCACTCACCATCGGCCTGATGGAATTGACCGCACGCGCGCGTTCGATGCAGGAGTTCTCGTTTCAGGTTTTCGAGGCATTCACGGCGGCGACGATCATCTATGTGCTGGTCAATGTGGTGGTAGTCAATTTGATGCGCGCCATTGAGAAGAAGGTTGCCATTCCCGGCTTCATTACGTCTGCATCCAGCACGGGAGCGCACTGATCATGTTTGCCAATTTCGATTTCGACGTCATCCAGCGCTCGTGGGTTTATCTCTTCAGCACCGGGATGACCTTTACGCTGCAGTTGACTGCGCTGGCGATGACCGGCGGTATTCTGCTCGGTACCTTGCTGGCGATGATGCGCTTGTCCAGTAACAAGGCGGTGGCTTTCGTCGCCACCACCTATGTGAACCTGATCCGCTCGGTGCCGCTGGTGCTGGTGATTTTCTGGTTTTACTTTCTGGTCCCATACATCGGCGCCTGGGCGCTGGGCTACAAAGAGCCGATCATGGTCGGTGCCTTTTCATCCTCGCTGATTACCTTCATCCTGTTCGAAGCCGCTTATTATTGCGAAATCATGCGCGCTGGCATTCAGTCGATTCCGCGGGGTCAGGTGTCGGCAGGATATGCTCTGGGCATGTCCTATCGGCAGACCATGGGTACTATCGTGTTGCCGCAAGCGTTCCGCAATATGATTCCAGTCTTGCTGACGCAAACCATCGTGTTGTTTCAGGACGTTTCGCTCGTCTATGTCCTGTCGATCACCGATTTCGTCGGCGCTGCATCGAAGGTGGCGCAACGCGACGGTCGATTGATCGAAATGTACCTGTTCGTCGCCCTGGTTTATTTCGTGATGTGCTTCGGCCTGTCCTTGCTGGTCAAGAAGTTGCAGCAAAGAGTGGCAATCATTCGATAAGCAGCGTCATTAAAAACAGACACGCAAGTAAAAACAGAATTCAGGAGAGCACTGTGATTGAATTAAAAAAAGTTAGCAAATGGTACGGAAATTTCCAGGTACTGACCGATTGCACCACGTCGGTGGCAAAGGGTGATGTCGTCGTGGTCTGCGGTCCTTCCGGTTCCGGCAAATCGACCTTGATCAAGACTGTCAACGGGCTGGAGCCTTTCCAGAAGGGCGAGATCCTGGTCGATGGTATTTCAGTGGGAAACGGCAAGACCAATTTGTCAAAACTGCGCGCACGAATCGGCATGGTATTCCAGAATTTCGAGCTGTTTCCGCATCTGTCCATTCGCGAAAATTTGACCATCGGACAGATTAAGGTTCTGGGTCGCAGTGTCGATGAAGCCACCGCAAAAGGCCTGAAGTATCTTGACCGCGTTGGCCTGATGGCGCAGCAAGACAAGTTTCCCGGTCAATTGTCCGGGGGCCAGCAACAACGTGTCGCCATTGCTCGTGCCTTGTCGATGGACCCGATCGCAATGCTGTTCGATGAGCCTACCTCCGCGCTCGACCCAGAGATGATTAATGAAGTGCTGGACGTGATGGTCGGCCTGGCACAAGAGGGCATGACCATGATGGTCGTCACTCACGAGATGGGCTTTGCCAAGAAGGTCGCCAATCGCGTAATTTTCATGGATCAGGGCAACATCGTCGAGGACTGCACCAAGGAAGAGTTTTTCGGCACGGTTCGTTCCGATCGTGCCCGCGACTTCCTGGCAAAGATCATCCACTGACGATCGGCGTATTGTCGTATAGAGCCGTCCGCTTCCATGCCGGACGGCTTTTTTATGAGCGTGCAGCATTGGCCCAAGCATGATGCAAGAAGGTAAAATGACGGCAATTCAAGAAGGAATCGCCATGTCTACACCCTCCCTCCCGTCACACCCGCAAAGCCTGACCATGATTCGCCCGGATGACTGGCACTTGCACCTGCGTGACGGCGCCATGATGGCGAGCGTCTTGCCCCATACTGCGCGACAATTCGGACGAGCAATCGTGATGCCGAACCTGAAGCCGCCGATCGCGACCACCGAGCAGGCGCTGGCATACCGTAGCCGCATTCTGGCCGCGCTTCCGCTGGGTATCGAATTCGAGCCACTGATGGTGCTTTATCTGACTGACAATACGGCGCCTGATGAAATCCGCCGTGCCAAGGATAGCGGCGTGGTGCATGCGGTGAAGCTGTATCCGGCCGGCGCCACGACCAATTCAGATGCGGGCGTGAGCGACCTGAAGAAGTGCTACCGTACATTGGAAGTCATGCAGGAGATCGGCATGCCTTTTCTCGTGCATGGTGAAGTGACCGACGCGACGGTAGACATATTCGACCGCGAAGCGGTATTCATCGAGCGCGTGATGCAACCCTTGCGCGCTGACATGCCAGCGTTGAAGGTAGTCTTCGAACACATCACGACGAAGGACGCGGCGCAGTATGTTGCAGACAGCGACGGCTTGATCGCCGCGACGATTACGGCGCATCATCTGCTCTACAACCGCAACGAGATTTTCAAGGGTGGCATTCGACCGCATTTCTACTGTCTTCCTGTACTCAAACGGGAAGAGCACCGGCAGGCGCTTGTGCGCGCGGCGACATCCGGCAATCCGAAATTTTTCCTCGGTACCGATTCGGCGCCGCATCCGAAGGGCGCGAAGGAGCACGCCTGTGGCTGTG
The DNA here is from genome assembly GCA_014377155.1 of Herminiimonas sp. The sequence goes on from JACMQD010000348.1 coordinate 6,694, forward strand.
CCGGGTGCTACACCGCGCTGCATGCGCTGGAGTTGTATGCGCAGGCTTTCGACCAGGCGGAGGCGCTTGATAAGCTGGAAGCATTCGCCAGCCTGAACGGACCGGCTTTTTACGGATTGCCGCCCAATACCGATACCGTCACCTTGCATCGCCAGTCGTGGATGGTACCTGCGGAATTCAAGGCAGGCGACGCCACCGTCGTGCCACTGAATGGCGGCGAGACCATCGGTTGGAAACTCGCGGAAGCTTAAAGAATGAACGTCGATCCGGCACTGGTGATGCCCATGTCGTCGGCACGATTTGCCTGAACACGACGACCTTATGGCCCGTACAATTTTCAGCGACATCGACTGGTCGCAGCCGTGGTTGTGCCATTTGGCCGCCATCGCGAAACCAATTCTCAGTGAACGAGACTGGTGTGCCGCGCTCAATCGCGAGGCGGCTAAACGCAGCGTGCACAATCATCGTGGATTGCCTTTATGCTTCGTGCCGCAAGACTGCTTGCCGCCGGATATGGCATATGAGACTTTCATCAGCAATACGGGTCAGGTGCCGACCCGGGACAATCTGCACGATTTTTTTAATGGACTCGTCTGGCTGGTATTTCCGTCTGTAAAAGCACGTCTTAATGCCATACAAGCGGCAGAAATTACCAGCGCTGCGGTTGCGTCGCGCGATGCCTCGGCGAAGAGTTCGGTTCGAGGAAGGGTGCGGGACGCGGCAACCATATTCGACGAAAATGCGGTCCTGCTGATCACGCCGAATACGGAATTAGTGCTGGCACTGCGTGAACATCGGTGGAAAGATGCTTTTTGTGATCAACGTCTGGCATTTGAGCGTCATTGTGAGGTAATTTTGTTTGGGCATGCGCTGATGGAAAAGCTGGTCGCGCCCTATAAATCGGTCACTGGCCACGCGCGCTGGGTCGTTTGCGACCCGGCCTATTTTGCCAACTCGCCGGCGGATCGACTCTGCTGGGTAGATGCCGTGCTTGCGGGCGAATTGCAGTCCAGCTTGTCTATCACTGAATTCACGCCATTGCCGATCCTCGGTGTGCCCGGATGGTGGGACGGTCAAACGTCGGCGTTCTACGATGATGCATCGGTATTTCGCCCACCGAAAAGCAGAAGGTGATTTGTTGCTGCGTTTAATAAAAAAGGCACCCGAGGGTGCCTTTTTTTAAACAGTCAATCCCGCAAGCCTGAGCCTGCAACGGATTAGAACTTGTGACGAACGCCGACGTTGAACAATGTGTCAGTCAGGCCGTTACCTGCAGCATTGCGGCTGACGAAACGGTCGTTCGTGTTACGCGAGTACGATGTGTACAAATTTGTACGCTTCGACAACGAGTGTGTGTAACCGATCGCTGCTTGAGCCGAATCCGAATCAGAAAAATCCTTATTTGTGCTACGGATATAGTCGACCAAGAAAGCACCTGCCGCGCCAACCGGTACTGTCAGACCGAGCATTGCGTCGCGTGTATCACCACGACCAGTGGAGACACTGTTAACAGCGTAAGCACCATGCAGTTTCACAACGTTAAAGTCGTAAGTTGCTCCAACCATCGTTGTCTTCGAAGTACCAATTGCTGGGAATACTGGTGCAACGCGCAATCCTGTATTTTGGTTATGATGAGCAACAACTACGTTAATTGGGCCATTAGCGTAGCCAAGCGACGCACCGTATTGACGCAATGCGTCATTGTTGCCAGCAATTTCACCCAAGCCATAAGCTACTTGAGCCGAAAAACCACTCATGCCGATCGAGTAGTTGATCGTATTATCCATACGTACGCCGTACGGATTGAACAGGCTGATGATACCGGAGCCAGTGCCATCTGCACCACCTGTGATACCAGTTGAAAATGGATCGATCGAATCGAGGGCCAGATGGATAGGTGTGTACTGACGACCCAGCTTGACGGAACCGAAGCCACCATTCAGGCCAACCCAAGCTTGCCGACCCAACAATCTGCCGTCTTGTGAGCTGACACCATTGCTGATATGAAAACCCCTTTCCAGTGTGAAGTTTGCCGACAGACCGCCGCCCAGAACTTCTGTACCTTTAAAGCCGAGACGCGAACCC
>JACMQD010000349.1 GCA_014377155.1 Herminiimonas sp.
AACAGCAACGTCATGAAATCGGCGTAGGACACTACCCATCGGTTGGCGCCGGCGCCTTCGACGTGTTCGGAGTCACCCTCGGATGAAATGAACTTGCGCATTACGCGGTGCGTCGGATGCTGATGACGTTATCGGCTTTTTCACCAGCCGCGACCAGCGTGCGCTCGACTAGGCGCGGCTGCTTGTTCTGGGCGATCATCGTCAGGCCCTCGATGCGGAGTTCGTCACGCAATGTGAGTTCAAAAATGATTGCCCGCAGTTTCGCCGCCAAAGGCAGGAATACAAGATTGGCCAGCGCCAGGCCGTAGATCGTCGCCACGAAGGCAGACGCAATGCCGGCGCCGAGTTTGGAAATATCGCCCAAGCCATTCATCACTTGTAGCAAGCCCATCACGGAGCCCAGGATGCCGACGGTGGGTGCATAAGCGCCGGCTGACTCCCACATTTTTGCGGCGTGCCGCACACGGGCATCGCGAATGCGCACGTCCATCAACAAAGTATCGCGAATGTATTCGGGATCGTAATGATCGACGATCATTTCGACGCCGCTCTTGAGCAGCGGGTCTTCGATCGCTTCAGCCAGACTATCGAGCTTTAGCGCGCCATCACGATGCACGATGCGCGACCAGCCGACGATTTCATCGATGTAATGCTGTCGGTCGATAACGGGTGGATGAAACAGCCAATGCAACAGTTTGATGCCGGTCCTGAAGTCCTTGGGTGAACTCTGCGCGACCACCGCGCCCAGCGTACCACCAAAGACAATCAAGAAAGCGCCAGGTTGGAACAGCGCCGACAGCGACGCACCTTCCAGCAACTGACCGGAAAAAATCGCGGCAATCGCAAGGAACAGGCCTAAGACTGTCATGTAGAACATGGAACCTCGCAGTGTTGGGATCGACCGTCAGAAACTGAGGGTCACCTCCACGAGGCATTGTCGGTCTCAGGAGTTGGTCATAGTGTCACATAGCCGATGCTGTGCCATATCGGCAAACAGACTATGCTTTACTGTCGAGTTCGCCGGCTGCCGGTATATCGCGCCGTTCTACATCACATCCCAACGCGATTTACCGCTCGATTCATGCCGCTTCCGGATCAAGGCCGTCGATAAAGGCTGCGATTTCATTCAGTGCACTGACCTTGGAGGCGCATTCGCAGCGCGCCCCTGGCTCTTGCAATCGTGTTGCGCTAAGGCGCTTGACCAGTGTCTTGGTACCCGCAGCAATCAACTTGGCACCGTATTGCTCAGCCTCGTCCCGCAACGGGTCCGTTTCGACAGACAGGATCAACGCCGCCGGCAAGTCCTTGAGTCGGCTCGACTGTAACGGTGACGCATACGGGTGGGCACGATCGGCGGCACGTGGCAGATATCCGCGATAACCGGCAGCGCAGGCGTCTGCGACATCGACCGTGCCGCTATCGGCTGTCAGATCGCGCATCGAACAGGTCGTAAGGCCCGGGTCGAGCATCGGCATGATCAGAATTTGCGCGGCGAGCGCCGGGCCGCCACGGTCGCGTGCCATCAATGCCGAAACGGCAGCCAGATTACCGCCTGCTTCAATCCCGGCGGTAAGTAAAAGCTTGCCGTTCCATCCCAATGTCGAGCGGTTTTTGGTGGCCCAAACCAGTATCGCGTGCGAATCTTCGGCTGCGGCAGGAAACGGTTTTTCGCCTGCCAACGTGTAGGTCGGCGCGAGAATTCGATACCCGGTTCGTAATGCCAGTGCCAGCGCAAACTCCTCGCCGTCATCGAGACCGCCCCCGGTAAATCCACCTTGATGAAAAAAAATGATCAAGCCTGGTGCGGCGGTTGGCGATTCTGGCGTGTACAGGCGCGCATCCAGTGGACGCTGTGCACCCTCGACCATTATTTTTCGCACCGCCACTCCGGTCTGCACGGCGCTTCGGTCCGCCGTTGCGGCCATGCTCGCCGAACCCGCTTCATCGGGACAAAATTTGGTCATTTGGATGCAATCTCGTCACTGATGACGCTGGTAAGCACAGGCAGCGTCGCAGCGCCACCGAAGACTTGATGGGCAAGCGCGTCGAAACCGGTAGACTGCGCCTGCAACGGGCCGGTGGCGCGGGATTCGCTATCGAATACCGCTACCGATCCGATCGATACGATCGTCACGAAAACAGCCACCAAAGCGGGGGAAAGATTGCGGTAATTCATATAAACTCCGGTCTGCCGGCAGCCCAGCTGCCATGAACCACACTATAAACAGCTTATGCCACAAGATAAATCAGGCGCAAACGAATTGACTGTTCAATGTCCTGAACAATTAAGATGATCTAATGGACAAATTTCAGGCAATGGAAGTCTTCGTACAGGTGGTCGATGCCGGCGGATTTACCCGCGCCGCCGACAACATGGGCCTGCCCAAGGCGACCGTTTCTACCTTGATACAAAGCCTGGAGGCCGCACTCACCGTCAAGTTGTTGAATAGGACCACGCGGCGCGTGAGCGTCACCACCGATGGTGCTGCTTACTACGAGCGCTGCCTGCGCATTTTGGCGGAAGTGCGGGACACCGAAGAATCGTTGTCGCGCACCCGGGCCAGTCCGAGCGGGCGCTTGCGGGTCGACGTGGCGACGGGACTGGCGACCCAGATCATCGTACCCGCGTTGTCACAGTTTTTCGACCGCTATCCGGATATCGTATTGCAACTGGGATGCGGCGACCGACCGATCGACCTGATCGAAGAAGGGGTCGACTGCGCAGTACGGGGCGGCAATCTGGCGGACTCGACTCTGATCGCGCGCAGGGTCGGCGCTATTCGTTTTGCCACTGTGGCGTCGCCTTCTTACCTCGCCCGATACGGTACGCCGCAGCATCCCGACGAACTGGTCCGACACCGCTGCGTCAACTACTTTTCGGCGCGTAGCGGCAAGCTCATGGACTGGGATTTCACCCGGGGCGATGAACATGTCGAGCTGAGTTTGCCGGGACCTGTGTCGATGAACGACTCGAATGCTTACCTGATTGCCGGACTGTCAGGACTTGGCATCATCCGCATACCCTCGTTCCACGTGCCACGCCATGTCGCCACGGGCGAACTGGTGCCACTGTTGCAGGACTGGACCGTGGCGCCGGTCGCGCTGCATGTAGTCTATCCGCAAAACCGCCATCTATCGGCCAAGGTGCGGGTGTTCGTGGAATGGATTGCCGAGCTTATCGACTCGCACGAAGGACTGCGCAGTAGTCCGCGCAAAACTTAGTGATGGTGGGACCAGTTGCCGTCGCCTGACGTAATGAAGGACTCGACTGCGTCCTTTTGTCCAGTCGCGTAGCGCATGATTTCGCCGCATTTGCAGATGCCCTGGTAGGGCTGGATGTGGGAGCAGGCCGATACTTTTTGCAAAAATACTTGAACTGGTTTGGTACAGGTTTTGCATTTAAAGGTGAGAATGCGGGCGGGTTTGGTGCTCATTATTTTCCTGGTTTGATTGAAAGACGCCACAGCGAAGTAATCTCAGCGGCGCGGGCAGCATGCAACGCATCGGTCTGGTCGGCTGCACGCGGGTGAGTCGGTTTGACGTCCATGCGCGCTTTGACGATCAGGCCGGCGTCGTCGATCCATGCCATGAGTTGATCGCGCGAGCGCAAGTGCAGGTGCTCTGCCAAGTCCGACAGAATTAGCCAGCCCTCGCCTTGCGGCTCCAGATGCGCTGCCAGCCCCGACAGGAAGCCGCGCAACATCCGGCTGTCAGGATCATACACGGCATGTTCGATGGCGGAGCTGGGACGTGCAGGAATCCATGGCGGATTGCAAACGATCAACGGTGCACGACCGTCGGGGAACAGGTCAATATCGGCAATATCGATCTGTTCGCCCAAACCAAGCCTCGAAACGTTAGCGCGCGCACACACCAATGCCCGCGGATCGCGTTCGGTGGCGACAATGCGTGCCACACCACGCCGCGCCAGCACCGCAGCTAGAACGCCGGTACCGGTGCCGATATCGAAAGCCAATTTTCGAGACGGTAGCGGCGCCTCCGCGACCAGATCGATGTACTCGCCGCGGATCGGCGAAAAAACACCATAGTGCGGATGGATGCGCTCTTCCAGCGCCTTGATTTCAACGCCGGTCTTGCGCCATTCATGGGCGCCGATCAAACCGAGCAATTCGCGCAGTGACACCACGAACGGCTCGCCGCCTGCACCGTAAGCCTCATTGCAAGCCTGTCGCACATCCGGCGCGCGGCGCAACGCAATGCTGTAATCGGCATCAAACGAAATCAGCAGCATCGCCAGCGTACGCGCACGTTGCGACTGCGCCTGGCGATGCAGGTTGAACGCATCGGCAGCGGACGGCGCGGTCTTGGCCGGTTTGCGCACTGCACGGCGTCCAAGCGCTTGCAGCAACTGGCGCGCATTCTGAAAATCGCCGCGCCACAACATCGCCGTGCCTTCGGACGCCAGGCGAAATGCCGCATCGGCCGTTACCTGATCATTGGCGAGAATGATCCGCTTGGGCGGCGGCATGCTGCTTTCGGAGCGCCAGCGCGCCGAGCGTTCTTCTCCACCCTCGGTCCAGCGAACAATGGGATGCTCTGTCATGGCAACTTAGGGGAGAATGTGCGACGCAAGACACGGTATTTGAACAACATGGGCAATCTCGATACGGTATTGGGTTACGTTGACTAGTAAGCTGCTATCAACGACTAAGTCCTACAGTCCAGAGTATACCGGGCTATCGCGCGCTAGTTGGCGCTCGTGGACAGCAACCGAACCAAACAGGGCTGGAAAAGTCGCGCACTTCGACAATTTGAGTGCGGCATCGCGGCGTGATAATCGGCTCACCATCCAGACGATTACCTGCCAACCATCAAGGACGACCATGCTGACTGAACGCGAAGCCGCTAGCTGCTATCTGGGACAATTCATTCCGGTGCATTACCATCACAACATGCTGATGGATCGCAACCGCATGCATGGCTTCAAGTCGGCGATCGACCAGGTTGTTTTTCCCGGTGCGAAAGTGCTGGAGCTGGGCGGTGGAACCGGCGTGCTCTCCTGGTTCGCGGCAGCCAAGGCCTCCAAGGTCTGGTGCGTTGAGTTCAATCCTGACCTGGTGAAAGAATCGCGCCGCTTCCTCGCTCATAACGAAGGTGGCCACAAGGTCGAGGTCGTGCATGCCGATGCCTTCGAATATCTTCCTCCGGAACCTGTCGATGTCGTCATTTGTGAAATGATCCATGTCGCGATGCTGCGCGAAAAACAGGTGCAAGTGATCGAATCGTTCAAAACGCGCTACCTGGCGCGATTCGGCGGACCTTTGCCGGTGTTCGTCCCGGAAGCAGTTGTAATGGCCGTACAACCTTTACAGCAGGACTACCATTTCGAAGGTTACAACGCGCCGATTATTCAGTTCCAGGAAACCACGGTGCTGTGGTCCGAGACCATCGACATGGCGCAACCGTCGGTCTACAGCATTCTCGACTTTAATCAGCCCACCGACACGGCCATCGCCTGGGAGGGTGACTTCACCATGGCGCGTAGCGGTACGGTCAATGCGATGCGTTTCATTACCAAAAACATCCTCGCGGTGCTAATGCAGCACAACACCACAATCGATTGGCTCAACAATTACCTGATACTGCCGCTACCGGAGCCGGTCAAGATCAGCGCCGGCGATGTGATTCGAGTCAGTTTCGCATATCACGCTGGCGGCTCGATACCTTCCCTACAAGATGTTATGCGGGCTGAGGTGCTGACGATCGGCGCGGCACAACCGATATTGGCCTGCGCGTGATGCTTCTGCCGACCTTCAGGCTTCGTGCTGCTGCCGGCGGCGCTGCTCTTCCTCTTCCTCTCTCCTGGCGAGCTCGATCTCGCGCATGACCGCGCCGACATCAGCGGGTCGCTTGTCCGGTTCAACATGGCCGGTCAATACTGTTTCGGGTGTAAGTAGTCCGGTCTGGTAGATCGCCCAGATTTCCTTTCCGTACTGACTCAGTGCAAGCTGCGGCGCGAAGCGGCTAAAATACGTTGCCAGGTTCGCCACGTCGCGTTCGAACATCGGCCCGGCGGTGGTATTGCCGGCGGCGTCGATCGCCTGCGGTAAATCGATGATGACCGGCCCTTCGGCATCAACGAGAATATTGTATTCGGACAGATCGCCATGAATGATTCCGGCACACAGCATCAGTACCACCTGATGAATTAATTGTGCGTGGTACTTCAGCGCTGTTTCTTCATCCAATTCGACGTCATTCAAGCGCGGTGCCGAGTTGCCATCGGCATCTGTCACGAGGTCCATCAACAACACGCCTTCGAAGCAGATATAGGGACGCGGCACACGCACTCCAGCAGCGGCCAAGCGATAAAGCGCATCGACCTCAGCGTTTTGCCAGACTTCCTCCTGCATCTTGCGTCCGTATCGGGTACCCTTTTCCATCGCCCGGGCCTGACGACTGTTCTTGACACGTCGGCCTTCTTGGTACGAAGCATTTTGATGAAAGCTGCGCTGGTTGGCTTCCTTGTACACTTTTGCACACCGAATCTCGTCACCACAACGCACGACATACACGGTCGCTTCCTTGCCGCTCATGAGTTGGCGCAGCACGGTATCGACCAGTCCTTCATCAACTAATGGCTGGAGTCTTTTTGGTGTTTTCATGGCAAAATAGTGTTCAAATGTTTAGACTGCGATGTAGCGGTGCCTGTTTTTTGGCCAGACGGATAGTATCAAGCAAACGCATGGACCAACGTTCCTATTTCAACCAAGGAGAATTACATGAGCAAGAGCCAAGACACGAAAAAGGCAGTCAAGAAAGAACCCGCCAAGACCCCGAAGGAAAAAAAAGAGGCAAAGAAAGTCAAAAAAGACGCAACCAAGCGTCAGTGACATGGTTTGTCATCCAGGGATGCGGTGTCATTTCAGTCGCATCCCTGCGTAGGTAGCGAAAAAGATTGAAGTACGATCCGGCAACCGTCCAGTTTATTTGCGGAAGATTTTCGGATTCGACTTATTACGCGTTTCGTAGATCGTCTTCGCATCTTGCTCGGCCCGTTCCAGGGTGCGCATCGCCGGATCGTCATCATGCAGCGTGAAAAATTCACCCGCCTGTGCGCGCACCACATATTTGATCGCGTCGGCATCGCTCAGGTCGAATCGCTCCACCATCAGTGTCGTTACTTCATCCAGATATTCTTCGTACGTCATGTCCTGCTCCCGTTGATTATTGTCCTGCTTGTCGTCGACAAGAAAACCGTGCTCATTATCGCGGATTTACGGCGCAAGATAATTATTCCGTGGATGAGGTTGTCGTTCTGCCGATTGATCTATATAATTCGTTCCGCGGGGTGGAGCAGTCTGGCAGCTCGTCGGGCTCATAACCCGAAGGTCACAGGTTCAAATCCTGTCCCCGCAACCAACAGGTCAAGAAAAAGCCCGACTCCCGTAGTTGGGCTTTTTCTTTTGCGCTCTCGGATTGTTTGCCGGGGACGTTTTCGGTCATGGCCATCTTCGCAGTCTGTTGAAAATCGGCAAGCTCCTGGTCTTTCAATAGTCTGACAAATCGCCTGATCCCACAAAATTACCGCGTCAACTCCTTTATCGTGAACACATTTCCATTTTCTACCTTACCGCTCGCGCCGTCGCTGCTCAGTAATCTTGACAGTCTCGGATATCTGGTCATGACGCCGATTCAGGCGCAGAGCCTGCCTGTTATTTTGGAGCGGCGCGACCTGATCGCGCAAGCCAAGACCGGTAGTGGCAAGACCGCTGCATTTGGCATTGGTATTTTGCACAAACTCAATCCGACGTATTTCGCTATTCAGGCGCTGGTGGTCTGCCCTACCCGCGAACTGGCCGATCAGGTCTCGAACGAACTACGCCGACTGGCACGTTTCGCCGACAATACCAAAGTGCTCACATTGTGCGGCGGCACACCGATGCGCCCGCAAATTGCTTCGTTAGAACATGGCGCCCATATCATCGTCGGCACGCCTGGCCGCATACGGGACCATATCGGGCGCGGTACCATCAATCTCTCCACTGTGCAGACGCTGGTGCTGGACGAAGCGGACCGCATGGTGGACATGGGTTTTTATGAAGACATCGCCGGCATTGTCAGCGCTTGCCCGGTACGCCGTCAGACCCTGCTCTTTTCCGCTACGTATCAGGACGATATTCGTAAAGCCAGTGCATCGTTCCTGCGCGACCCGGTCGAAGTGAAGGTCGAGGCACAACATGCGGGCAGCCAGATCGAGCAGCGTTTCTATGAGGTCGCCCATGATCAGCGCAACGCGGCGGTCGCCACCCTGCTCAATCATTTCAAACCGGTTTCGACACTGGCCTTCTGCAATACCAAAATCCATTGCCGCGAACTGGCAGAAGAACTGCGCCAACAGGGCTTCAGCGCGCTGGCACTCTACGGCGAACTCGAGCAACGCGAGCGCGATGAGATTTTAGTGCTGTTCGCGAATCAAAGCTGCTCAGTCTTGGTAGCAACCGATGTTGCCGCACGCGGGCTGGATATCCAGACCCTGGGGGCGGTGATCAACGTTGATGTATCCAAAGACACCGAAGTTCATATCCACCGCATCGGTCGTACCGGACGCGGCCAGGATCGGGGACTAGCGCTAAGCCTGTGCGCGCCGAACGAAAAAAAGTGGGTCAAGCTGATCGAGCAGTATCAGAACGGCCCGGTCAGCTGGTTCGATCTGGCCTCGCTCGATGTGGCCGGCGGCGCTGCACTTCAGGCGCCGATGGTTACGCTGTGCATCATGGGCGGCAAAAAAGACAAGCTGCGGCCCGGCGATTTGTTGGGCGCCTTGACGGGTGATGCCGGCTTGGCGAAGGATCAGGTTGGCAAGATTAACGTGTTCGAATTCATGACCTATGTCGCGCTCGACCGGCGCATTGCCGACAAAGCCTACGCGTGCCTCAGCAGTGGCAACATCAAGGGCCGCAACTTTCGGATGCGCTTTATCGATTGAGGATTTCACCCTTGCCGTAATGACGGTAAGCGGCAGGAAACTCGCTACCTCGCTACAAGAATTTGTAAATAGAATACTATATCGACATGTAATAAATGTTGCAACAAACAAAATATACGCAAGGCACCTGCTATGCAGCACGCTTAAAAATGTCTGTAAAAATTCATGGATGACGGCCACAACGGCAACACACCTTTTATGCCAGCGATCGCAAACCAGTGCGATCACGCGCCTAGTCCTGACTTGGGCACCCTCGAGCGCATGCCCAAGTGGTTGATCATCGTGCCGTTGACATTGCAATGGCTGTACTTATCGCTGCGATTTGGCGGTGCTACCGTCCCCAGCGCGGCGAATCCCGCGATCACGGCCGGCGGATTAGTCGGAGAGGGCAAGCTGGAATACTTTGCGCAGATGGGCCCGCTGGCACGCGGCGTGACCGCCACCAGCGTCGGAATTCGGGTCGATCATGCTGCGTCGGACGCCGACCGGTTCGAGTCGGCCATGCGCGCTGGCGGGCTGACTTTTCCCATCATCGTCAAGCCTGATCTGGGCATGTGCGGTTATGGTGTATGTCGCATCGATTCCCCTGCTGCGCTGCGTGCCTATGCACAGGCCTTTCCGGATGGTGAAGTCATGGTGATGCAACGTTACTTGCCTGAGGAAGGCGAGGCCGGCATTTTTTATGTTCGCGATCCGCGCACGGGTAGAGGACGGATAACCGGACTGGCACTGCGTTATTTTCCAAGGGTCGTGGGTGATGGTCGTCGCACCGTCCTCGAGCTGATGCACGCCGATCCACGCGCACGGCGACTGATCAAACAAGCCGCGCATCAGTGCGTCGCTGATCCCAATTTCGTGCCGGCGGCAGGCCAGCCTGTGCGTCTGTCGACGATTGGCTCGACCCGTGTGGGCGGGCTTTATTTGAATGGCGGGCACCTCGTCACTCCGGCCCTGACCGCCGCCATCGATGCGATCGCGCGCGACATGGGTGAATTCCATTTCGGCCGTTTCGATGTGCGGTTTGCGAGCACCCAGGCACTCGAACAAGGTAAGGGCTTCACCATTATGGAAGTCAACGGAGCCGGTTCGGAAGCGATCGAAGCATGGGACCCTGCCATCGGTATATTGTCGGGCCTGCGCATCGTTTTTGCGAAACAGCGTCTGTTGTTCGAGATCGGTGCGGCTAACCGA
>JACMQD010000350.1 GCA_014377155.1 Herminiimonas sp.
CATGATGACGACAGAAGGACGTATCAGGCCGCGCTTGATCAGGCCGTCGAGTGTTTCGACCGCGCCGCCCTTGCGCATCCATTCGTTCTCGTCGCCGCCGGCGCCATGCAGCAGATAAATTGCCGGCAATTTTGTCGTCGCGTCCTTGTAGGCATCCGGTAGATACACGGTAAATTTGACATCGCGGTCGAGTGCGGCGGAGCGGTAAGTGTCACTATATGCCTGGCCGGCCATCGCGGTTGTTGCGAATGCGGCGCTCAGCAGGCTGGCGGCAAACAGGGCAGTTTTGATGCGAGTCATGGGTGTCTCGTTAATTGTTGTTTTGGAGTGGCAATATTAACGTAGGCGCCGGATTGCTGCGTGAATGTAGCGGAAACAAAAAAGCCCGCGACGAACCGCGGGCTTTTCGGACTCCGGCAAAAAGCCGGAACGGCAAGAATTACTTCTTGTCGGCAGGTGCTGCGGCAGCAGCAGCTGCAGCGGCAGCCAGTTCGGCTTCCGACTCGACTTTACCGGCAGGAATCGACGCAGTAGCGATCGTCGGGTTTTCCTGGCTGACGGCAGTAACGCCCTCTGGCAATTTCAGATCGGCCAAGTGAATCGAATTGCCGACTTCGATGGTCGACAGATCGACTTCGACGAATTCCGGCAAGTCTTTCGGCAAGCAGGTAACGTCCAGCTCGGACATCACATGGCTGATGATACCGGCTGACAATTTCACAGCCGGCGAGACGTCGGCGTTGGTGAAATGCAACGGTACCTTGACGTGAATCTTTTGCGAAGCGTCAACGCGCTGGAAATCGATGTGCAAGACCAGTTGCTTGTAAGCGTGCATCTGGAAATCGCGCAACAGGACTTGCTCTGCTTTGCCGTCCAGTTCCAGGTCGAGAATCGACGAATGGAATGCTTCTTTTTTCAGCGCGTGATACAGCGCATTGTGGTCCAGCTTGATGTTGACCGGGTTATTGGTACCACCGTAGATGATACCCGGTGTCTGGCCGGCGATGCGCAGGCGGCGGCTCGCTCCGGTCCCCTGTTCATTGCGTGCGAATGCGATAACTTTCATTTGAAACTCCAATTGTGCCGAACTGTTGTCCGGCGATTGAATCCCCCGCGACCAGGGGACTTGAAAATGGATGCGACATGTGCCGCATCCGGTGTCGGACGATCGAAATATTTTCCGGCCATCCTGCCCATGTCAGCAAGACACGGGGTTAAGCGTGCGTATCGACCTAGTCTGCAAACAGCGACATTACCGAGTCACCCTTGCTGATGCGCTTGAAGGTTTCTGCCAGTAATTCGGCGCAAGACAACTGCCGAATCTTGGGGCAGGCCTTGGCGGCGTCGGACAGTGGAATGGTATCGGTGACGACAAGTTCATCCAACGGCGAACTTGAAATGCGGTCGATGGCCGGGCCGGACAAAACCGGATGGGTGCAGTACGCCACCACTTTCTTGGCGCCACGTTCTTTCAATACTTCGGCGGCCTTGGTCAGCGTGCCGGCGGTATCGACCATGTCATCCATGATCACGCAATTGCGGCCTTCGACTTCGCCGATGATGTTCATGACTTCGGAAACATTGGCTTTCGGGCGGCGCTTGTCGATGATGGCGAGGTCGCAGTTCAGTCGTTTGGCCAGAGCCCGGGCGCGCACCACGCCGCCGACATCCGGCGACACTACGAGCAAATCTTCATAATTTTTGCTGACCAGATCGCTAAGCAGGATCGGCGACGCATAAATGTTGTCGACAGGGATATCGAAGAAACCCTGAATCTGGTCTGCATGAAGATCCATGATCAGGACGCGCTCGACACCGGCTTCCTGCAACATGTTGGCAACGACCTTGGCTGAAATCGCCACCCGCGCCGAACGCGGACGGCGATCCTGGCGAGCATAGCCATAGTAGGGGATTGCTGCGGTAATGCGACCGGCAGACGCGCGCTTGAGCGCATCGACCATCAGCATGATTTCCATCAAATGATCGTTGGTCGGTGCGCAGGTCGATTGCAGTACGAATACGTCCTTGCCCCGGACGTTTTCGTTGATTTCGACGACGACTTCGCCGTCCGAGAACTTGGAGACGACAGCCTTGCCAAGTGGAATGCCAAGTTGCTTGGCGACCCCTAACGCTAATTCCGGATTTGCGTTGCCGGTAAAAACCATCAGGTTTTCGAGTGCCATGGGGATCCCTGGGAAATGCAGTCGTTAAAAGTTTGAAAAGCCGCCAAGGCTTGACTGGATAGTCCTGCTTTGGCGGCTTGCATGGGTGCTGTACTGTGCTTTGCTATAACTAATGGCAGGGGAAGAAGGATTCGAACCTTCGAATGCTGGAATCAAAATCCAGTGCCTTAACCGACTTGGCGATTCCCCTACACAACCGGATGTCCGTCGTCACATTTTCGCCAACAACTGCGATGGATGCAACGCCAAACGAAACTTTTGACTACGACTGTTGCAAGTGGATCAACGGATGATCCGCGATCGCCCTGGCTTTCCATGCTTTCCATTGAGGCGGTACTTTTTCGAGTACCGCATCGGCTTCATGTCTCTGCTCGAATCTGCAGAATACACAAGCACCGGAGCCAGTCATCCTGGCATCTCCCCATGTACCGAGCCATCGTACGGCATCGGCGACAGGCGGAAAAAGCTGCATTGCCACGACTTGCAAGTCGTTTTTTCCGAAGCTTTTAGAAGCCCCAGAAAAGTCCGGTATTTTGACCGGTTTCGTATCCCTTGTCAATTCAGATGACGTAAATATTGCAGAGGTCGGTACGGCGACCCCCGGTTCGATCACCACATACCATCCGGCAGGGGTTGCGACCGGCTGCAGAGTTTCGCCGATTCCTTCGGCGAATGCGTTGCGGCCGAAGATAAAGAATGGCACGTCAGCGCCGAGCGACAGCCCCAACGCCATCAGTTCAGTACGGCGCATGCCGGTCTGCCACAAATGATCCAGCGCCATCAGCGTCGTGGCCGCATCGGACGAACCGCCACCTAATCCACCGCCCATCGGCAAGATCTTGTCGATGGCGATGTCTGCGCCGAGGCTGGTGCCGGTCGCTTTCTGCAAGAGCCGGGCAGCACGCACGATCAGGTCGTCTTGTTCAGGCACACCGGCAATCGGCGTGGTGCGGTGGATGACCCCATCGTCGCGTACATCGAAATGCAACATGTCACCGTAATCGAGCAACTGAAACACCGTTTGCAGCAAATGATAACCATCGTCGCGCCGGCCGGTCACGTGCAGGAAAAGATTGAGCTTGGCGGGGGCGGCGCAGTCATGCAGCCGGCGCACCGACGCACCGTCTGCGGTCATCAGCGTACTTGCCAGGTATCGATAACGATGCGCAGCGAAATGTTGCCGGCTTGTGCAGTGGTACGTTCCAGATCGATCCTTTTCGGGCGATCCTGAGAACTGGCCGCCTCATCGGACTGCCAGTTCGGATAATCGATGCGCCAGCCATCCGGCGTCGTTACGGCGAGCGCACCAGTGGTGTCGGCGGTCGCGGTGAACGGCTTGCCACCGGCATCGAAGGCGAAACCCTGCAGCCAGGTGCGCAGGCCGGAAACGGGCAGGGGCCAGCCTAGCGCTTCTGCAGCAAGGGCATCGACATTGGCCGCCACGCGCGCAGGTTTGCCGGACTGGGTCAGCTTCGAGCTTGCCGGACTGACGTCGATGGTGGCGAGCGTCTGGCCGAGCGGTGACGCCAGCACGATATTGGTCAGGTCGGGCGTCTGGTTCCAGGTGAAATTACCGTGCACGGCTTCGTCCTTGCCGTTTTGTTGATAACGCACCGAGATGCGTCCGCTCATGCCGATGGTGTCATGGAATACACGCGCCGATTCCTGCGACGTCTTTTGCGGGGTAGTGGAACCGGCGGTCGGATTGATGCTGGCGCAGGCGCTCGCCAGCATCGTCATGGCACACAAGGCGGCAATGCGGCGCCAGCGCGGCGTCGACATCGGGCTACAGGTTCGCATTCAGGCGCGCCAGTGTGCTTTTCAGTGCATCGCTTTGCGGGTCCTTGGAATTGGCGTCGCGCCAGAATTTCTTCGCATCGTCCTTTTGCCCCTTGACCCACAGGACTTCGCCGAGATGCACGGCGATTTCGGCATCGGGACGCAAGGCGTAAGCCCGGCGCAACAGCGCCTCGGCTTCCTTGAAATTACCAAGCCGGAACTGGACCCAGCCCATGCTATCCATGATAAACGGATCTTCAGGGGCAATCGTCAATGCCTTTTCGACCAGTGACAGTGCCTCTGGCAAGCGTACGTTGCGCTCGGCCAGCGAATAGCCGAGTGCGTTGTAGGCATGCTGGCTCGCAGGTGCCAGTTCGATAACCCGGCGCAGTGCAATTTCCATGCGCTCGGTCTGATTCAATTTTTCCGCGATCATGGCAGAGTCATATAGCAGGTCGGTATTGGTCGGGAAAAGCTTGATACCGGCGTCGAGCAAGGCTAGCGCCTCACGACTTTGGCCAGCATCGCGCAGCAGCTGGCTTTCGGCCAGGATCACGAGTGTCTTGTCACGCTCGGTGTCGGTGGCGATTTCCGAGAGCAGTCTGCGCGCGGCGGTCAGGTCGCCGCGCTTGGCAATGAGTTGCGCGCGCTTGATCTGGGCGCCGGTAAAAGCCTCGCCGGACTCGATCTGCGCCAGCCATTTAAGCGCGGCCTCAGGGTCCTTGCGATCCTCGGCGATTTGCGCCAGTACCAGAATGGCCTGAGTCGGATCGCGTTCATCGTCGGGCTTTTGGGCCAGTAGTTTCAAATAGGTCGTCAGATATTTCTCGGCCGCGCTCGCGTTGTCGATCTGTGCTTCGAGCATGCCGAGCGCGTACAGCAAAGTCATGTCTTGTGGTTTTTCCTTGAGCAGGGTTTCGAATTCGGCACGTGCCTTGTCATATTGCTTCTGTTCCACCAGCACCCGCGCATAAGCCACGCGCACGTCGCTCGACTTCGGGTAGCGTGTGAGGAACTCGGCCAGATATCTGAGAGCGTCGTTTTTATCCGGTATGACCTGCGCCATCGTCAGCGCACCCAGTTCCGAATCCGGCTTGATCGCCAGGGCGCTGCGCGCTTCGGCACGTGCCCGTTCCATGTCACCTCGGGCGAATGCACTTTGCGACAACGCCAGATGCGCTTCGGGCATGGTGTTATAAGGTGCCACCAGATCTTCCAGCAATACGAACGCCGCATCCTTGTCCTTGGCGCGCGCCAGCAGTCGCTGGGTCTGGAACATCAGCATCGCCCGCATCGCCGGGCGTGCGTCGGTCAGACGCGTTGCCAGGATCGCACGCGCTTCTTCGAGGTTGTCGCCGAGGATGACGAAGCCGAGGTAATACTGCGCCGCTTCATCCGAGTTGGGCGCCAGATCGCGCCACAGGCGGATGGCCGACATGGTCTCGCCGGGCTGTTTGGCACTCAACGCAATTTCAGCCGCGCGTCGCGCCAGCCGCGGATCGCGCGTCTGTTGCGCTGCAGTCAGCATGGCGATGTACGCACCCTCCCATTCGCCGCGCTGGAAACCGATTTCGGCGACCAGCAATTTGAACATCAGGTCTTCGGACAATTCGACCGTCGGCAGTGCGTCTTCGGGCGCAGCCACCTCCGGTTCGGCACGCGTACGGCGGATTTTCAGCACTGACGGTGCACTGTCGGCGACAACGGCGGCGGTGGCCGGACTATCCGGTGACGATGCCTGTGATGCCGACTTCGGCAACGACGTACTGCAGGCCGTCAACACGGTCGACAGGGTTACAATGATGAAAGCGTTTTTCAAAGGATATCCCGGCTGATTGCGCGAGTTTTTATTCTACGCCAACCGGCGACGGTGTGGTTCGCGTTCCACAAGCATGGAGTTTTCTGTCAATGCCAGAATTGCCTGAAGTCGAAGTAACCCGTCGTGGCGTCGCGCCCCATCTCCAGGGTCAAACGGTAACCGCGGTGACGATGCGCCATGCGGGACTGCGCTGGCCTTTTCCGGCGGATCTGGCCGAAAAGCTGACAGGTCAGGTTATCCTGGGCACCGGGCGACGTGGAAAATACCTGTTGATTCACTTCGATCATGGCACCCTGATCGTCCACCTCGGCATGTCCGGACATCTGCGTATCCTGCCGCTGGCGACCCCCGCGCAAAAACATGATCATTTCGATCTGGTGGTCGGCCAGCAAGTGATGCGTCTGACCGATCCGCGGCGCTTCGGCGCAGTCTTGTGGCACGGTTTGCAGGATGGTGCAGTCGATGCGCATCTGCTGTTGCGCGGTCTGGGCGTCGAGCCCCTGGAAGACACCTTTACGGCGCAGTTGTTGTATCAACAAACCCGCGCCCGCACCGCACCCATCAAGCAGGTCTTGCTAGCGGGCGATATCGTGGTTGGTGTGGGCAATATCTATGCGTCCGAAAGCCTGTTTCGCGCCGGGATCAATCCAAAAACGCAGGCCGGTCGGATCAGTCTGGCCCGCTATCAAAAACTGGCCCAAGCCATTCGCGAGACCCTGACCGAGGCGATCGCCAAAGGCGGCAGTACCCTGCGCGATTTCATGGGCGCCGACGGACAATCGGGCTACTTTCAGCAAAGCTATTTCGTCTATGATCGTGGCGGCGAACCGTGTCGACTCTGCGGCGCGCCGATACGGCAGATCAAACAGGGTCAACGTTCCACCTTTTACTGCGTAAACTGTCAAAAATGAGTACGATTGCCGGATTGCATCAATTAACCGCAATACTGGAGACAATGTGAGTAATCTGGTCGAAAAGTTCGAGCAATACAGCAGCTGGCGCGCGCGTGTCATCGGGGCGCTCGAGCGCTATCGCGATTGTATCCAGGCATCCGGCCTGGCCGATGCCGCCAGCGACCAGCGGCTTGCGCGGGTGTTGGGGCGCCTGGCCGACGACAAGTTGACCATCGCCTTCGTTGCCGAATTTTCGCGCGGAAAATCCGAGCTGATCAATGCGATCTTTTTCGCCGGTTACGGCCAGCGTATCTTGCCCTCGTCGGCGGGCCGCACGACGATGTGTCCGACCGAGCTGCTATATGACGAAACCTTCCCGCCGTGCATCCGCCTGCTGCCGATCGAAACCCGCGCCGATTCGCAGTCGACCAGCGACTATAAAGGCCAGAGCAACGTCTGGACCGTGCTGCCGCTGGATATTTCCTCAGGCGACGGCATGCTCGACGCATTCCGCCAGGTTAGCCTCACCAAGCGTGTGTCGATCGACGACGCAAAAAGCTATGGCCTGTATAACGAACTCGACCCCGACATGGCGCTGGCCGTCGACCGCGACGGCTTGGTAGAGATCTCGCGCTGGCGCCATGCGGTTGTCAATTTTCCGCATCCGTTGCTCAAGCAGGGACTTGTCATCATCGATACGCCAGGTCTGAATGCCATCGGTACCGAGCCCGAGCTGACACTGAACCTGATTCCGAATGCCCATGCGGTGCTGTTCATCCTGGCTGCCGACACCGGGGTGACCAGAAGCGACGTCGATATCTGGCGACAGCATATCGCCGATACCGGCGCGGGCCGCATGGTGGTACTTAACAAGATCGACAGCATGTGGGACGAGTTGCGCACCCCGGACGAGATCGAACAGGAAATTACCCGGCAGGTGGTCAGCGTGGCGCGTACGCTGGAATTGACCGAAGATCAGGTTTTTCCGGTATCGGCTCAGAAAGGCCTGGTCGGCAAGATCAACCACGACGCCAAGCTCCTGTGGAAAAGCCGCCTGCCGGCGCTGGAAAATTCGCTGTCCGAAGAATTGATCCCCTCCAAGCAAGACATCATCCGCAAGCAACTCGACGCCGACATCCGCGAACTGGCGGCCGCCAAACAGGCATTGCTGGCTTCGCGCAGTCGTAACGTCGTCGAGCAACTGATCGAACTCAAAAGCCTGCGCGGCAAGAACCTTACGATCGTCGAGCACATGATGAAGCGCATCGACATGGAAAAAAAGGAATTCGACAGCAGCCTCTTCAAGTTGCAGGCCACCCGCGGGGTGTTCTCGCGCCTGTCCACCGAGGTATTTACCAATCTGGGCATGGGCAATCTGAAAGACGACGTCTTCATGGCGCGTAATGCCATGGAGCGCAGCAAATTTTCGGCAGGACTGCGGCAAGCGATCCGGCGCTTTTTCGAGCAGATCCAGCAAAATCTCGCGGCGTCGAGCCAGAAGACCGACGAGATAACAGAAATGATGACCGTCATGTACCGCAAGTTTTCGACCGAACATGGCTTGGCGCTCTCGACGCCGATGCCGTTTTCGCTCGACAAATATCGCAGGGAAATCAGCATGATCGAAGGCATTTACCAGAAGCAGTTCGGCGCGGCGGCGCTCCTGACCACGCCGCAGCTCAAGCTGATGCAAAAATTCTTCGATTCGATCGCTTCGCGCATCAAGCAGTGTTTTTTGCAAGCCAACCGCGATGTCGAAGCCTGGCTCAAGGTCGTGATGGCGCCGCTGGAAGCCCAGATCGGCGAACATCGCTTGCAACTCAAGCGACGCCGGCAGTCGATCGAGCGTATCCATGATGCTACCGATACGCTGGAAGACAAGGTGGTGGCGCTGGAAGAGTTGCAACGCAGTCTGGATGCACAAGCCGCCACGCTGTCGACGATCGAGACGGAATTGAAGCAGGTGATCGCCGCCGGCCTTCCTGTACTCCGGGTTGTGGCATGAAAGGAGTGGTGCCTGCTTCGACTGATGCAGCGCTGGCTGATCCGACCTTTTCGGCGGCGGTCATCGGCTGGCAAAAGCAACATGGCCGGCATGCGCTGCCTTGGCAGAATACCCGCGATGCCTATCGCATCTGGCTTTCCGAAATCATGCTCCAGCAGACGCAGGTCGCCGCCGTGATTCCGTATTACCAGCGTTTTCTGTTGCGGTTCCCGGACGTCCCGGCACTGGCGGCGGCGCCGTCCGAAGACGTGATGGCGCACTGGAGCGGCCTCGGTTATTACACGCGCGCGCGCAACCTGCATCGCTGCGCGCAGCGTATCGTGACCGAGTACGCTGGTATTTTTCCGGCCGATCCGGCGCTGCTGGCCGACTTGCCCGGCATCGGCCGCTCGACGGCGGCAGCGATCTCGGCATTTGCTTACGGTACCCGGGCCGCGATCCTCGACGGCAACGTCAAACGGGTGTTTGCGCGGGTGTTTGGCATCGACGGCTATCCGGGTGAAAAAAAGATCGAGATGGGCATGTGGGAGCGCGCCGTCGCGCTGTTGCCGCATCAGGATGTCGAATCCTACACGCAGGGATTAATGGATCTCGGCGCTACGCTCTGCACTCGCAGCAAGCCTGCCTGCGGCGCCTGTCCCCTTGCCAGTCGCTGCGTCGCGCTGGCGACCGCGCGTGTCCATGCGCTGCCGGTGCGCAAGCCTAAAAAAATCAACCCGGAAAGGCACACCGCGATGCTCGTCATCGTCGACCGCGGTTATGTCCTGCTGGAGCAGCGCCCCGACCACGGCATCTGGGGCGGACTGCTATCGGTCCCGGAAGTCGACTTGTCGCGTGCGGCGCCGGCTGCCGGGCTGAGTGCTGAAATCGCCCGCGCCGTCGCTCCTTTCGGCAGCGTTGCGAGCTGCGACCCGCTGCTGCCGTTTTCACACGGCTTTACCCATTTCAAATTGCATGTCAAACCCTACAAGCTCGCTTTGTCACGCCGCCTTGATTTGGCAGGACAGGGGCCACATGTCTGGTACCACGCTGCCAAATTGCCAAACGCCCCACTGCCGGCACCCGTCAAGAAAATGTTGCTGGCGTTATTTTCGGAAGACGATCTGTTTAGCCAGACCGCATCCGTCATGCAAGTTTGAAATTAATGCCGGTCGTGCGTAAAACAATCCACGCTCGATACGGCATACCGCCGCGTTAACCGTTGCGCGTCAGGGAGTCGTCCTCTGGCATGTTTTCTGCATTGGTCAAGCACGTTCCCCTTCCGGCGCATGCCTTCTCATGGTCAATCGAATTTTACGTTCCACGATCAAGCCCTTACCCGTTGCCGCCGTCATGCCACCACCGGTGGTACGTAAAAATCGCACGGCCGGTGGCGCAACCAGGCGGCCGACTTCCGGTGCGCTACTGCCGCGCTCGCTTCAGCAGCTTGGCCGTACGATGCGGGAGACATTCGGTATTCAAAGACTGCGCCCGGGGCAACAGGAAGTGATCGACAGTGTGCTGCAGCGCATCGACACGCTCGCGATCATGCCGACCGGCGCCGGCAAATCCCTGTGCTACCAATTGCCGACCCTGAACATGCCCGGCACGACTGTGGTGGTATCCCCCCTCATTTCGTTGATGAAGGATCAGACCACCAAGCTGGAACAAGTCGGCATCGATGCCACTGCGGTCAACAGCACGCTGACGACAGGCGAAGAAGCCGAGGCACTGAGCCATATCGAGCGTGCCGGTAGCGATTTCGTTTTCTGCACGCCCGAACGATTACAGGATCCGGATTTCGTCGCAGTGCTGAAACGCAACCAGATCGACCTGTTCGTTATCGACGAGGCGCATTGCATTTCGCAATGGGGACACGATTTTCGGCCCGCTTTCCTGCACCTGGGCGCGGCGATCGATGCGCTGGGGCGACCGCCGGTATTGGCGTTGACCGCGACCGCTACCGACCAAGTGATCGACGACATCCGAAAGCAACTGGCCCGTCCCGAAATTCGTGTGATTAACACCGGCGTCTACCGGCCAAACCTGCGCTACAGTGTGCTCGCCACGACCAGTGAAGAAGAAAAATCGGTGCAGGCTGTGCGATTGGCGATGCAGACCCGCGGCGCCGGCATTATTTACACGGCCACTATCCAAGCCGCCGAAGAACTGGCGTCGGCCTTGCAGCTGGCTGGCGAAAGCGCCGTGCTGTACCACGGAAGACTGCCGGTCAAGGAGCGCATGCGCAATCAGGAAATGTTCATGTGCGGAGCGTGCCGCATCATGGTCGCGACCAATGCCTTCGGCATGGGCGTCGACAAACCCGATATCCGTTTCGTGATCCATTTTCAGATACCGGGCAGCCTCGAATCCTACTATCAGGAGTCGGGGCGGGCCGGGCGCGACGATCAGCCGGCCGAGTGCACCTTGATCTACTATCTGAAGGACAAACGGGTCCAGCAATTTTTCCTGGCGCGGCGCTATCCCGGTGCCGATGAAGTCAACCGGGTTTATGCGGCCATTGCTTTGCTGGCCGAGGACGAACCATCGATTTCACTTGCGCGCTTGCAGGAAGATCTGGGCGATATTTCGGCCAGCAAGCTGCAGGTCGCGCTCAAATTGTTGAAGGACGGCGGGTTCGTATCGCAGTGCGACACGCTCGATTATCGCCTCGAGCAGAAGGGCGCCGATCCACAACAGATCGCTGGCCTGGCTGACACCTATCGCGATAAAAGCGAACGGGACCAGGATGCGCTGGAGCGAATGGTCGCGTATGCACAAACCGGTTTTTGCCGGTGGAGGTTATTGCTCGATTATTTTGGCGAAGCGGCGCAACAGCATCAATGCGGATGTTGTGATAACTGCGTGCGTCCGCCTGAACATGCGCTGAGTGAGATCCCTGCGCGCCAGCGCATTGTCGAGAGCGAGCGCGAAGACAAAATCCCGGGAATGGAAGTCGACAGGCTGGCGATCGTGCCGAAATTCGGCGAGGGTCGCATTGTCGCGGTGGCTGGGGAAAAGGTCACGATTGCGTTCCCAAACAAGCAGATCAAGACTTTTTTGCGGGGCTTCGTACAGGTAGTACAGGTTTAGCGGAAAGTGCGCGGTCGCTTTCTTGCGCCTGCGGCACCATCTCCCCGCGGTTTTCCTTCCATGTAAAAAACAGGCGCTGCGGTTCTCGAAATCTCTAACCGAAGTTCG
>JACMQD010000351.1 GCA_014377155.1 Herminiimonas sp.
CGCACATTGCCAGGAACATAACCACGGCCTTTTTCGACCTTGATCTGCATGTCCAGCTTGCCGCCCGCCGTCAGGTTCGCGATCACGTGTTCCGGATTGATCAATTCCACATCGTGCGGCAGATCGATATCGGATGCCAGGACGGCGCCTTCACCTTCTTTTTTCAGCGTCAGCGTCACTTCATCGCGATTGTGCAGCTTGAACACTACGCCCTTGAGGTTCAGCAGCATGTCGACGACGTCTTCCTGCACACCGTCCAGCGACGAATACTCATGCACCACGCCAGCGATCGTCACTTCGGTCGGCGCGTAGCCAACCATCGACGACAGGAGGACACGACGAAGCGCGTTGCCCAACGTATGGCCGTAGCCACGCTCGAACGGCTCCATCACGACTTTCGCGTGACCCGCACCCAGTGCTTCGACTTCGATGATACGTGGCTTCAACAGACTGTTTTGCATGTGATTTCCTTTTCAATACCCTCGGCTCGTTACACCGATAAGGCTGAAGATTGCATCAGTCGGGAGTCAGAGTTTGTGGGGTGCCGCCGTGCACCAAACCACTCTGTCCCAACTGCTATTCGGAATGAAGCGGCGGGAAAACTGGTATTAACGCGAATACAGTTCGACGATCAGCGACTCGTTGACGTCGTTGGCAATCTCGCTGCGATCCGGCAGGGTGCGGAACGTGCCTTCCATCTTGGTTGCATCGACCGAAATCCACGATGGCATGCCCGACTGTGCCGCGAGCGAGAGCGCTTCGACGATACGGACCTGCTTCTTGGATTTCTCGCGCACGGCGACCACATCACCTGGCTTGACCTGATATGACGCGATGTTGACGACGATACCGTTGACGGTGAACGCCTTGTGCGAAACCAATTGACGACCTTCGGCACGGGTTGAACCGAAGCCCATCCGATAGACGACGTTGTCGAGACGGGTTTCCAGCAATTTCAGGAGCGTTTCGCCGGTGTTGCCCTTGCGACGATCCGCTTCCGCAAAATAGCGGCGGAACTGACGCTCAAGGATGCCGTACATGCGCTTGACCTTCTGCTTTTCACGCAGCTGGTTACCATAGTCGGAAGTACGCTGACCGGAAGTACGGCCGTGCTGTCCTGGCTTCGAATCGAGCTTGCACTTTGAATCGAGCGAGCGCCGTGCGCTCTTGAGAAACAGGTCGGTGCCTTCGCGGCGGGATAATTTTGCCTTTGGTCCAATATAACGTGCCACGGTATTTCCTTTTTTAAATGACGTTCCCCATCCCGTCCTCCAGGATGTCTACGAACGCTAGTCTGATCTGCGCGCAATCAAACGGTGGGCTTAAGAACAAAACCCGCCAAGAGCTTTGGCGGGCCAGTTACGACTTAAAACGACGGCAAGTGAACCTTCAAATCAGATGCGGCGACGCTTCGGCGGGCGGCATCCGTTATGCGGAACAGGCGTCACATCCTGGATCTGGGTGATCTTGATACCGAGGTTGTTCAGCGCGCGAACGGCGGACTCGCGACCAGGGCCAGGGCCCTTGATACGAACTTCCAGGTTCTTCACTCCGCACTCGACTGCGACCTTGCCTGCGGCTTCAGCAGCGACCTGCGCCGCAAACGGAGTCGATTTGCGCGACCCCTTGAAACCTGCGCCGCCCGAAGTCGCCCACGAAAGAGCATTGCCCTGACGATCGGTGATCGTGATGATCGTGTTGTTGAAGGATGCGTGGATGTGCGCAATGCCTTCGGCAACGTTCTTTTTGACTTTCTTGCGCACGCGTGCTGCTGCGGCGTTGTTTGGTGCTTTTGCCATGATGATTTCCTAGAATCCGACAACTCATCGACCTGCTGATCTTGCGACCAGCAAGGATTATTTCTTCAGTGACTGTGCTGCTTTGCGTGGTCCCTTGCGGGTCCGCGCATTGGTGCGGGTGCGCTGACCGCGGCAAGGGAGGCCCTTGCGATGACGCATGCCGCGATAACATCCGAGATCCATCAAGCGCTTGATGTTCATCGAAATTTCACGACGCAGGTCACCCTCGACAATGAACTTCGCGATTTCGTCACGCAGCTTTTCGAGCTCGCTATCGTCAAGGTCCTTGACCTTCTTGTCAGAAGCGATACCCGTCTTGACACAGATTTCCTGCGCGCGTGGACGACCTACACCATAAATCGCCGTCAGGCCAATTACCGTGTGCTGATGATTTGGGATGTTTACCCCTGCAATACGTGCCATTCGTTATTCCTCAATAAATAACGTTAATTAACCCTGGCGCTGTTTATGGCGCGGTTCGATACAGATCACGCGCACTACACCCTTGCGCTTGATGATCTTGCAGTTGCGGCAGATCCGCTTGACTGATGCGAGCACCTTCATTTTTTGCCCTCTTTCTTCAAAAACCAACTTGTCAATTGCCGAATCGAGTCTGTTCGACACCTACTCGATTCCCAACATTTTTTGTTACTTGGTCCGGAACACGATGCGCGCCCGGCTCAGATCATATGGCGTCAATTCCACAGTCACTTTATCGCCTGGCAGGATCCGGATATAGTTCATCCGCATCTTCCCGGAGATATGGCCCAGGACCACATGGCCGTTTTCGAGCTTTACCCTGAAAGTGGCATTCGGGAGATTCTCCAGAATTTCACCCTGCATCTGTATAACGTCGTCTTTTGCCATTCGTTCTGCCTGTTCTCATGGACGCTTAGCGCGTCGGAACTCCGCCCTTGAAATTCGACTTGCGGAGCAGCGATTCATATTGCTGCGACATCACGTAATTTTGTACTTGCGCCATGAAATCCATGGTCACCACCACAATGATCAGAAGCGACGTACCACCAAAGTAAAACGGAACCTTCCAGCGAGCAATCAGAAACTCCGGCAACAAGCACACGAGCGTGATGTACACCGCACCGGCCAATGTCAGCCTCGTCAGTATCCGATCGATGTAGCGAGCCGTCTGTTCGCCTGGACGAATACCCGGTACGAATGCGCCGCTCTTCTTCAGGTTATCCGCGGTTTCCTTGCTGTTGAACACAAGCGCAGTGTAAAAGAAGCAGAAAAACACAATCGCCGTCGCATACAACAAAGCGTGGATCGGCTCACCCGGCGCCATCGACGCCGCCAGATCCTTCAGAAACCGGATGAACGGGTTCGTCGAATCACCTGCCGAAGTGAACCAGCTCACGATCGTCGATGGAAACAAGATGATCGAAGACGCAAAAATCGGTGGGATCACACCCGCCATGTTCAGCTTCAGTGGCAAATGACTGCTCTGGCCACCGTAAATCTTGTTCCCGACCTGGCGCTTTGCATAGTTCACCAGAATCTTGCGTTGTCCGCGTTCTATAAAGACCACCAGAAACGTCACTGCAGCAACAATCAGAACAATCAGAATCGCCGACAACGCATTCATCGAACCATTCGCCACCAACTCGAACAACCCACCTACCGCATTCGGCAATCCCGCCGCAATACCAGCAAAGATAATGATCGAAATTCCGTTGCCCAAACCACGCTCGGTGATTTGCTCACCCAACCACATCAGGAACATCGTACCCGTCAACAACGTCACGACCGTCGTAAAGCGAAATGCCATGCCTGGATCAATGACCAAGCCGGCCTGCGATTCGAGCGCAACTGCGATACCGAGCGCCTGGAACGTCGCGAGTACCAACGTGCCGTACCGCGTGTACTGCGTAATCTTGCGGCGACCGGATTCGCCTTCCTTCTTCAACGCCTCGAGCTGCGGCGACACGATCGACATCAGTTGCATGATGATCGACGCCGAAATGTACGGCATGATTCCAAGTGCGAAAATCGTGAAGCGCGACAGCGCACCACCTGAAAACATGTTGAACATGCCCAGAATACCGCCCTGGTTCTGCTTGAACAGCTGCGCTAACTGCGTAGGATCGATTCCAGGAACCGGAATGTGCGCACCGATCCTGTACACGACCAGCGCACCCAACAGGAACCACAGGCGGCCCCAAGGGAATCCGCTTGTCGCGTTTTTAGCAGCTTGAGGAGTAGTTGCCACTTTTCACTCCCTTAAGACAACGAACTAGGCAATCGATCCGCCTGCAGCTTCGATCGCAGCGCGTGCGCCTTTGGTCGCGATCAAGCCTTTCAACGTCACTTTCTTTGTCAGCTCACCCGACAGGATGACACGAACGACACGCGCCAGTTCGCCGACCAGCCCAGCCTGCTTGAGAACCAGAACGTCGATCTCAGCTGGGAGATTCTCCAGATCGGACAACCGCACTTCCGCCTTGTAAGGCGTCGCCATCGATTTGAAGCCGCGCTTCGGAAGGCGGCGCTGCAAAGGCATTTGACCGCCTTCGAAACCAACTTTGTGGAAACCACCAGCACGCGACTTTTGACCCTTGTGACCACGGCCGGACGTCTTGCCCAGGCCGGAGCCGATACCGCGGCCAACACGACGTTTGTAGTGCTTGGCGCCATCTGCTGGCTGAATTGTATTAAGTTCCATGTTTTGCTCCGTGCGCAGGCGATAGCCTTACGCCACCACTTTCACAAGATACGACACCTTGTTGATCATTCCACGAACCGACGGCGTGTCTTCGAGTTCCGAGACCGAGTTGATGCCGCGCAGACCGAGGCCGCGAACGGTGGCGCGATGCGTCTCGCGCGTGCCGATCAAGCCCATCATCAACTTAACCTTGACGGTCTTGGCGGCTGCCGGTGTTGCTGTCTTTGTCTTTGCCATCTGCTTCACCTTAGCCCAGGATTTCTTCGACCGACTTGCCGCGCTTCGCAGCAATCTCGGACGGCGTATTCATTTTTGCCAAACCATCCAGGGTCGCGCGGACCATGTTGTATGGATTGGTCGAACCGTTCGACTTCGCCACGACGTTCGTCACGCCCATGACTTCGAAGATCGCGCGCATCGGGCCGCCGGCAATCACGCCAGTACCATCTTTCGCCGGCGCCATCAGAACCGATGAGGCGCCATGCTTGCCAGTAACCGTGTGTTGCAGCGTGCCGTTTTTCAACGTGACCTTGATCATCTTGCGGCGCGCCTCTTCCATCGCCTTTTGCACGGCAACCGGCACTTCCTTCGACTTGCCCTTTCCCATGCCGATACGTCCATCGCCGTCACCCACGACCGCCAATGCCGCGAAACCCATGATCCGGCCGCCCTTGACCACTTTGGTCACGCGGTTCACAGCGATCATCTTTTCGCGCATGCCGTCTTCTGGCTTCTCGCTTTGCATCTTCGATTGCATCTTTGCCATATCGATTTTCCCTTAGAACTTCAGACCGGCTTCGCGCGCAGCTTCAGCAACAGCTTTGACACGGCCGTGGTAACGGAAACCGGAGCGGTCGAATGCAACCTCGGCGATGCCGGCTTTCAATGCCTTTTCGGCGACCCGCTTGCCGATCAGCGCGGCAGCGGCAGCGTTACCGCCCTTGCCTGACTGCCCAGCCAACTCAAGCCGCACTTCGGCTTCCAGCGTCGATGCCGACGCGAGAATCTTTGCGTCTGGACTGATGATGGTCGCGTAAATGTGCGAGTTGGTACGATGCACGGCCAGGCGGTTCACTTTCAGCTCTGCGATTTTCGCGCGAGTCTGACGACCGCGGCGCAAGCGTGATTGTTTCTTGTCCATCATCAACCCCTATTACTTCTTCTTGGTTTCTTTGAGCGCAACGACTTCGTCCGAATACCGAACGCCCTTGCCCTTGTACGGCTCAGGCGGGCGATAAGCGCGAACTTCCGCTGCGACCTGCCCGACCTGCTGCCGATTGTTACCCTTGATCAGGATTTCAGTCGGCGTTGGCGTTGCGCACGTAACGCCCGCTGGCATCTGGTGCACGACCGGATGCGAAAACCCCAGAGTCAGATTCAGCTTGTCGCCTTGTGCCTGCGCCTTGTAACCGACGCCCACCAGGTTCAGCTTCTTCTCAAAACCCTTCGTGACGCCGGTAACCATGTTGTTGACCAGCGCACGCAATGTACCCGACATTGCATTTGCTTCGCGGCTGTCATTTGCAGCTTCGAACTTAAGCGTGCCGTCATTGTTCACGACGTTGACCAGGCCATTCAAAGGCTGTTCTAGCGAGCCCAGCGGGCCCTTCACTACGATCTGCTCTGCGGAGATGGTCGCTTCCGCGCCCTTCGGCAGTGCAATCGGCATTTTACCTACACGTGACATATCCGGCTCCTTAGGCGACGTAGCAAATGACTTCGCCACCGACACCGGTCGCGCGCGCTTTGCGGTCAGTCATGACGCCCTTTGGCGTCGAAACGATCGCAACACCCAGGCCATTCATCACATTCGGAATGTCGTCCTTGCCCTTGTAGACACGCAACCCTGGACGGGACACGCGCTCGAGGCGCTCAATGACCGGACGACCGGCATAATATTTCAAACCGATTTTCAGTTCCGCCTTGCCTGCATCTTCCGACACGGCGAAATCCTCGATGTAACCCTCATCCTTCAGTACGTTTGCAATTGCAATCTTTACTTTGGACGACGGCATTGCTACCGAAACCTTTTGCACGACTTGCGCATTGCGGATACGGGTCAGCATATCGGCGATAGGATCGCTCATACTCATTGCTTATTCTCCTATTACCAACTGGCTTTAGTCATACCCGGGATCTCACCACGCATGGCGATTTCACGGAGCTTGGTGCGGCCCAGACCGAACTTGCGGAAAGTGCCGCGCGGGCGACCAGTCAATGCACAACGATTACGTTGGCGGGTCGGAGCAGAGTTACGAGGCAGCGCCTGCAAT
Source organism: Herminiimonas sp. (assembly GCA_014377155.1). The sequence continues at coordinate 6,753 of JACMQD010000351.1, forward strand.
TTCAGGCGCGCTTCGTAGCGCTCTTCTTCCGACTTCGATTGGTCATCAATGATTGCCTTCAACTCGGCCCGCTTGCCGGCAAATTTCTTCACCAGGTCAGCGCGCTTCTGTTCACGGTTAATCAGTGCCAGTTTTGCCATGGCAACCTCAGTTTCTGAACGGGAATTTAAATGCGGCGAGAAGCGCTTTTGCTTCTTCGTCGGTCTTCGCAGTTGTCGTGATACTGATGTTCATACCACGCAACACGTCAATCTTGTCGTACTCGATCTCGGGGAAAATGATCTGCTCTTTCACACCGATGTTGTAGTTACCACGACCATCGAACGCCCGACCCGAGACACCCCGGAAGTCACGCACACGCGGCAGCGCCACAGTGATCAACCGATCAAGGAACTCGTACATGTGCGCGCCACGCAGCGTCACCATGCAACCAATCGGATAGCCTTCGCGAATCTTGAAGCCAGCGATCGCCTTGCGCGCCTTGGTCACAACTGGCTTTTGACCAGCAATCTTTGTCAGGTCACCAACGGCATGCTCGATGATTTTCTTGTCTGCGATTGCTTCCGACAGACCCATGTTCAGGGTGATCTTCAAAATGCGCGGCACTTCCATCACCGACTTGTAGCCGAACTTGGCAGACAACTCGCCAGCGACCTTGTTTTTGTAAATTTCTTGTAGACGGGCCATGATCTGTTACACCTTAACGGCTTCGCCGCTGGACTTGTAGACACGGACTTTCTTGCCGTCGACGTCTTTCACTCCAACACGATCTGCCTTGCCAGTAGCCGCATTGAACAATGCGACGTTGGACACATGAATTGGCATCAACTTGTCAACGATGCCGCCAGTGGTTCCTGTCATCGGATTCGGCTTGGTCGCCTTTTTGGCAACGTTCACACCCTCGACGATCACATAGTCAGCGTCAACGCGCTTGATGACCGCACCGACCTTGGCCTTGTCTTTGCCAGTCAGCACGATCACTTTGTCGTTTGTACGAATCTTATCCATCAAAAACTCCTTACAGGACTTCAGGGGCGAGCGACACGATCTTCATGAAGCGCTCGGTGCGCAGCTCCCGGGTCACTGGCCCAAAAATCCGCGTGCCGATCGGCTCGAGCTTTGCGTTCAATAGGACTGCGGCATTGCTGTCGAATTTGACCAGCGAGCCATCCTGGCGACGCACGCCCTTTGCGGTACGAACGACAACCGCATTGTAGATCTCGCCTTTTTTTACGCGACCACGTGGCGCAGCGACCTTGACGGTTACCTTGATCACGTCGCCGATGCCGGCGTAACGGCGCTTTGAACCACCCAGCACCTTGATGCACATGACTTCGCGCGCACCGGTGTTGTCGGCTACTTCGAGCCGGCTTTCAGTTTGAATCATAGTATTTTCTTTCCCAACTTAACCCGCTTGGTTCCGTCGGAACGGTGTCGCGGTCAGTCTTGGTCTCGTAAGCGCCTTTGGAAAGCGCCGATGAGGTGGATGAATTCAAAAACATCGAACAGCACTTGATACTGCTGCTTATGTAAGAACTACAATTGCATAAGCGAAGCCCGACATTATTACATCAAAACGCCGGGCCGGCAATAACTTCTTAAACTATCTGCGCTGCCTGGATGACGCGGGTCACAGTCCATGCTTTGGTCTTGGAGATCGGACGACCTTCCTGGATTTCGACCATGTCGCCAGCTTTCGCTGTATTGCCGTCATTGTGCGCGTGGTACTTGTTCGATCGCATGATGATCTTGCCATACAGGGGGTGCTTGACGTGGCGCTCGATCAACACGGTCACCGTCTTGTCCATCTTGTCCGACACCACTTTGCCGATCAGCGTGCGCTTCATCGCTGTTTTGACTGGCTCGTTCATTATTTGGCGTCCTTCACATTCATGACTGTTTTCACCCGGGCGATATCGCGCCGGACTTTTTTCAGCTGTGACGTGTTGTTCAGCTGCTGTGTCGCGGTCTGCATGCGCAGACCGAACTGCGCCTTCAACAGGTCGTTCAATTCCTTCGTCAACGCAGCTGCGTCCTTGCCGCGGAGTTCTGATGTCTTCATGTTCACTCCTTTATTGGCCGACCTGACGCACGACGAACGTGGTCAGCAACGGCAGCTTGGCTGCGGCAAGGCGGAAGGCCTCACGTGCAAGAGTTTCATCGACGCCGTCCATCTCATACAGCATTTTGCCTGGCTGAATTTCTGCGACGTAATACTCTGGATTACCCTTACCGTTACCCATCCGGACTTCGGCAGGCTTTTGCGAGATCGGCTTGTCCGGAAAAATCCGGATCCAGATCCGTCCGCCGCGCTTGATATGACGGGTCATCGCGCGACGTGCAGCTTCGATCTGACGCGCAGTGATGCGGCCACGACCGACGGCTTTCAGGCCGAACTCGCCAAAGGAAACAGCTGTGCCGCGGGCGTGCGAAATGCCTTTATTGCGACCCTTTTGTTCCTTGCGATATTTTCTACGTGCTGGTTGCAGCATGGTTATTCTCCTGCTTTCACGGCCGGTGCAGCGGCGCCATCGGCGACACCATCCGGCTTCTTGGCGCGAACGCGTTTGGCTGCCGGTGCGCTACCAGGCGCAGCAGCGGCTGGTGTCGCACCTTCGGGACGCGCGGTACGAGGACGGCTAGCACCTGGCTTGCCATCATCGCGCCGCGGCGGACGACGACGCGCATCATCTGCAACCTCTGGCAGGGTTGGCGCTTCACCGCTTGCAAGGCGATCGCCCTTGTAGACCCAGACCTTGATGCCAATGATGCCGTAGGTGGTCAACGCTTCGCCGAAGCCGTAGTCGATATCGGCACGCAGAGTATGCAGTGGCACGCGACCTTCGCGATACCATTCCTTACGGGCGATTTCGATACCGTTCAGACGACCGGACGACATGATCTTGATGCCAAGAGCACCAAGGCGCATCGCGTTTTGCATCGCGCGCTTCATTGCGCGGCGGAACATGATCCGCTTTTCCAGTTGCTGCGCAATCGAATCGGCGATCAGCTGGGCATCCGTCTCTGGCTTGCGAATCTCTTCGATGTTGACGTGCACGGGCACGCCCATCATCTTGGTTAGTGCGGCCTTCAGGACTTCGATGTCTTCGCCCTTCTTGCCGATCACAACACCTGGACGCGAGCTGTAAATCGTGATGCGCGCATTCTTCGCAGGGCGCTCGATCACGACACGGCCGACTGAGGCGTTCTTCAGTTTTGTCTTCAGATACGCGCGGACCTTGAGGTCCTCGTTGAGCATGGTGGCAAAGTTGCTATTGCCTGCATACCAACGGGAAGCCCAGTTACGCGTGACTGACAGGCGAAAACCGGTAGGATGTATCTTCTGTCCCATCGTGACTCCTTAGTTTCCGACCGTCACGTAAATGTGACAAGATTGTTTCGAAATGCGATCACCACGGCCTTTTGCACGCGCAGTGAAGCGCTTGAGGACCGAACCTTTTTCGACATAGATCGTCGTGATCTTCAGTTCGTCGATGTCGGCGCCATCGTTGTGTTCGGCGTTTGCTATTGCAGACTCCAGGACACGCTTGATGATGACCGCACCTTTCTTCGGGCTGAATTGCAGGATATTCAGAGCTTGATCAACTTTTTTGCCGCGGATCAGGTCTGCAACCAGTCGGCCTTTTTGGGCCGAGAGACGCACACCACGCAGGGAAGCTTTAGTTTCCATCATCGGACCTTATTTCTTGGCTTTCTTGTCGGCAGCATGGCCCTTGAACGTGCGGGTCAGCGCAAATTCACCAAGCTTGTGCCCGACCATGTTCTCGGAAATGTAGACCGGGATATGCAGCTTGCCGTTGTGGACAGCGATCGTGAGACCGATGAAATCCGGCATGATCGTCGAACGGCGCGACCAGGTCTTGATCGGCTTCTTGTCCTTGATCGCTTGCGCTCTCTCGACTTTGTCTACCAGGTGGGCGTCACAGAACGGCCCTTTTTTTGCTGAACGTGTCATGTGCTATCCCTTATTTCTTGCCGCGACGCGAGACAATCATCGACGTCGTGCGCTTGTTGCGACGCGTCTTCTTGCCTTTGGTCTGTTGGCCCCAAGGCGAAACTGGATGACGACCAGCCGCTGTTTTGCCCTCACCACCACCATGCGGGTGATCGACCGGGTTCATGACCACACCGCGAACGGTCGGACGAACACCACGCCACCGCATTGCACCAGCTTTACCGATCTTGCGCAGGCTGTGCTCGGCATTGCCGACTTCACCGACTGTTGCACGGCATTCGATGTGCACGCGGCGTACTTCACCCGAGCGCAAACGCACCTGAGCGTACACGCCTTCGCGCGCCATCAGGACGACGCCAGCGCCGGCGGTACGCGCCATTTGCGCACCCTTGCCAGGCAACATCTCGACGCAATGCATGATCGTACCGACCGGGATGTTCCGGATCGGCAGGCAATTACCCGACTTGATCGGCGCTTCCGAGCCATTCATGACAGAGTCGCCGGCAGCCATTCCCTTGGTCGCGATGATGTACTGGCGCTCACCATCGGCGTAGCACAGCAAGGCGATGTTGGCGGTACGGTTCGGATCGTATTCGATGCGCTCGACCTTTGCCGGGATACCATCCTTGATCCGCTTGAAATCGATCATGCGGTAGTGCTGCTTGTGACCGCCGCCGATATGACGGGTCGTGATGTGACCGTTGTTGTTACGCCCAGCGCTCTTGGACTGCGACTCGACCAAGGCGGCGAACGGACGACCTTTATACAGGTCGGGCGTGACCACCTTGACCATTCCGCGACGGCCTGGTGAGGTTGGCTTGACTTTAACGAGTGCCATTATTTAGCCTCCTCGGTGAAGTTGATTTCCTGACCTGGCTTCAGGCAGACGAATGCGCGGCGGGTATGATTCCGACGCCCGTTGAATTTGCCCGAACGCTTTTGCTTTCCCATCCGGTTGGCCACCTGGACCGATTCAACTTCAACCTTGAACAGCATCTCGACTGCGGCCTTGACTTCCAGTTTGGTGGCATCCGGCATTACAAGGAAAACGACTTGCTCGTTTTTTTCGGCAACAAACGTCGCCTTCTCGGAAATCACTGGCGCCAACAGCACCTTCATCAAGCGTTCTTCACTGTGCTTCAGAGTCGCGCTCATGCCAGCATCTCCTCAATCTTGGCCAACGCCTGTTTGGTGATGACGATGTTCTTGTAATACACCAGCGACACAGGGTCCGCGTGACGCGGTTCGACGACCAGAACGTGCGGTAGATTACGCGCTGCCAGCTCGAGGTTTTCGCTGATGTTGTCTTGAATGATCAACACGGATTCCAGACCCATGTCTTTCAATTTCTGAGATAACAGCTTGGTCTTCGGCGCATCGACGACGAGGTCCTCGATGATCGACAGACGGCCTTCACGGGCCAACTGCGAAAGGATCGAGCAGACCCCTGCCCGATACATCTTCTTGTTGACCTTGTGCGTGTAGTTCTGGTCCGGCGAATTTGGGAAGGTCCGACCGCCACCGCGCCACAGCGGCGACGACGACATACCGGCACGAGCGCGGCCCGTACCTTTTTGACGCCAAGGCTTCTTGGTCGTGTGATGTACTTCTTCACGATTCTTTTGCTTGCTGTTACCGCTCCGGGCATTTGCCTGGTAAGCGACAACGACCTGATGAATCAATGCTTCGTTGTAATCGCGCCCAAAAATCGTATCCGGCGCGGCAACGTTCGAGGCAGACTGACCCTGGTCATTCAGGAGCTTGAGTTCCATGCCTTAGGCTCCCTTCTTGGCTTTGGTTTTCACGGCGGCGGACACGATCACCTGGCCGTTCTTTGCACCTGGCACGGCACCCTTGACCAGCAACAGCTGGCGATCGGTGTCGACGCGCGCGATTTCAAGGTTCTGGGTGGTGACAGTGACATCGCCCATGTGACCCGTCATGCGCTTGCCCGGAAACACACGACCCGGATCCTGCGCCATACCGATCGAACCAGGGACGTTATGCGAACGCGAGTTACCGTGCGTCGCGCGACCCGAGCTGAAGTTGTAGCGCTTGATGACGCCGGCGTAACCCTTGCCGATGGACACGCCTTGCACGTCCACTTTCTGACCGACTTCGAAAAGGCTTGCAGCAACGATATCGCCGGCTTTCATTTCTGAAGCCTTGGCTGCATCGATGCGGAATTCCTTGAGGATGGTCCCGGCTTCGACACCTGCCTTGGCATGATGTCCAGCAGCGGCTTGGTTGACGCGCGACGCGCGGCGATGACCGTATGCGACCTGCACCGCGGAATAACCGTCGATGTCAGGCGTTTTGATTTGTGTCACGCGGTTGTTCGATACGTCAACGACGGTAACAGGAATCGAATCCCCATCATCCGTAAAGATGCGCATCATGCCAACCTTGCGACCAAGTAGGCCTAGGCTCATTTTTGCTCCATTCCCGCCTACGATTGGGCAGGGCTGATGTGTGAACTACGGTTTAAACGACCAAATGGAAGAGCACCGACGGGAAGCCCCCAATGCGCACTCTTACCGAAGTCGGAGATTATAGCGTGCGAGCGCTTGTACCACAACAGTTAATTGTGGTATGTCGCGCTCTTGCTGGTTTATTGCAGCTTGATTTCTACGTCCACACCGGCTGGCAGATCGAGCTTCATCAAAGCATCAACTGTCTTGTCAGTCGGATCGACGATATCGATCAGGCGAACATGAGTCCGAATTTCGAACTGGTCACGTGACGTCTTGTTGACGTGCGGCGAGCGCAGCACGTCGAAACGCTGGATCCGGGTTGGCAGTGGAACCGGTCCACGCACGACAGCACCTGTGCGCTTGGCTGTGTCGACGATTTCCAGTGCCGACTGGTCGATCAGGCGGTAATCGAATGCCTTCAGGCGAATACGGATCTTTTGATTCTGGCTGGCTTTGGTATTTTGCGCGGCTTTGGTAGCTGTGCCGGCTTGCGGAGCTGTTGACATGACATTCCTTTTAAAGAGCGGGCTGCGGATGTTCGCCATCCGCAGCATTGATAAAAGAGCGACTGCGCCGGCGCTTGCCGTGCAGTGTGAGGCGCAGTTTTCCGCGCCTCGCCTGAAACCTACTCGATGATCTTGGCAACCACACCCGCGCCGACGGTACGACCGCCTTCGCGAATGGCAAAGCGCAGACCTTCTTCCATCGCGATCGGATTGATCAGCATGACCGTGATCGACACGTTGTCGCCCGGCATGACCATCTCTTTATCCTTCGGCAGCTCGATCGAGCCCGTCACGTCGGTCGTACGGAAGTAGAACTGCGGACGGTAGTTGTTGAAGAACGGCGTATGACGTCCACCCTCATCCTTCGACAGAACGTAGATCTCGCCCGTGAAATGCTTGTGCGGCTTGATCGAACCCGGCTTGGCCAGCACCTGGCCCCGCTCCACGTCTTCCCGCTTGGTGCCGCGCAGCAGCACGCCGACGTTGTCGCCAGCCTGACCCTGGTCCAGCAGCTTGCGGAACATCTCCACGCCCGTGCAGGTCGTCTTCTGCGTGTCGCGGATGCCGATGATTTCCAGCTCTTCGCCCACTTTCACAATACCGCGCTCGATACGGCCCGTCACCACCGTGCCGCGACCCGAGATCGAGAACACGTCCTCGACCGGCAGCAGAAACGCGCCGTCAATGGCACGCTCCGGCGTCGGGATATACGTGTCCAGTGCATCGGCCAGCTTCATGATCGCTTCTTCGCCCAGCGGGCCCTTGTCGCCTTCCAGCGCCAGTTTGGCCGAACCCTGGATGATCGGCAGGTCGTCGCCTGGAAATTCGTACTTCGACAACAGTTCGCGCACCTCCATCTCGACCAGCTCGAGCAGCTCGGCATCGTCGACCATGTCGCACTTGTTCAGGAACACGATGATGTACGGCACACCGACCTGGCGCGCCAGCAGAATGTGCTCCCGGGTCTGTGGCATCGGACCGTCCGCAGCCGAACACACCAGAATGGCGCCGTCCATCTGCGCTGCACCCGTGATCATGTTCTTCACATAGTCGGCATGGCCTGGGCAATCAACGTGCGCGTAGTGACGGTTCGCCGTCTCGTACTCAACGTGGGCCGTGTTGATCGTGATGCCGCGCGCTTTTTCTTCCGGCGCCGCGTCGATCTGGTCATACGCCTTTGCCTCGCCGCCGAATTTCTTCGACAGCACCGTTGCAATCGC
>JACMQD010000352.1 GCA_014377155.1 Herminiimonas sp.
GCGGTTTCACTCGCAGGAGGCAATATTGGTTCAGCTTATCGACCGGCGTTTGCAGGGCAAGAACAAATCCGCCATCAATCGTGGCCGTTTTCTGCGGCGCCATAAGGTCCAGATCAAGGAAGCGGTAGCGCGGGCAGTAAAAGGGCGTTCCATCACCGAGATCGAAAACGGCGAAAAGGTATCGATTCCGGTCAAGGATATCGGCGAACCGAATTTCGGTCACGCGCACGGTGGCGTCTGGGAAACCGTTCGTCCCGGCAATGAAGAATTCCTGAAGGGCGATCGCGTCAAGCGACCCAAAAGTGGTGGCGGCGGATCCGGCAAGGGCAAACCCAGCAGTGGCGACGATACCGCTGAAGATGACTTCGTGTTCGAGTTGACGCGCGACGAATTCATGAATTATTTCTTCGAGGATCTTGAGTTGCCCAATATGGTGAAAACGCAGCTGACCGCAACCACCGAATTCAAGAACCAGCGCGCTGGCTACAACATGTCCGGCACGACCTCGAACATCCATATCCTGCGTTCGTTGCGCGGGGCACTCGGGCGGCGTATCGCCGTCGGCGGCAGCGCCCGCACGCGGATGAAAGAAGCCGAGCAAGAGCTTGAGGCGTTGTTGCTGGAAGCCGTCGACGCCGATCCGCGCGTGCTCGTGCTCAAACGCGAAATCCATCATTTGCACACGCGTTTGCTGGCGATCCCGTTCATCGATCCGTTCGACCTGCGCTACAGCAATCGCATCAAGGTGCCCAAACCTGCCAGCCAGGCCGTCATGTTCTGCATCCTCGATGTTTCCGGCTCGATGGACGAGAGCAAGAAAGAAACTGCCAAGCGGTTTTTCATCCTGCTATACCTGTTCTTGACGCGTGCTTACGAAAAAATCGAAGTCGTGTTCATCCGGCATCACACGTCCGCTGCCGAGGTCGATGAAAACGAATTTTTTCATTCCCGCGAATCGGGCGGCACGGTGGTGTCGTCGGCCTTGCACCTGCTGACCAAGATCATGCGTGAGCGTTATCCGAGCGGCGACTGGAACAGCTATGTCGCGCAAGCCTCCGATGGCGACAACTGGGATCACGATTCCGGTATCTGTCGACAATTATTGTCCGACACCATCATGCATGCGGTGCAGTATTACGCCTACGTCGAAATCACTGATGGCGCGCCACAAAACCTATGGGAAGAGTATTCCCAGATAACTGGTATGCATCCGAATTTTGCGATGCAAAAAATCGCCGCGCCGGCCGATATCTATCCTGTCTTCCGTGAACTGTTCAAGAAGCAGCCAAAATGAATACTGTCCAGAAACCCAAGCGTCATCCGCGCAGCTTGCCAGACCAGTCGGAATGGACGTTCGACCTGATCGAGCACGCGCACGAAGAAATCCGCCGCGTTGCCGAAGCCTTCGGCCTGGATACCTATCCGAACCAGCTCGAAATCATTAGTGCCGAGCAGATGATGGATGCTTATGCCTCGGTCGGCATGCCGGTGTCGTACAACCACTGGTCATTCGGCAAACATTTTTTGTCGACCGAAAAAAGCTACAAGCGCGGCCAGATGGGACTGGCATACGAAATCGTCATCAATTCCAGCCCGTGCATTGCCTACCTGATGGAAGAAAACAGCCTGACCATGCAGGCGTTGGTGATCGCGCATGCGGCGTACGGCCATAATTCCTTTTTCAAGGGTAATTACCTGTTTCGCACGTGGACCGACGCCGAGGCGATCGTCGACTACATGGTGTTTGCGAAGAACTTCATCGCTGACTGTGAACGCCGCTATGGCGTCGATGAAGTCGAACTGCTGCTCGACTCTTGCCACGCGCTGCAAAGCTACGGTGTGGACCGATACAAGCGGCCTGCCAAGCTGTCCCTGATCGACGAACAGGCCCGCCAAAACGAGCGTGAAGATTACCTGCAGTCGCAGGTCAATCATCTGTGGACCACCTTGCCCTATCGGCCGGTGGAAGTGGTCGAAGCCGGTCCCGAACGCTTTCCCTCGGAGCCACAGGAAAACCTGTTGTACTTCATTGAAAAATCAGCGCCGCTGCTCAAGCCGTGGCAGCGCGAACTGGTGCGCATCATCCGCAAGATTTCCCAGTATTTCTATCCGCAGCGCCAGACCCAGGTGATGAATGAAGGGTGGGCGACGTTCTGGCATTACACGATCTTGAATCAGCTCTACGACGAGGGCGTAGTCGGCGACGGCTTCATGATTGAGTTTCTTCAAAGTCACACCAATGTCGTCTATCAACCCCCGGTGACGAGCCCGCATTTCAGCGGCATCAATCCGTATGCGCTCGGTTTCGCAATGATGCGCGATATTCGTCGGATCTGCGAAGCGCCGACCGCCGAGGACAAGCTTTGGTTTCCGGACATTGCCGGTAGTGATTGGAAGAAAACACTCGATTTTGCCATGCGTAACTTCAAAGATGAAAGCTTCATTGCCCAATACCTGTCGCCGAAGCTGATCCGCGACTTCCATTTCTTTTCGGTGCTGGATGACGATAAGGACGACAAGCTCAGCATTTCCGCTATCCATGACGAAAATGGTTATCGCTACGTGCGTCAGCAACTGGCCGATCAGTACAATCTCGGCAATCGAGAACCGAACATCCAGGTATGGTCGGTCAATACGCACGGCGACCGCGCGCTGACCTTGCGCCATACGCAGTTCCTGCGCCGACCGCTGAATCAGCAGACCGAAGAAATGTTGCGCCATGTGGGACGCCTATGGGGCTTCGATGTCCATCTCGAAACTGTGGACGCCAAAGGCACCGTATTGAGCAAGTTCGATTGCAAAACCGAAAAGCGTAATCGCCATAACTGACTAATCGCCACGGCAAGGCCGCTCGAGATGGAGAAGCCGCCATGCCTGCTCTGATCTCAACGCATGGGTGCAGAGTCGAGGCCTTCGTAGCGTCGCTGCACCATGCCTTGCATGAATGGTTCAATGTAAAGGTCGCACCGATGCCTGCACCGCATCGGTAATTTTTTCCCGCGTCATGTAGTTTCTGCGCATCCACCCTCCTTTTACCGGACGGTTGCTGTCTGCGCTCAGAGCAAAACCCTGCATTCGCTTTCTCCGGCATACCATTTGCATTCGCCCTCGGCATACCGGCCGCAGCCGGGCATTTGTTCTTGTCTAAAACGAGGAGATCGTGATGTCGAATAAGACCTTCCCAACCCATCTGCAACAACTTGGTTCGGTGCAGCCGCCATCGCCCTGGTGTTTGGCGCGATGTCTGCCCATCCGGCTCCCCTTGCATCGACAGACGTGTCGATCACACTCGCCCGGGTAGCGCCTTCCAGCGTTCAGCCCGGTTCGGCGACGCCAACTGCGAGCGTCACTGGCACGTATGCTCCGGCCACGGGCACGGTCGGTGCCACCTCTTCGAGACCTTATAGTTGCGATAGCCGAACTGGCATTATTGGTCAGGACCAAAAAAGTTGAACCATACTTGGCGCCCGACCGCCGCAATCAGCTGACGATGGCGCCCGTATCTACTCGACCGGGATCAGCAATGTTGTCCGATTTCGAACGGCATCGCTTGGACGATGAAACGAAGCCAGCCGCCGAAGAGCACACGGAGTGGGGACGATTCGCGCATACTGTCAGTACGCGATGCTGCGGAAATGAAGTGCGGGAAACCGTGTAGCCGGATCGCGCGCGCTTATCAGAAAGGACGGAAAAATGACGGGCACGGATAACATCGTCGCGACGCTGAATAACCTGATCGAAACCTGCAAGGATGGCGAAACGGGATTCAGTACCTGCGCCGACGAAAGCGGCGAGCCGCAACTCCAGGCTTTCTTATCGGGGCAGGCTCGCCGGTGCGCCGAAGCCGCTGCCGAATTGCAGAAAGTGGTCGTTTCCAGTGGCGGCAATCCGCAAGCCGCTGGCAGTCCGGGCCATGCGCTGCACCGGCGCTGGACCGACATCAAGTCCACCCTTACCGGTAGTGACGATGAGGCCATTCTCAAGGAATGCGAGCGTGGCGAGGAGCTGACCGCCCACAGCTACCGTGCAGCGTTGCAACAGAGCCTGCCGCCCGATGTGAGAATGCTGGTAGAGCGGCAATATCAAAGCGTCTTGCAAAATTACGCGCAAATCAAGAACCTGCGCGATCAGTCAAATCCTGACAACGGCGTGCGAAGCCCCAGTTGACCTGGCCTGACACCATTCGCTGTTGACAGGTTACGGCAGGAAAATACCTGTCCCGGCCGTAACCGCTCCGGTAAAGCTTCCTGCTACGGGCGTGCGCTCCTTCACGGCATTGATACGCCGCTTGCCTATGTCATGCGGAAGTTCAACAAGCGGTGCGGTAAAATGACGGACTTGCGCCTGCTGATCGCCCTGGCAGCAAGCGCTTGTCCACAGGGTTTTACGGAATACCGCCATGCTTCGCTTGACAGACCTGCAACTTCCTCTTGACCATCCCGAAACCGATCTCAGCGCCGCGATTTTGGCTCGGCTGGGAATTCCCGCCGGTGATCTGATTGGTTATACGATCTTTCGCCGGGGCTACGATGCGCGTAAAAAAAGCGCCATCGCGCTGGTCTATACGGTCGATGTCGAAGTGGCCGACGAGGCAGCACACTTGCAGCGCCTGCACGGTAATCGCCATGTGACGTCTGCGCCGGACACCGGCTATAAGTTCGTTACGCAAGCGCCCGCCGGTTTGAAAGAGCGCCCGGTGGTCATCGGTACTGGCCCGTGCGGCATTTTTGCCGGACTGATCCTGGCGCAAATGGGCTTTTGTCCGATCATCCTGGAGCGCGGCAAGGCGGTGCGCGAACGTACCAAGGATACGTTTGGACTGTGGCGCAAGCGCGAACTGCATCCCGAGTCGAATGTGCAGTTCGGCGAAGGTGGCGCCGGTACGTTTTCCGATGGCAAGCTCTACAGCCAGATCAAGGACCCGAAACACTATGGCCGCAAGGTGCTGGTGGAATTCGTCAAGGCCGACGCGCCGCCTGAAATCATGTACGTCAGCAAACCCCACATCGGCACTTTTCGGCTGGTCAAGATGGTAGAAAAAATGCGCGCCTCGATCGAGGCACTCGGGGGCGAATTCCGCTTCCAAAGCCGGGTCGAGGACCTCGACATCGTCGACGGTCAGATGCGCGGTGTCATGCTGGCCGGGGGCGAGCATATCGCGACCAACCACGTGGTGCTGGCCATCGGACACAGCGCGCGCGATACCTTCCACATGTTGCATGCCCGCGGTGTCTATGTCGAAGCCAAGCCGTTCTCGGTCGGCTTTCGGATCGAGCACCCGCAATCGCTGATCGACCGCAACCGCTTCGGCGCGCAGGCCGGCAATCCGCTGCTCGGGGCAGCCGATTACAAGCTGGTGCACCACGCTACTAATGGACGCTCGGTCTACAGCTTTTGCATGTGTCCGGGCGGCACCGTGGTAGCCGCCGCGTCTGAACCGGGACGGGTGGTTACCAACGGCATGAGCCAGTATTCGCGCAACGAACGCAATGCCAACGCCGGCATCGTGGTCGGCATCACGCCGGCCGACTATCCCGGCCATCCGCTGGCAGGAATGGAATTTCAGCGCCAATGGGAGTCGCGTGCCTTCGAACTGGGCGGCGGCAATTACGACGCGCCGGGCCAACTGGTCGGGGACTTCATCGCCAACCGGCGCTCCACCGAACTGGGAGCAGTGACGCCGTCGTACACGCCAGGCGTTCTGCTGGGCGACTTGAATCCGTCGCTGCCAGCGTATGCGATCGATGCTATCCGCGAAGCGCTGCCGGCTTTCGACAAGCAGATCCGCGGCTTCGCCATGCACGACGCGGTGCTGACAGGTGTGGAAACCCGCACCTCATCGCCGATCCGTATCAAGCGCGACGATGATTGCCAGAGCATCAATACCAAGGGACTGTTTCCCGCAGGTGAAGGCGCCGGTTATGCGGGCGGCATCCTGTCAGCAGCGGTGGACGGCATCAAGGTTGCGGAAGCGCTGGCGCTGAGCATGGTACAGGCGGCGCTGCACAAGTAAGCGCTTTCGGGCCACCACGCGTCATCAGCGCGTGACGATTTTTGCATTCGGCAGCATGCCGCCACCAGCAGAAAAAATCACAGGACAGTTAACGACGATATTGGTGGCCACCACCGATACCTGCTTTTTCTCGGCGGCGTCCAATACTTCCTCTTCGGATTTCAGCACACGGGGCTGGTTGTTCGGCAGCCACGTCACCTTGTGCACCAGCCACAGTGGCGAATAGCTGCGGTCAACGTTGGCCGGCCCGGTCGGTTCCGGCACGGAGGGCAACACGCCGCCTTGCTTGAAATTGGTAAACGAATAGATGCGTTCGAGCGCCGAAAACTGACCCGGCGCCAAGGGCTGCGCCGGAATCGCATTCGCCAGCCGCGGCACGAAGTTGGCGCCCATCGCCACCGCTGCATCCTTGTCCGACACATCGGTGGTCACATACTGGACCGCACGCCCCTGAAACCACCCGGATACCGCCGGCAGTTCGACCACCATGGTGGTAGCGATCGGCTGCGCCGTGGCGGGTCCGTGCAACAGTGCCATGAGCGCCACAGCGGCGCACGCAAAGTGGTAGCGGATCGGCCGTCTGGTCGCTATCGAGTTTGCGGTAAGCGAGGGCATTGTCATAAAGTCTCCTGTCGATTGGAATCGGACGCAGTATTCATGCATTATGGTAAGCAGTGATTCAACCACCGAATGCGGCACTGCGGGTAATTAAGTTGGTCATCGCCAACGTTTTGCGCGAACACCCATCTGCAGCGCCACGCCTTTATAATGTTTGCCTACCTGCCTCCACGATAACAACAGGACGAGACATGAACACGACGCATTATCCGCATTGGCCCACCGGGCTGCCCTTCACGCTGACCGCGCCCGAAACCAGCGTCTACGAAAACCTGCAGATCACGGCGCGCCGTTACCCCAATAAGTCAGCCATCGTGTTCTATGATGCGATCCTGACCTACTCGCGTCTGCATGCCGAAGTCGAAGCGCTTGCCGGCCACTTGCAAAAAGTATGCAACGTGCAGCGTGGCGACCGCGTGCTGCTCGACATGCAGAATTGCCCGCAATTCATCATTGCGTTCTATGCGATCCTGCGGGCAGACGCCATGGTGGTGCCGGTCAATCCGATGCTGATGCCGGATGAATTACGTCATTATGTCGATGACAGCGGCGCCGAGGTGGTGATCGTGTCGCAGGAAATTTTTCCGAGACTGGCACCGCTGCTGGGGTCGACCGGCCTGAAACATGCAGTCGTGGCAACCTATGCCGACTACCTGCCCGAGGCTACGACGCTGGACGTGCCGGAATCGCTGCGCGTCGCGCGTGACGTGCCAGCGCTGCATGGCGTGACCGCCTGGAAGGATGCGCTCGCCGCGTCCTATATCCCGCATCCCCATCAGGCCGGCCCCGATGATCTGGCCTGCATGCCGTACACTTCAGGCACTACCGGAAAGCCGAAGGGCTGCATCCATACGCACCGTTCGGTCATGTTTACCACGGTTGCCAGCCCGAGCTGGTCGGTTGCCAGCGTGCCCGACCAGGTCAATCTGGCGGTACTGCCGTTTTTTCATGTGACCGGCATGCAGGTGAGCATGAATTCCACCATATTCGGCGGCGGCACGATTGTGGTATTGCCGCGCTGGGACCGTGACGTTGCCGGCCAGCTCATTACCCGCTACGGTGTCACCGTGTGGACCAGCATCCCGACCATGATGATCGATTTCCTGTCCAATCCCAAACTCGACCAGTACGATATTTCAAGCCTGCGACGGGTGTCGGGCGGCGGTGCCGCCATGCCGGCGGCGATCGCACAAAAACTGTTCGACCTCACCGGTTTGCAGTACATGGAAGGCTACGGTTTGTCGGAGACGATGGCCGCCACCCATACCAATCCGGCGCAGCGCCTCAAGCAGCAATGCCTCGGCATCCCGGTGTTCAATGTCGACTCGCGTATCGTCGATCCGGCCACGCTGGCCGAAGTCGCACCCAACACAGTGGGTGAAATCGTCATCCACGGCCCACAAGTATTCCAGGGCTACTGGAACGACCCGGGAAAAACCGCCGAGGCGTTCATGGAACTCGACGGCAAGCGCTTTTTTCGCACTGGCGATCTGGGCTACATGGATGACGAAGGCTTCTTTTTCTTCACCGACCGCCTCAAGCGCATGATCAACGCCAGTGGTTACAAAGTCTGGCCGGCCGAAGTCGAGGCCATGATGTACATGCATCCGGCAGTGCAGGAATGCTGCATCATTGCTTCACGTGACGCCTATCGCGGGGAAACGGTCAAGGCAGTGATCGTCAAAAAACCGGACGTCGAGGCCAGCGGCGAAGAAATCATGCATTGGGCGCATGACAAGATGGCGGCTTACAAAGTACCGCGCCTGGTCGAGTTCGTCGATGCGCTGCCCAAGTCCGGCACCGGCAAGGTCATGTGGCGCGCGCTACAAGAGAAGGAACTGGGAAAATAGAACCGGTACGCGGCCGGCGCGGCGTGCCAAGCCGCGTTCACGACAGCGCCTGATACATGCCGGTAATACGGTCCATTACCGCCAAAATGCGTTCGCTCGACATTGCCACGCTGGCAGACAACATCGGCTTGTTTGCCAGGCCGGTCGGGTCGCTCAGCGCAGTATCGAAAAAGAGCCATTGTTGCTGCAGCCGTAACAGCACCTTGCCGGTGCTGCGCGCGTTCGATATGAAACAGGCTGTACAGCGTAAAATGACGGCTTGTCGCCCAACTGCCGCCCGCTCCCCTCGCCATGACCATCCTGCTTTCCACTCTCAACGCCCGCTATGCGCATGCTTCACTGGGCTTGCGCTATCTGCTCGCCAACATGGGCGAATTGCAGGACCGTACCCGCTTGCAGGAATTCGTGATCGGTACCAAAACCACCGAGATCGTCGAGAAGTTGCTGGCGCACCAGCCGCGCATTATCGGTTTCGGCGTGTATATCTGGAATGTCGAGGAAACCACCAAGGTCGTCGCCATGCTCAAACGCGTGGCACCGGACATCGTCATCGTGCTGGGCGGTCCGGAAGTATCGTACGAATCGGCCGAACAGGCCATCGTGCAGTTGTCCGATTATCTGATCACCGGCTGGGGCGACGTCACTTTTCCGAAGCTGTGCGGCGAGATCCTCGACGGACCCAAGCCGCTGATGAAAACCCACATGGGCGTGCAGGCACCGCTGGCAGACCTGGCGTTGCCGTATGCGCTCTATACCGACGAAGACATCGCGCATCGCACCCTGTATGTGGAAGCCTCGCGCGGGTGTCCGTTCAAATGCGAGTTTTGCCTGTCGGCACTGGACAAGACAGCCTGGCCGTTCGACCTCGACCTGTTCCTCGCCGAGCTGGAAACCATGCATGCGCGTGGTGCGCGGTTGTTCAAGTTCGTCGATCGCACGTTCAATTTGAATATCAGGTCGAGTTTGAAGATCATGCAGTTCTTCCTCGACAAGCTGGCAGCCGACCCGTCGGACCCGGTATTTGCGCATTTTGAAGTGGTGCCGGATCATTTGCCCGATGCACTGAAAGACGCGATCACGAAATTTCCGGATGGCACGCTGCAGTTCGAGATCGGCATTCAGAGTTTCAACCCTGACGTGCAAGCACTGGTCAGCCGCAAGCAAAACAATGAAAAAGCCGCGGAGAACATCCGCTGGCTCTGTGAACATTCGCATGCGCATCTGCACGTCGATCTGATCGCCGGCCTGCCCGGCGAAGACATCGACAGCTTCGCGCGCGGCTTCGATCAGCTGGTTGCGCTTAAGCCGCATGAAATCCAGTTCGGCATCCTGAAGCGCCTGCGCGGCACGCCGATTATCCGGCATACCGAGACATTCGGCCTGGTGTTTGACCCGCATCCGCCGTACACCATTTTGGCGACCGACCGCATCGATTTTTCCACCATGCAGCGGCTGGTGCGCTTTGCCCGGTACTGGGACCTGGTGGCCAATTCTGGGCGCTTTGCCCATACCTTGCCGGTGATTTTGGGGACGACGCCGTTTGCCAACTTCATGGCGATGGCCGACTGGATCTACGCGCGCACCGACGCCACGCATCGGATCGCGCTGGACCGGCTGGCGGCGCTGGTGACCGAGTGGCTATGCGGTCGGGGCGAAGATGCGGCCTATATCACGGCATTGATCGGCCGCGATTATGCCGGCAAGGCGCATCATGCGCATATCAAGCCCAAGGGTACGCAGACGCCGAAACCGAAAGCCGAAGGGGCGATGCCGCAGCGACAGGCGCGGCATCTGGCGGCTTAAGGTGGTGGTTTGTGCGGGGTGGGATGAGGGGGTCGGGGTTGGTCGAACGCTGCACGCCCAACCCCGCCTGCCTCGACTAAAGGGAAAGGGCCAGGCAGGGGGTTGAAACGTCACGCTAAACCTTCCGTTACTGCAAACACCGATCTACAAATTCGGTGCCAACCAGCGCTCCGCATCTTCTTTGGCAATCCCGCGCCGTTTCACCATATCGTTCACCTGATCGTCACCGATTTTGCCGACGCTGAAATATTTCGATTCGGGATGCGCCAAGTAGAATCCCGACACGGCCGCCCCCGGATACATCGCATACGATTCGGTCAGCTGCATGCCGATCTCCTCGCATTGCATGACCTTGAACATGTCGGCCTTGACGGTATGCTCAGGACATGCCGGATAACCCGGTGCCGGGCGAATGCCGACGTAGCTTTCCTTGATCAAGGCATCGCACGAGAGTGCTTCGTTTGGCGCATAACCCCATAGGTCGGTGCGCACGCGCTCGTGCAGATATTCGGCGAATGCTTCGGCCAGACGGTCGGCCAGTGATTTCAGCATGATCGATGAATAGTCGTCATGCGCATCTTCGAAACGCTTTTCGTATTTCTCGATGCCGAGGCCCGCGGTGACGGCGAACTGGCCGATGTAGTCGGCAATACCGGAGGATTTCGGCGCAATGAAATCGGCCAGGCACTGGTTCGGCCGCGCCACGCCGTCGATCACCGGCTTGACCGTTTGCTGGCGCAGTCCGTAGTACGTGAAGGCGACTTCGCTGCGCGTGTCGTCGGTATAGATTTCGATATCGTCATCGTTGACGCTGTTGGCAGGCAGCATCGAGATCACGCCGTTGGCGGTCAGCCAGCGGCCGTCAATGACTTTCTTCAACAGCGCCTGGCCTTCTGCGAATACCTTGCTGGCAGCGTCGCCGACCACCTCGTCGGTGAGGATTGCCGGATACGGCCCGGCCAGGTCCCAGGTCTGAAAGAACGGTCCCCAGTCGATGTAGCGCGCGATCGTCGCCAGGTCGACATTCTTGAACACCCGTCGGCCGATGAATTTCGGTTTGCGCGGCGTCGCGCTACCGGAAAACGACAGCTTGGCCCGGTTGGCCCGGGCGCCGGCCAGCATCAGCATCGGTACCGCTTTCTTGTTCGCATGCTGCTCGCGAATGCGTTCGTAATCGGTGGCGATGTCGGCGATATATTTATCGCGCTGCTCGGGCGTGAGCAGCGATTGCGCCACTGATACCGAGCGCGATGCATCCGGCACGTAGACCACCGGTCCGTCGTAGTTATGCGCGATCTTGACCGCGGTGTGGGCGCGGCTGGTGGTCGCACCGCCGATCAGAAGCGGAATCTTCAGCATACGGAAATGCGGATCACGCTGCATTTCCTTGGCCACGTGCGCCATTTCTTCCAGCGACGGCGTGATCAGGCCCGACAGGCCGATGATGTCGGCATTCTCGGCCTTGGCGCGTGCCAGGATTTCCGAGCATGGCACCATGACGCCCATGTTGACGACTTCGAAATTATTACATTGCAAAACCACCGACACGATGTTCTTGCCGATGTCGTGGACATCGCCCTTGACGGTTGCAATGACGATCTTTCCTTTCGGCTTGGCGGCGACACCGGTGCGCTGTTCTTCGCGCAGTTTTTCTTCTTCGATGTACGGAATCAGATGCGCGACGGCCTGCTTCATCACGCGTGCCGACTTGACCACCTGCGGCAGGAACATCTTGCCTTGGCCGAACAGGTCGCCGACGATGTTCATGCCGTCCATCAGCGGTCCTTCGATCACGTGGATCGGCCGGCCGCCGTTGTGCAGCAGTTGCTGACGCGCTTCCTCGGTATCCTCGACGATCCATTGCGTGATGCCGTGCACCAGCGCATGCGCCAGCCGTTTTTGCACCGGACCGGCGCGCCATTCTAGATTCTGTTCTTCTTTCTTGCCGCCGGCCTTCAGGGTGCCGGCGATCTCGATCATGCGCTCGGTGGCGCTCAGGTCGCCCTTGACGGGGCGGTTGAGCACGACATCTTCGACGCGTTCGCGCAGCTCGTCGGACAGTTCACTGTAGACGCCCATCATGCCGGCGTTGACGATGCCCATCGTCATGCCGGCCTGGATCGCGTGGTACAGGAATACGGTATGGATCGCTTCGCGTGCCGGGTCGTTGCCACGGAAGCTGAAGCTGACATTCGAGACGCCGCCGCTGATCTTTGCGTGCGGCAGGTTCTCGCGAATCCAGCGCGTCGCGTTGATGAAATCGACCGCGTAATTGTTGTGCTCTTCGATGCCGGTGGCGATCGCGAAAATGTTCGGATCGAAGATGATGTCTTCGGGCGGAAAGCCGACTTTCGACACCAGCAGGTTGTAGGCGCGCTGGCAGATTTCGGTCTTGCGTTCGAAGGTATCGGCCTGGCCTTTTTCATCGAAGGCCATCACGATCACGGCCGCGCCGTAGCGCCGGCACAGGCGCGCCTGGCGCAGGAATTCGTCCTCGCCTTCCTTCATCGAAATCGAGTTCACGACCGACTTGCCCTGCACGCATTTCAGGCCCGCTTCGATGACCGACCACTTCGACGAATCGATCATGATCGGCACACGCGCAATGTCCGGCTCGGACGCGACCAGGTGCAAGAAGCGCGTCATCGCCGCGACCGAATCGAGCATCGCTTCATCCATGTTGATGTCGATGACCTGCGCGCCGTTTTCGACTTGCTGGCGGGCGACGGCGATGGCTTCGTCGTACTGCTCGTTGAGGATCAGGCGCGAGAAGGCTTTCGAGCCCGTGACATTGGTGCGCTCGCCGACGTTCACGAACAGCGACTCATCGTCGATGATGAACGGCTCCAGACCGGACAGGCGCATCACGGGCGCGACTTCGGGAATGCGGCGTGGCGCAATGCTGGCGACGGTCTCGGCAATCGCGCGGATATGGTCCGGCGTGGTGCCGCAAC
>JACMQD010000353.1 GCA_014377155.1 Herminiimonas sp.
TCTGGGCATCGTCCTGATTCTTTGCCTGATCGCCATCGGCTGGCTCATCTGGCGTTTCAACGCCCTCCGCAAAAACCAGATGCAGGCATCTTGGGAAGAGCTGTTTCCTGAAGCCGGTCGCAGCACTGCGCTGGAAGAAAATTCGGCATTCGACAACACCACATTCAATACCACGGAGTTGGTCACGGCGCTGGTGGTCGACCCCATCGAACTGGACGCGTTGTCGGAAGCGGAACGCGCCCGCTCCGCCGAAGCAGCGGCACTGGCACACGATGCCGCGAAGGTGCCAGCCAAGGCGCCAAGACGAGTGTCCGCGATCGGGCCGGCGAAGGTTTCTGAACCGGCGCCCTTTTTCGACGCCGTTGCCGAAGTCCCGCGCGTGAGCACGCCATTCGGATACTCGCACAGCGGATCGGCGCCGTTCATATTGTCGAACCGCACCGACAACGCACGCCCGCGCTTCGAGGCACCGCCGCTACCACCACCGTCGCTCATGGAAACCGAGTCGCTCAAGGCGGAAGAGATTTCCGATGTGATGGAACTGGTCGAAGCCTGGACTGCATTGCATGAGCCAGCCAAGGTGCTGGAACTCCTCGAACCGTTCGATCATGTCGCCCGGCCGGAATCGCCGCTGCCGTGGCTGTGCCTGCTCGATGTCTACAGCACTTTGAACGACCAGGAAAAATACGACGCCATCCTGCATCGGATCACCACGCTGTTCAATGTCAAGCTGACGCCGTGGGAAGATCGAGCCGAAAACCGCCATGTCAGAACGCTGGCCGACTTTCCCCATGTTGTCGATCAGATCCTGACACTGTGGGACAGCGACGAGATCAGCCCTTACCTGCAAAGTCTGCTGCTCGACAATCGCGATGGTGCCCGTGACGGTTTCGATTTGCCGGTTTACCGCGATATTGCGCGCCTCAATACGCTGGCGCTGGAGCCCAACCGTCCCAGAAAATTGGACCAGCTCAAGCACGTCAAGGCCTATGCCGTGCTGTTTGCCGAGCCGGGCATGATGCTGGCACCTGCCGAACTGGCACCCCAGCCCCAGCCAGCGCGTGAATCGGTCACCGCTGCGCCGCCCAAGCCGCTGCTGCGCGAAAGACCGCGCTACATCACCACGTCCTATCAGCGCGAGCTGGCAGTTCAGGAAAGCGCCACCGCCGCCACCCCGGTTGCCGCGCGAGAGTCGGTTGCGGCGTCGCTATTTCTCAACGAGCCGGAACTCAAGAAACCATCGTTTTTTGCGGCCAGGCCTGTAAGCACGACCAAGACCCGCAAGTCGGTCACACTTAAAGCTGCACAAGACAGCAAACCCGAACAGGTGCTTGCCGCACTGGAACTGATCGATATCCCCGGCACTACCGTCGGGACTCCGGTAACGATCAACAACAGTGAAGACATGTCACCGATGACCATCAAACTGCATCTGGCCATTGCCTATCAGGATATCGGCGATATCGAAGGCGCCTGTCTGTTGCTCGACGAAGTCATCAGCGACGGCACGCCCGAGCAATCCACGCAAGCGCGGCTGTTACTGTCCGCGCTGGGATAGACCGCGCCCTCATTCATCCCGCGATTCACCTCGCTTCCCGTTTTTGTCATTTGGCACGGGGTAGCCGATCTGCCGGGCGCAAGCTGGCTGCGGGCGATTGTGTCTTGAAGAAAGATGCTAACCGGAATGTCGAGTAAAATTATAGGACATGCCAAAGTGCAACTGGCAGGTAGCCGTTACTTGGTTACCACGTAAAAATCGACAAATCGTCCGTTAATGAAAGCGGCAAATGGAAAAACTGATTCAAATCATTTATATCAGCCGATCGACGTTCGTCCCACTCAAAGCGTCAGAAGGCATTGAACCGAATGTCGGTCGCATACTGGCAAAGTCACGGTCCAATAATCGCAAGAAAGGATTGGTGGGTGTTCTGTATTTTGGCGATGAATGTTTTTTCCAGTGCCTCGAGGGAAACGAAGAAACCGTCGACGCGCTGTACGCGACGCTATTGCAAGACCCGCGACATACAGACTTAAAACTGATCTCGCGGAAAGACATCGCGCAACGTTCGTTCACCGAATGGGCGATGAAGTACGTGCCACTCGAAAAACCGATGACTTTACTTTTGCAACGGCACGGATACCAGCGCTTCGATCCGTATGCTTTCAGCGTTGAAATGACGGAAGCCGTGCTAGCGGTGCTGCATGCAGGGGATAGCGCAACCGAAATGGTGGCACCGGCGCCACGACCTGAGACAGGGGCAAGCGTTGTTCTGCCGATCGTGCAAACCCGCTTCTTTTCCAGGCCAGCGATCGTATGGGGTGTTGTGGCTTTGGCCGGCGCAATGTCGGCGATAGTGGTGTTTCTGAATAAATGAACCGGTAGGTTGCCGCATTGACACCAGCTAGCGTCTCACAGCGCGGGCTGGTCGTCAGATAACTGTTGCGGTACGCGGCAAGCGCACGGTGAACGTCGTGCCCGAGCCGTCGGTCGATTCAACGCCGAGCGTGCCGCCATGCGCTTCGGTAATTTCACGCGCAATGAACAATCCCAGGCCCATGCTGGAAGTCGGCCGACCTTGCTGATGGCCTTCCAGCTTCAGTTGTACCATCGGATTGAAAATCGCTTCGAGCGAAGCGGACGGAATGGTCGCCCCTCGGTTGGTCACCTGTATCGTGAGAGCATCGGCTTCGCCGCATGCGATGATCCTGACCGTGCTGCCGGGCGTACGATACTGCGCCGCGTTGTTGAGCAAGTTGGCAAA
>JACMQD010000354.1 GCA_014377155.1 Herminiimonas sp.
ATGTCGCCGGTCAGTTCGCGAATGATCAGGATGTCCAGACCCGATACCACCTCGGGCTTGAGCGTGGACGCATTGGCCAGTTCCGGATACAAGATCGCCGGTCGCAGGTTGGCGAACAGGTTCAGGTTCTTGCGCAAGCCGAGAATCGCTTGCTCCGGGCGCAATGCCCGCTCCAGCGTATCGTATTTCCAGTCGCCCACCGCGCCGAACAGCACCGCATCAGCTTCCTTGGCGAGCTTGAGCGTGCCCTCAGGCAGCGGATGACCATGCGCGACATAGCCTGCGCCACCTACCGGCGCGGTTTCCATTTCGAATGATTCGCCCAGTGTGTTGAGAACCTTGACGGCCTGTTCGATGATTTCAGGGCCGATGCCATCGCCGGGCAAGATTGCAATTTTCATTTTTTATGACGTTCTATTTTGATCAGATGGTGTTCGCAAGCCAAGGCCGGGAGGCAAGATGGCGTTCCTCGAAAGCGCGGATCTTGTCGGCTTGGCGCAGCGTCAGGCCGATGTCGTCGAGACCGTTGAGCAGGCAGTGCTTGCGGAATTCGCCGACTTCGAACGGATAGGTGGTGTCGCCGTTGACGGTGCTGACGAGCTGCTTTTCAAGATCGATGACCAGTCGAAATCCGGGAAAGGCTTTGACTTCGTCGAACAGGCGATCGATTTGCGACTCCGGCAACACCAGCGGCAGCACGCCGTTCTTGAAACAGTTGTTGTAGAAAATATCGGCATAGCTTGGCGCAATCACGGCCCGAAAACCGTATTGTTCCAGGGCCCACGGGGCATGTTCGCGCGACGAGCCACAACCGAAGTTCTTGCGCGTGAGCAGAATCGATGCGCCTTGATAGCGCGCCTCGTTGAGCACGAAATCGGGATTGAGCGGACGCCGCGAATTGTCTACCCCCGGCTCGCCATGGTCGAGATAGCGCCATTCGTCGAACAGGTTGGGGCCGAAGCCGGTGCGCTGGATCGATTTCAGGAACTGCTTCGGAATGATGGCGTCGGTATCGACGTTGGCACGATCGAGCGGTGCCACCAGGCCATTGAGGATATTGAATTTATTCATGACGCTTTTATAGTTGACTATGCGGTTCAGCGGCTACTTCAGTGCGCGAATATCGACGAAATGCCCTGCGATACCTGCGGCGGCGGCCATGGCGGGACTGACCAGATGGGTGCGTCCGCCAGCGCCCTGGCGCCCTTCGAAATTGCGGTTGGAGGTCGATGCACAACGCTCGCCCGGTTCCAGACGATCGGCATTCATGGCCAGACACATCGAACAGCCCGGCTCGCGCCACTCGAATCCGGCATCCTTGAAAATACGGTCGAGGCCTTCGCGCTCGGCCTGTTCCTTGACCAGCCCGGAACCCGGCACGACCATCGCCAGTTTGACATTGGAGGCACGGAACTTGCCACGCACCACAACCGCCGCCGCACGCAAATCTTCGATGCGCGAGTTGGTGCAGGAACCGATAAACACTTTGTCGATGCGGATATCGGCGATCGCCGTGTTGGGCTTGAGCGCCATGTAGGCCAGCGCCTTTTCCATCGCATCGCGCTTGACCGCATCCTTTTCCTTGTCGGGATCGGGTACACGGCCATCGATGGCGACCACCATTTCGGGCGAAGTGCCCCAGGTGACCTGCGGCTTGACTTCGGCAGCGTCGAGGGTCACGACGATATCGAACTTGGCGCCGGCATCCGAATGCAGCGTGCGCCAATAATCTACCGCGCGGTCCCAGTGCGGCCCGACCGGTGAAAACGGCCGACCCTTGATGTAATTGATCGTGGTGTCGTCGGCGGCGATCATGCCGGCACGGGCACCGGCTTCGATCGCCATGTTGCAGACCGTCATGCGACCTTCCATCGACAACGAGCGGATCGCTGCGCCGCCGAACTCGATCGCATAACCGGTGCCGCCTGCAGTACCGATCTTGCCGATCACCGCCAGCACGATATCCTTGGCGGTCACGCCGGGCGGCAATGCGCCGTCGACCTGCACCAGCATCGATTTGGATTTCTTGGTCAGCAGGGTTTGTGTCGCCAGCACGTGCTCGACTTCCGAGGTGCCGATGCCTTGTGCCAGACACGCGAACGCACCATGCGTGGACGTATGCGAATCGCCGCACACCACGGTCATGCCCGGCAGGGTCGCGCCCTGCTCCGGTCCGATCACGTGGACGATACCCTGGCGGCGGTCGTTCATGCTGAAATACGTCAGTCCGTACTCTTTGGCATTGGCGTCGAGGGTTTCGACCTGCAGCCGCGATACCGGGTCTGCAATGCCGTTGGCGCGGTCGGTGGTCGGGACATTATGGTCGGCGACGACCAGATTGGCGGCGGTGCGCCACGGCTGGCGGCCAGCGAGCTTCAGCCCCTCGAATGCTTGCGGGCTGGTGACTTCGTGGATCAGGTGACGATCGATGTAAAGAATCGTCGTGCCATCGTCTTCGCTGTGCACCACATGCGAATCCCAGAGTTTGTCGTAGAGCGTTTGAGCCATGTGCCTAGCGGGCGCGAGAGCGCGCGAATCAGTGAAAACAGTCTTGGATTATGCCATATTTGTGCGGCGCAAAACCATGTAAGGCGTACTACCTGTCTATGGCACGGTGCTTGCGCCGAATCAGCGCAAGATACTGTCCGAAGATAGCAGCCTGGATAACGCCTGCCAGCGATAACACAAGACTGCCGCAACCAGCCCCGCGGCAGAAAACAGCGCGGCCAGCACGAAGACCGCACCGGCACCCCAGCCATCCCATACCGCACTCATCGCCAGTCCCCCGGCGCTGCCGCCCAGCCCGTACGAAATACTGACGAACAGTGCTTGTCCGCGCGCCTGCAAGGCGCCGGAAAACCATCGCTGCAGCGTTACCACCGATGCGGAATGATGCGTGCCGAATGTTGCGGCGTGAAGAATTTGTGCAACCAGCAACAGGGCGAGCGACTCGGCGCCGAAGCCGATCATCAAAAACCGCACGATGGCGATAGCAAAACTGGCAATCATCAGATTGCGTACGCCGAACCGCTGGAAGAATGGCGCCTGATAGTAGAAAAAGACAATTTCCGCCAACACGCCGAGCGACCACATCAGCCCGATCACCGTTTTGCTGTAGCCGATGTCGGCCAGATACAGCGAATAGAACACATAGAGTGACGCATGCGCAGCGATCATCAAAAACGTTGATACGAAAAAAGCCGCCACTTCACGCCGCTTGAGCAGGGCCATTACCGACGGCACGTCGTGATGCGCATGTGCCTGCGGCGTTTCGCGCATGCGCACGCTGGCCACCAGCACCAGCACGAGCAACAGCCACGATATCCATGGCACAAGCCCGACGCCGTACCAGTCCAGCAACTGCCCGCCGAGGGTCACCGAGGCGATGAAACCGACCGATCCCCACAGCCGCAGTTTGCCGTAATAGCTAAGGTCGCCGCGCATCTCGGAGAGCATCAGTGCTTCCGACAAGGGTCCTTGGGCGCTGGTAAAGGTATTAACGGCGATCATGACGATCAGGAACTGCGCAAAGGTCTGACCGAAGAACATGCCGCAAAAAACCACGGAAGCCGAAAAAGCCGTAATGCGCAGCACCGACACCCGGCGTTCCGTATGGTCGGCAACCCAGCCCCACAGGTTGGGGCCGAAGATGCGCATGATCTGCATCAGCGACATCAGCACGCCGATTTGCGCCACTGACATGCCTTTGTCGGCAAAAAACAAACTGGCATAGGGCGAAAACACGCCGACGAAGCCATAGTAGGCGAAAAAGAAAAAGCCGAAATTGAATGACTGTTCGGGCCAGGGACGGTGCGGCACAGGAGACATGAATTCTTTGGACGGTGAAGCGGGCGCTGTGGAAACCTGCTGGTTGCCGCAGCGCCACCGGGGGTCATTTTGCGCTGCTATTTTAACCGCAGTCATGGCGTCGGCGACGCAATTCGACCGTGTCGATCGCTCATCGTAGCGTCAAGCCGCGCCGCCGGTAGCACCTGCCGACACTTCGAGCGCGGCGCTGTCAGGCGCCGCTGGGCACCGCTACAGTGCGATGCATGCAGGCCTGACAAGAAATGTCCTGCACATTCGCTCAACCACCAGAAAGGACGAAGAGTCGATGCCGGCGGTGAGCATGCTGCTCACGATTACGGCAGCCGATTCAGGATCATGGCCATTTTCGCAAACGTCGCAGGAAGTATCGTGGGAACCGTCTTGCTCGCCGACTTCGCATCGGGTGCAGTGCACTGGGTCGAGGATGCCTACATCCGCAAGGATACGCCGATGCTCGGCAAGCTCATCGCCAACGCCAATATCGAGCATCACGAAAAGCCGCGCGCGTTCGTTGCGCGAAACTGGCTGGCGAGTTCTTGGGACCTCGTGCTGCTGTCGCTGTTATTGATCGGCGTGGCGTGGGCAAGTGATCACCTGACGTGGCAAGTATGGTTGTTCGCCGCCCTCAGTGCCAATGCCAACCAAATTCACAAGTGGTCGCATCGCGCGCCCCATGAAAATGGCCGCATCATCAGTTTTTTGCAACGCATCAAACTGTTGCAGACGCAGCGCCACCATGCGCAGCATCACCGGATGGACAAGAACACGCACTACTGCTCGATCACCAATATCGTCAATCCGGTACTGGACGAACTCGGATTCTGGAAAGAAATCGAGGGCGCGTTGAAGAAGATGTTCGGCATGACACGCCGCGAAGATCCGACTGTGCCAAAAGCGGCCGCTGCAACAAGGGGCGTCGACCAGTCGTGAGGCCGGCAAAGGTGGCGCGAACGTGCGCCATCTATTTCTATTGCGAGATGCCCGCCTGTGCGGCGATCCGGTGCGCGTCGAGCAGCACGTCGCCGCACTGGGCGCGGTGACGCAGCGCATGATCCATCAATACCAGCGCCAGCATTGCTTCGGCGATCGGCGTGGCACGAATGCCAACGCAGGGATCATGGCGGCCGAAAGTTTCGACCAGCACCGGATTGCCATCCTTATCGATCGACTGGCGCGGCGTACGGATGCTGGAGGTCGGCTTAATGGCGATCGAGGCAGTAATGGCCTGTCCGGTCGAAATTCCACCGAGTACGCCCCCGGCGTTGTTGCTTGAGAATCCCTGTGGTGTCAGTTCGTCGCCATGTTCCGTGCCCTTTTGGGCAATCGACCTGAAACCGGCGCCGATCTCGACACCTTTGACCGCATTGATGCCCATCAGCGCATACGCGATTTCAGCATCGAGCTTGTCGTAGATCGGCTCGCCCAGCCCGACTGGCACGTTTTCGGCGACGACATCGATGCGCGCACCACAAGAGTCGCCGTCCTTGCGCAAGGTATCCATATACGCCTCCAGCTGCCCGATGAGGGTGGCATTGGCAGCAAAGAACGGATTGTCGCGCACGTGTTCCCATGACTCGAACGGAATGACGATATCGCCCAACTGGCTCATGCAGCCCCTGAAGGTTGTACCATATTGCAGATTGAGCCATTTTTTTGCGATGGCGGCTGCCCCAACCACCGGAGCCGTCAGGCGTGCCGACGAACGTCCGCCGCCGCGCGGATCGCGAATGCCGTATTTGTGCCAATAGGTATAGTCGGCATGACCGGGACGGAAGGTCTCGGTGATGTTGCCATAATCCTTGCTGCGCTGGTCGTGGTTGCGAATGAGCAGTGAAATCGGCGTACCGGTAGTCTGACCCTGATAGACTCCGGACAGGATTTCTACCGTGTCGGGTTCTTGGCGCTGCGTGACGTGACGCGATGTGCCGGGTTTTCGCCGATCCAGTTCCGGCTGGATATCCTGTTCCGACAATGCCATGCCGGGCGGGCAGCCGTCGATCACGCAGCCGATGGCCGGGCCGTGGGATTCGCCGAATGTAGTGACCGTGAAGAGAGTGCCGAATGTATTGCCGGACATGATAGGCGAAGGAAAGAAGGAAAAACGCCATTCTACCAGTGTGGCTCACGGGCAGCTCTACGGCGATTCGGCGGAAAATCAATGGCTTTTCAGGGGCCATATGTTGACGGCATTACAACATGATCTTACATTCGACACCGCCCGATGTAACTTCAAAACGACAAACCCCTTATTAATATCTGTCAACCGATGCTAAACCACTCGCAAAAAGTCCAACGTCCGACATCAAACTGTCCATGACCCCGCATTGCCTATATACTATTTCCACGTAAAAATATTTAGCTGTTGGAGTTTCGCTGATGAGCACACCGGTCAGTCCGATCGACGACGATCTCGTATTCCTGGATGAAATGCCACCCGCAAGCGAAGACCAGCGCGGGACCCGGGAAGTATGGCGCATCATGATCATCGACGATGACGCCGATGTGCACGCAGCCACGATCTTTGCGCTTGGTAACATCGAAATGCAGCAGCGCCCTTTGGAATTCCTGCACGCCTACTCAGCGCAACAAGCCAGACAACTGCTGAAGGTCGAGCAGGAAATCGCTGTCATCTTGCTCGATGTCGTGATGGAACAAGAGGATGCCGGCTTGCAACTAGTCAGACACATCCGCGAAGTTCTGGGCATGACCGAGGTGCGCATCATCCTGCGTACAGGCCAGCCGGGTTATGCGCCCGAAATCGATGCCATACGCGATTACGATATCAATGACTATAAGACCAAATCCGAACTGACGCGTCTCAAGCTGTACACCACCGTCACCGCGGCGGTTCGCTCGTATGAGCAGATTCGCACGATCAACGCCAGTCGGCGCGGCTTGGCGTTGATCGTGCGCGCCAGCACTGCGCTAATGGCGCTGCAAGGTTTGCCGAATTTCGCCGAGGGCGTCATCGCGCAGCTGGCCGGTTTGCTGGGTGTCGAAGCGCACGGCCTGCTGTGCCTGCGCGAGACCCGTTCAGGTATACCGCAAGAGCCTTGCGTGATCGCCGCGGCTGGCAAGCTCCAGCATCTGGTCAACCATGCTGCGTGCGACATCGGAAACAGCCGCATCGCGGACGCGCTGCAAACAGCCATACAAAGCCGCTGCAACATTTACGGGTCGGATTTTACGGCCCTTTTTTTCGCACGCAATGATCACCGGGATTTCGCGGCGTTCCTGCATACCGGCCGCCCGCTGAACGAAATCGACCAGCGCATGACCGAGGTATTCTGCAGCAACATATCGGTCGGGCTGGACAATGTCATGCTGGTGACACGGCTGCACGATCTGGCTTTTTACGATCCCCTGACCAAGCTGCCGAACCGTACGCGGCTCAAGCAGATGATTGATGAAGCACTGTTGGCAACGGTGCGCTCGGACGCTACGCTGGCGCTGGTAGATATCGATCACTTCTCGGAAACCAACGACGCGCTGGGTCACCAGTTCGGCGACTTGCTGCTGCTTGCGATTGCTGCGCGACTGCAATCGCAGCTTGGCCTGCAACTCGTCGTAGCGCGGGTCGGCGGCGATACCTTCGCACTGCTGGGACCGGACGCGCAAGTCAACCCGACCAGCATCCTGGCGCTGTTCGATTCGCCTTTTAGTATCGATGGCCAAGAAGTGCAACTGTCGGCAACTGTAGGCCTGATACGTTTGCCCGACCACGAAACCGGCGGCGCCGACGCCGTCAAAGATGCAGACATTGCGCTCAAACGGGCCAAGTTGCAGCAACGTGCCGGCCATTTTTATTTTTCGCGCAACATGAGCGTCGAAATTCGCGATCGCGTGCGCATGATGCACGATTTGCGCGCGGCATTCGAAAGCCAGCGACTGTTCGTGTTCTACCAGCCGCAGATCGATCTCGGTACCCGCAAACCTGTCGGCGCCGAAGCGCTGCTGCGCTGGAAGACCGACGACGGCAATCTGGTTTCGCCCGACCGCTTCATTCCGATCGCCGAATACTCCGGCCTGATCATCGAACTGGGCGAGTGGGTCATGCACCAGGCTTGCCGTGAACTGGTCAAGATACATGCGTCGGGGTATCCCGATTTCATGATGTCGGTGAACGTCTCACAGGTGCAATTCCGCCATCCCTACTTTTTGCAAATGCTGCGCGGCGCGCTGCTTGAAACCGGTGCACCACCGTCCTGCGTCGAACTGGAAATGACCGAATCGATGGCCATGGAAGAGCCCGCCGTATTGATCAAGTTGCTGGAGCAGATCAAGCAGATCGGGCTAAGCATTGCCATTGACGATTTCGGCACGGGATTTTCTTCGCTGAGCTACTTGCAACAACTCCAGGTCGACCGCCTGAAGATCGACCGCGCATTCGTGACCGAAATTACGGATTCGTCGCGTGGCAGCAGCATTGCCGAAATGGTGATTCAGCTCGGCCGCAACCTCGGCCTGCAAGTCATCGCCGAAGGTGTCGAGGACGAGCGACAGGCAGACATTCTTTCGACGCTCGGCTGTCCGCTGGCTCAAGGTTACCTGTTCGCCCGTCCGATGCCGCCGGACCAGCTGGCCGAATGGCTTGATAATGCTACAAGACCGTAGCACCCGCGGCCCGGAGCGCGCGCACGGCCGGCCCTTAGGGCGCATCGACCTCGATCGAAATTTCGACAGACCCGCCTGATGAAAATACGCATCCTGACATTGCGCCGTGCGATCGTGCTCGTGGTGGTTCTGGGCTTGCTGGTTCCGGCCATTCTGATCAGCGGGTATTCATGGTCGATCCGCTACGATCAGGACATCCGGGAACGCACCCGTGACCTGCTGGAACAAAATGCCAGCATCCTGGCTAGCGGAATGCAGGAGCCACTTTGGAATATCAATCAGGAAAGCGGCAACGCCCTGCTCGAGGCAATGATGACCGGCAACGAGGACATCGTACGCATCGACGTGCGGGACAATACGCTCGGCGTCTTCGTATCTGGCGAACGCGCCGAGCGCCGCACAGGCTATACCAAAAAGACTGAAAAACCGGTTAATTATCGCGGCAACCCGATCGGTTCGATCCAGATCGAAGTGGGCAGCATGCGCCTGCAACGCGTCATGTTCCAGAGTTTGATGGAACAATTGATCGGCGTATTGGCGCAAGTGGTGCTGTCGACGTTCCTGATCCTCGTACTACTGGAACGCCGGTTGATCAGGCCGTTGCAACGTCTCGGCAAGGGTGCCGAGCGCCTTGCCGGCCGGCAGCTCGATGTTCCCTTCACCTGGTCGCGGCTGGATGAAATCGGCTTGCTGAGCCGGCGCTTCGACGACACGCGCATCAGCTTGCGCAAGTTGTTCGAAGAGCTTGATTTCAAGAACAAGGAATTGCAGCAGGACATCAGCAAGCGCAAGCGCGTCGAACAGGAGTTGCACGAACGCGAGCAGCGCTACCGCGTACTGGTCGAGCGCAGTCCGATCGCGATCATCGAGTGGGATGCCAACCATCAGGTCATCGAATGGAATGCCGCCGCCGAACGGATTTTTGGTTATCAGCGCGAACAAGCCATTGGCCGACATGCCAATTTTATCGTGCCCAATTCCGACAGGTCGATGGTCAACACGGTGTTTTCGCGCTGGAGCGAGGGTACGGGCGGCTTGCAAAGCATCAACCAGAATATCCGTGCCGATGGCATGGTAATTACATGCCAATGGAGCAATGCGACCATTTCGGAAACCAACGGTCGCGCGGACCGTTTGTTGTCAATGGCCGAAGACATCACTGACAAGCGCCGCAACGAGCATGCACGGTCGATATCGGAGGCCAAATTCGCTGGTGCCTTTCAGTGCAATCCGGATTCGGTCTCGATCACGCGCCTGAGTGACGGCGTGATCATCGATATCAATCAGTCTGCCGAGCTCAGC
>JACMQD010000053.1 GCA_014377155.1 Herminiimonas sp.
ATCCCGATACCGCGACAGGCGACGGCATTGCGATGGCATGGCGGGCGGGATGCCGAGTATCGAACATGGAGTTCATCCAGTTTCATCCGACCTGTCTGTATCATCCGTATGCAAAATCTTTTTTGATAACGGAAGCCGTACGTGGCGAAGGCGGCTTGCTAAAGCTTCCCGCGGAAGCCGGTGAAGCAGCGGGCATGCGGTTTATGCCGGCCCACGACGAACGTGCGGAACTGGCCCCGCGTGACGTTGTGGCGCGCGCAATCGATTCGGAAATGAAAAAACGTGGTTTGGACCATGTCGATCTCGATATCAGTCATCAGCCACCTGAATTCCTGATGGAGCATTTCCCGACGATCTATGCACGCTGCATGGAGTTGGGCATTGACATGACCCGCGAGCCGATTCCTGTAGTGCCTGCCGCGCATTACACCTGTGGCGGCGTCGTCACCGATATGTCAGGACGAACCGACCTGCCGGGTCTGTATGCGGTAGGTGAAACGGCATACACCGGGCTGCACGGCGCCAATCGGCTTGCCAGTAATTCCCTGCTCGAATGTATCGTCCTCGGGCGAGCCGCAGCCAAGCATATCGAACAGCAGCCGAAGCACCGCTTGCCTGCCCTGCCCGTCTGGGACGAAAGCCGCGTCACCAATGCCGATGAAGAAGTGGTCATTGCGCATAACTGGGACGAACTACGTCGCTTCATGTGGAATTATGTCGGCATCGTGCGTACCACCAAACGGCTCGAGCGCGCGCAGCACCGCATTGCCTTGCTCAAGGAAGAGATCGATGAATACTATGCTCACTTTCGCATCACACGCGATCTGCTCGAGCTACGCAACTTAGTCGAAGTCGCGTCGCTCATCGTCAACAGTGCGCTATCGCGTCGTGAGAGCCGGGGTCTGCATTTCAGCCGCGATTATCCCGACACTCTGCCCAAGGCATTGCCCAGCGTACTGTCGCCGGCCAGGCGGTGAGGCTTATACGATGCGCAGCGAATAGTCGGTAGCCCGGAGATCCTTGGTCAGGCTGCCGATCGAAATACGGTCTACACCGGTTTCGGCAATCGCCCGAACGGTCGCCATGTTGATGCCGCCGGATGCTTCCAGCACAGCCCGACCATTGCTGATGCGAACGGCGTCCCGCATTGAATCCATCGAAAAATTATCAAACAGTATCGAGGTCGCGCCGGCAGCCAGCGCTTCTTCGAGTTGCACCAGCGATTCCACTTCGATCTGGATGGTGACGCCGGCATTGAGCGCGAGCGCGGCACGCATTGCAGGCCCGATGCCACCGGCTGCGGCGATGTGGTTTTCCTTGATCAAAATTCCGTCATATAGCGCCAGACGCTGGTTCTTACCGCCACCGACCCGTACTGCATATTTTTGCGCGAGTCGCATGCCCGGTAAGGTCTTGCGGGTATCCAGGATCGCCGCACGTGTACCATCGACCAATTCAACGTAGCGCCGCGTCGCGCTGGCCACACCGGACAACAACTGCAAGAAATTCAGGGCGGCGCGCTCGCCGGTCAACAATGCCCGTGCGGGTCCGCAGATGGTACAAACTTCGCTGTCCGCAGCCATGAGGTCGCCTTCGGTGTAGCGCCATTCGATGCGCATGCGATCGTCGAGCGCCGTCATCACGCCTTCAAACCAAGGCGCACCGCACAGCACCGCAACTTCGCGCACAATAACGCGCGCGGTCACCATGGCGTTTTCGGGTACCAGCAAACCGGTGACGTCACCGGTGCCGACGTCTTCGGCCAGTGCGACGCGGATGTTGTCCGACATTGCCGCCGTGAGCGCGGCGTCGAACGATTGTAATTGGGTCGACAAAGTAATCATGCTGGGCCAATACCTGAAAACAATTTCTGTTCTTGCGCCAGGTCTGCTACCGGACGCGTGTTGGCTTTCTTTTGCTCGGCAAATGCCAGCATGCGATCGATAGAAACCACCGCCTTGCGCCCGATCTCGGCATCGACCAGAATTTCGTTACTGCCTGATTCAAGCGCATCGGCCAGATTCTGCAAGCCGTTCATTGCCATCCATGGGCAATGTGCGCAGCTCTTGCACGTGGCGCTGTTGCCGGCAGTAGGCGCGTCGACGAAGCGTTTGCCGGGTGCCGCCATTTTCATCTTGTGCAAGATGCCGTTGTCGGTGGCCACGATGAAAACCTCGGCATCGAGCGTCTGTGCGGCGGCGATCAGCTGAGATGTCGAGCCCACTACATCGGCCAGTGCCACGACTGCCTCGGGCGATTCGGGATGGACCAAGACTTTTGCCAGGGGATACGCTTGCTTGAGCAACGCCAACTCCACCGCTTTGAATTCGTCATGAACCAGGCAAGAGCCTTGCCATAACAGCATGTCAGCACCGGTTTTTTTCTGAATGTAACCACCCAGATGCTTGTCCGGCGCCCACAGGATTTTTTTGCCCTGCGCATGCAGGTGGGCGACGATGTCCAGGCCGATCGACGATGTGACCATCCAGTCCGCACGCGCTTTGACTGCCGCGCTGGTATTAGCGTAGACCACCACTGTGCGGTCAGGGTGCGCATCACAGAATGCCGCGAATTCATCGGCCGGACAGCCGAGATCGAGTGAGCAGGTGGCGTCCAGGTCAGGCATGAGTACGCGTTTTTCCGGACTAAGAATCTTGGCTGTTTCGCCCATGAACCTTACGCCGGCCACGACAAGTGTTTTTGCGGGATGATCACGACCGAAGCGCGCCATTTCCAATGAATCGGACACGCAACCACCGGTCTCTTCGGCCAGGTCCTGCAAGTCGGAATCGACATAGTAATGCGCAACTAAAACTGCCTCGCGCTCGGTCAACAAGCGCTTGATGCGCTCCTTTAAAGCAATCTTTTCGGTCGCGGTCGGTACTGTCGGCACGCGTGCCCAGGCATGGGCGGTGCAACTGGCACCGTCTTCCATCCGGGGGCGTTCGAACTCGATGGTTTTGATGGCTTGAATTTGCATAGCTGTCGAAACTTCCTCATCTCTGGGTTAAATCTGGGAATGAAGGGATTGGCTGCACCCGCAGTGCATGGCAATCACGGAGATTTTATTATCCTGCATTTTGCTAGAGGACCGCAGCAAAGTCATTAATCGCAGATTTCATGCCTTACTGGATCAAAATACGACGTAAGTGCATTTGTCTTAGACAAGCAAAATGCCTGTGTTGCGTAAGCCCATACGAAAGTTTAACTGGCTTGTTTCTAACACTTAACACATTGCAGCATCACTTGATCTCAAGTAATATTTTCTCACCGCAAACAACAAACCCGATCGGAAAAAATGATTTTTGATAAAACCGACAAGGGACGTGAAGAGATCGCTACGCGCAAGCATCATCTCTCCTCAAAATTCAGACCTCTTCTGGTCATGACCGATGGAAACCACAGCGCGGAATACCTCCTTGCGAAAGTAGCTGGTTTGGGTATCGATCAACATGCCCTTGACGAACTACTCAAGCATGGTTTCATTTACTTGCTGGACGAAGAACCGGCTCCCGCTGCTGAACGCGTTACTGCGCCCCGTCGTATCGGGCCTTCATCTGTTCCGGTATCAGGTACACCGGTGCCGAAACTCGCGGACGGCGAAACACAACTGAATGCACTAAGTCATTTTTTCAACGAAACCATCCGCAATACAATCGGCCTGCGCGGTTTTGCGTTACAACTAAAAGTAGAGCGGGCCAATAGCATCGATGAGTTCCGCGCGTTGCGCGCACCTTATCTCGAAGCGGTGTTCAAAGCAAAAGGCGCAGACACAGCCCTTAGCTTGGGTGGTCGGCTCGATGAATTACTCGACATGCACTTGCCGACGCAATAAGAACAATGGAAATGCCCACCTCACCCAAGGCAGACAAATAGCCATGATGATCTTTTCATGATGGCCCACTAACCACGCAATCAATCAATCCCTTGACTCGCAAGGTAGTCTTCATAACCGCCTTGATAATCGATGATGCCGTCTTCCTTGACTTCAAGAATACGCGTCGCCAGGGACGATACAAATTCACGGTCATGCGATACGAAAATCAGCGTACCGGCGTATTTTTCTAACGCAATATTAAGCGACTCGATCGATTCCATGTCCATGTGATTGGTGGGTTCATCCATCAACAGAACATTGTGCCGGCCCAGCATCAGCTTGCCGTACATCATCCGGCCCTTTTCACCGCCGGACAACACTTGTACGGGCTTTTTGACATCGTCGCCGCCGAAAAGCAAGCGTCCGAGAATCGACCGCACTGCCTGGTCGTCATCGCCTTCCTTGGTCCACTGGTCGATCCAGTCGGTCAGTGTTTTTTCGGTTGCAAAGTCTTCTGTAGGATCCTGCGGCATGTAGCCAATATTGGCATGCTCGGCCCATTTGGTGATACCACCATCGGCCTTGAGCCCGGTTACCTCGCCACCGAGGCAACGCAGCAATGTCGTCTTGCCAATGCCGTTGGCGCCGATGATGGCAATTTTTTCGCCGGCTTCGACCATCATGTTGATGTTTTTGAAAATCGGTTTATCGTAGGACTTCGATAAACTCTGCACTTCGACTGCCTGGCGATGTAGCTTCTTCTCGCCATCGAAGCGCACAAAAGGATTGGCGCGGCTGGACGGCTTGAGATCCTCGACCTTGATTTTTTCGATCATCTTGGCGCGCGAGGTTGCCTGACGTGCCTTGGATTTGTTCGCCGAAAATCGCCGCACGAAATCCTGCAGCTCCGCGACTTTATCCTTGGCCTTGGCATTGACCGATAACTGCTGCGCCCGGGCCTGTGACGACGCCAGCATGTAGTCGTCGTAATTGCCGGGATAAACCTTCAGCGTGCCGTAATCCATATCAGCCATGTGCGTGCAAACCTGATTGAGGAAATGGCGATCATGCGAAATGATGATCATGGTCGAATTGCGCTCGTTAAGCACATCTTCGAGCCAGCGAATGGTGTTGATGTCGAGGTTATTGGTCGGCTCGTCGAGCAGCAGAATATCCGGGTTGGAGAACAGCGCCTGGGCCAGCAGCACGCGCAGTTTCCAGCCTGGCGCGACGCTGCTCATCGGTCCCTGATGCTGGTCGCCCGACACACCGACGCCGAGCAGCAGTTCGCCGGCGCGTGCCTCGGCGGTATAGCCATCGTATTCGGCGAACTTGGCTTCCAGATCGGCGGCCTTCATGTAGTCGTCGTCGGTTGCGTCCGGATTGGCATAGATCGCATCACGCTCGGCCATCGCAGCCCACATTTCGGTATGCCCCATCATAACCACATCGAGCACGCGCATTTCTTCGAATGCGAACTGGTCCTGGCGCAATTTACCCAAACGCTCGTTGGTATCCAGCATCACATTGCCCGCCGATGGATCAAGATCGCCACCGAGAATTTTCATGAACGTGGATTTGCCGCAGCCATTGGCGCCGATCAGGCCATAGCGGTTACCGTCGCCGAATTTGACGGAAATATTTTCAAAAAGCGGCTTGGCGCCGAATTGCATGGTGATATTGGCAGTAGACAGCACTAAAAAGCCTTTGGATGCGTGGATTTATCGAGTCTGATATTTTACCATTTCGCTCTGCGGCATTCCATTCATTGCAGCGTCGCCGCAGGCGGGTTCAATAGTCTTGCATGTTCAGCCAGAATCCGTCCGGGTTGGTGATCAATTCAGCGCTGCTACCGACTGCCAGTGTTACTTTGTCACGGATATGCCCGAATGGCAATCCGGTCACAATTGGCACGTTGGTCTGCTGCCGCATATAGGTAAGCATCGCCGTGAAGTCGTAGCCGTTGTCGTACTCGCTGAGTCGGTAACCCGAAAAATCGCCCAAGACGATTGCGCGCTGCCGTTGCAAGATGCCGGCGTGCAGCAATTGCAGCAGCATGCGTTCGATGCGAAACGGATGTTCATTGATGTCTTCGAGGAACAGGATGCCGTTGTCGATATCCGGAAAATACGGTGTGCCGATCAGATGGACCACCATGGCGAGATTGCCCCCCCATAGCGTGCCGCGTGCTTCAACCCGCGGATTGTCGCTGGCCTTGCCGTCGATTCGATGGGAGTGCGCATTCAGACAGGACCAAAACTGCGTCATCGTGAAATCGCTGGTATCGGCGCGCGTGTAATCGTCACAGATCATCGGACCGGCAAAACTCACGGTGCCCGCTTGCGCTAGTAGCGCCAGGTGCAGCGCCGTAAAGTCGCTGTGGCCGACGAGCCGCTTGCCGCTGGCTGCCAACATGTCTAGGTCAAGCAGCGGCAGCAAGCGCGACATGCCGTAGCCCGCTCGCAATGCCATGATGATGTCGATGTCGGGATTGCATGCGGCCGCATGCAGTTGCGCGACCCGCACGGAATCGATTGCCCCGAATCTGCCATCGCGCTGACAGTGGTCGGTGTAATTGGTCACCCGACAGCCTT
The DNA here is from genome assembly GCA_014377155.1 of Herminiimonas sp. The sequence goes on from JACMQD010000053.1 coordinate 6,412, forward strand.
GCGCCGCCAGCCGGTCGATCGCCGCCGGCAACAGAGACGGATCCGGTGCATAGCCGCCCGGTGCAACGATTGCAACGCCAACCTGCGGCGTTGCAGTTTCAGTATTGGAGCGTGTCGAAGACAATTCCACCTCGGTATTCAACGGGATTGTTGTGACTCAGGCTGGCCGGCCATGCAATGCGATGCAATCATCTCCACCAGCGACGGAATGAGCGGCCCCGGAAGATCGTGTCCCATGCCTGAAATCTCCCGCAAGACTGCGTCGGGAATCAGCCGCGCGGTATCGCGCCCGCAGTCGATTGGTACCAGCGGATCATCCGTACCGTGAATGACCAGTGTTGGCGATTTGATCGTCTTGAGCATGGCAACCCGGTCGCCCGACGCGGCTACCGCAACGAGCTGGCGGGCAATGCCTGCCGCAGTCACGTTACGCCGCACGCTGGCATGAACGCGCTGGCGCAAGTCCGCGTCCGATGCCGGATAAGCGGGACTGCCGATCGCGCGCATGGTGTTGACCATGTGCTCTGTCACGCTGTCGAGGTCGCGCGGATTTGCTGCCTTGGCCAGCACCGCCTTGCGCGCTGCAGCAGTCGGTCCTGGTAGTCCACGCCGGCCACTGGTCGACATGATCGATGTCAGTGTCAGCACCCGTTCGGGATGGCTGGCGGCGACAACCTGCGCAATCATGCCACCCATCGACGCGCCCACCAGATGCGCCTTGGCGATGCCCAAGCCGTCAAGCAGCCCGACGGTATCCTTTGCCATGTCGCCGAGCGAATAACCCGATGTGATCGGTAGGGCCAGGATCGACTTCACAAACGTCAGAGTCAGATTTGGCTTGCCGAATTGTTCCATTTTGGTTGACAGGCCACTGTCACGGTTATCGAATCGAATGACATGAAATCCTTGGCGTACCAGACCGTCACAGAGCTCATCCGGCCAGGAAATGAGCTGCATACCCAGGCCCATGATCAGCAATAGCGACGGCGCAGCATGGTCGCCATGAGTTTCGTAGGTCAGCGTAATGCCGTTGGTGTCGATAGTAGGCAAGAGAAATTTCTCCGTTCAGAAAAAGCCGCTGCGCGGGGCGCGGTGCGGATTACGTTACTCTGGGACGTGAAGGCTTCAAGACAAATTTCACTGTACCTCAGCCTGATATTCCTTGCATGCGATCTATTTCAATCAGATGCCTTGTCAGCGCGACCGAATCAGCCAAAACCCGGTCCAGGAATATCTTCCAGCTTCAAAGATCGTGCCTGAGCGCGTCTCGAAGCAAAAAATTGTTTCAGCAACATGCTGCAGTCCTCCGCCAGAATCCCCCCGGTCAATTCGGTATGGTGGTTGAGCTGGGGCTGTTCAAACAGATTGACCACCGATCCGCAAGCGCCGGTCTTCAAATCCGACGCGCCAAACACGACCCGCGCCAACCTTGCGTGCATCATCGCGCCCGCGCACATTACACACGGTTCGAGGGTGACATACAGTTCGCAGCCCGAAAGGCGATAATTACCGACAATGCTGGCAGCCGCGCGCAGGGCCATGATTTCCGCGTGGGCAGTTGGATCATGCGTGCCGATCGGCTGGTTGAAGCCGGTTGCGATGATTTGCCCGTCGCGCACCACCAACGCGCCGACCGGCACTTCGCCCAAGGCCCAGGCGTTATGCGCCTGATCGATTGCCTGCCGCATGTAGATCGCGTCATCCATCGCGTCGGTCTTATCAGGCCGGTGAATCGGTAATCTCTGCCCAGCAGTTGGGCGTCTCGTGCAGTACCAGCTTTTGCAGCCGCAGACCGGTACCGTAGTGATCGGTGTAAGCCGCCTTTAAAATATCGAATGCCGTTTGCGCCAAATTTTCAACGGTGGGGATACGGTCGATGACGACCGTCTTATGCCCTGGCAAACTGTTTAAAAATTCGCGCACTGCGGTGTCTTTTTCGTAGACCAGGAAAGCATGATCCCAAATATCCACCAGATGCTGTTTGGCCAGCGACTTGATATCGGAAAAATCCATGATCATGCCATTATCAGAACTGCCTTCAACTTCGATGACGGAACCGGTCAGGGTGATCTCGAGCGTATAACGATGGCCATGCAGGTTGCGGCACTGGCTTTTGTGGTCGGGGATGCGATGGCCGGCATCGAACTCGAGCTTGCGGGTAATCGTGAGCATGGGTTACGGTATCTGAAGTAATTTATGGGTTTGCAAGCTGAGCTTCCATTTCGGATGCCGCTTGCAGGTGTCGATGGCGAGCCGCGTATTGTATTCGGCAGCCGGGCTGTCCATTGGCTGGACAAAGAAATGCTGGAAATCGAGCGACTCGTAATCTGCCAGCGTTTGTCCGATTTGCGGAATGACGACCTTGATCTCATTTCCCTTCAACACCCTTAGCTCGGCGCCCACTTTGGGACTGACGCAAATCCAGTCGACGCCGGCAGGAACGTCGAGAGTGCCGTTGGTCTCGATGGCAATTTCGAACCCTTGTCCATGCATGGCAGCAATCAGCGCCGCGTCGAGTTGTAGCAACGGCTCGCCGCCTGTAAACACGACATATTTGCTGGCCGGATAAGCGTTTGGCCAAAAGCTGTTGATGCGGGCGGCCAGCGCCTCGGCACCGGCAAACTTGCCGCCACCATCGCCATCGATGCCGACAAAATCGGTATCGCAAAAACGGCAGACCGCGGTCGCGCGATCGCTTTCGCGCCCACTCCACAGATTGCATCCGGAAAACCGGCAAAACACCGCGGGACGACCTGCATGGGCACCCTCGCCTTGCAGTGTGTAAAACATTTCTTTTATGCTGTATGTCACGCTTGCTTATTCCTGGTACGTCGTCGATCACGCCCCGCCCGGGCCATGGAAGAAAAATTCATTACGATCTTCACCACAGGGATTTTTCGTCCCTGCGAGCACTCGGCGCTTACAGAGCCTGACAAGGTGCTTAAATAATGGAGAGACTGTCTGCGACAGGCAAACGGACTATATGATACCGAACTTCTGCCGCCGTATGATTAAACGACGCAGCGCACCGGAGCAAAATCGACCCAACAATATGCTGACGCTCGAATTGATGGATAATCGGAGCGCGCGACGATGACTCGGTTTCTACGTCGAGTTCGCAACACCATGCTACAACGAGTTGCAATGCTAAGCGGCACCTTTGCGCAAGCGACGTTTGTTGTAACGCAATGCATTTATCTGTCATGTCCACCAATGGAGAGCCGATGTCGTCCACATTGCCACCCAACCCGATCCAGGATTCGTCCGCACTGGTGAATCCATCCATTGAACTCGCCGAGCCCGATATCTCACGCATCATCGAGATGGCATGGGAAGATCGCACGCCATTCGAAGCCATTTTCAGCCAGTTTAAACTCAACGAAGCGGCCGTCATTGTCTTGATGCGTGCCCGACTAAAACCAAGCTCGTTTCGAATGTGGCGTGAACGCATGCGTGGCATGCGCACCAAGCATGCCGCGATCAGACCGGCCGAAATGAATGGCCAGGCCCGCCACAAAGCCCGTCACCGCATCGCCCAATTTTAAGAAACGCTGCCTCGATGACCCAGCCCATCCATCCAAAATCCGCCTCGCCTTCCTTGACCGTCCTGTATGACAAGTCGTGCCCTCTTTGCCGGAAGGAAGTGGCGGTGTACCAGGGTTTGCATGCAACGGTGCCGATCGAATGGTCCGATGTGAGTGACGCCACCATGCCACTCGACGCTGCCACGCGCAACAAGCTGATGGTGCGGTTTCACGTGCGCTTGAGCGATGGCACATTGCTCGATGGCGCGGCCGCTTTCGTGGCGCTCTGGGCGACGCTGCCAGGATGGCGCTGGTTAGCCCGGCTGGCAAAACTGCCGGGTATGACCGCGCTCATGGAGTTGGCCTACCGGTTCTTCTTGCTGTTGCGGCCGTCTATTCAAAAGGTGGCGCGTGCCTTCGAACGCAACGCCGCGAAGAGGTGAAATGAGGTTCTGTTCCACGCTACCGTCTGATCCTTAGCGAAGGAGCCGACGCCTTCACCGCCTTGCCTGCGAAGGCCGTGAACGCACTTCTGCTGGCACAGTCGCTTTTTTCGCGTCAGGGACAGGAATCACCGCGACGGCATGCTCCGGCCACGCGCAAAATCGGTAATCATTCCACTCAGTTGTTTCCTGCTCCTGCAAACCCGCATGGATACAACGCTGGGCGTGCTCGACACTGGTAGTTCACCGTCATTTTTACCGTCAAAACCAGGCGCGTCGGAAGGCGTCGGCCACCTGCTGTCGCTCACCTACCGGAATCTTTAAGGAAGCAGCGATCATTGGCCATTGCCCGACAATCACCTGCTGGCGAACAACGATCGCATTTGCATCCAGGGTCGAGAGCCTGAAATACGGCGCTATCGACCGTGCCAATTCAATGCCCATGGCGTTATCAGCCTCACTAATATTGAGCTTCAAATCATGGGCGCCGGCTACCGGGTTCATGTCGAAGGCATCAGACAGGCGCCAGCCTTTTTCTAGTATTAGCAAAAAAACCGTGATTGCGCAGGTAGTCTTCGGAGTTGGAGACCAGCAGGTTGAACGCACAGCGTCGGCAAGCAGTTGTGGCTTATTCTCGGCTCTTCCGCACATGTGCATGGGAGCCTCGGCGCCTAAAATTTTCCTGATCGTCATATGTCAGAAACTGGTATAAGGTTCTAACTATTCGAGGTGTCCCTGTGAACACGCTGCCTGAAACCATTCTGCTGCATGCCCAATCCCTTTCTGAGCGTGGCGTGCTGTCGCCCAAAGAATTTCTGCATCTGGGCAGCCGGGCCGCCATCGATCAAGCCCTTTCCAGGATGACAAAGGAAAATAAGCTGCTGCGCGTGGGTCGCGGAACCTATGTCGCGCCGATATACAGCCGGTTCGGCACGCGCCCCCCCGCGCCAGCAAAAGTCGTGGCGTCGCTAGCAGCACAAAGCGGTGAAGTTGTCGCCATACACGGCGCTTCCGCCGCCAACGCTCTAGGGCTAACTCAACAGGTGCCGATTCGCGAGGTCTACGTGACCTCGGGGCGTACCCGGAAACTGAAGCTCGGCCGCTCTGACGTGCTGGTGAAGCATGTGCCACGCTGGATGCTAGTCTTGGGCACTGGCCCAGCTGGTGAGGCAGTGCGCGCTCTGGCCTGGATGGGGCCGACACATGCCGACGAATCGTTGGCGACCCTGCGCAGGACCCTGCCACCGTCGGAATGGCGTGCGCTGGCGTTGTCACGTGCGGCATTGCCATCCTGGATGGCGCGCGCGATCGGTGAAGAAGCGGCTCGTGGCTGAAGTTTTCCTCGCACTCAGCCGTGACGACCAGCGCGAAGTCCTGGAACAAGTTCGCGCCAAAACGGTCCGCCCAACGCATTTGCTTGAAAAGGACGTGTGGGTCGCCTGGACACTGGGCGCCGTCTTCGATTCATATCAGTTGATGCAGACTTGCAGTGAAGTAGAAACCCAGGCGAACAAAGCTGCTGTGCTATGACAAGCAAACCAGCCACCTCATGCGAACCGTGAACGATTCTGCCGAGCTGTTCAGGCATGTGAGCGCCGAGAAATCCGCGCTCTACCGCAACATCATGGACAGCTTCGCCGCCGCGAAACGCCAGTTCCGGCTGCACTTGCGGCCCGACGAGGTGCTTGCAGAAGGCCAGTGGGCAAGCCCGCCGCCGCGCATCGAGGAAGTCCAATCGGCACTGGCGCAACTCGCCGAGTGGGGCAACCTGGAATCGCAGCCCGATACGGCCCGCGTCGCTAGCCTCAGTGACTTCTACCGGGCGCGCTATCTGTACCGGCTGTCGCGGGGCGGTGAGGCCGTGGAATCGGCGCTGGCGGTGTTCGAGCGAACCCTGCGCCACCGGGCCGAACTGCAGACTGTGGCGCTGGAAGACATCGCCAACCGCCTGCAGACCTTGTTGGCACTCTCCGCTGAATCCCTGCCCGACGCCGCCAAAGTACACGAGACCTTGCGCGACTTGGTGCGTGTGTTCGAGAGCCTGGCCGACAATGCCCAGGCGTTCATGGCAGGCATCGGGCGCAGCATAGAGTTGCAGCAGGCCGAGGCCAGCGCCGTTGTGGCCTACAAGAAGCGGCTGATCGACTACCTTGAACGCTTCATCGGCGACCTGGTTTCTCGCTCCGGGGCGATTGCACAGCACATCGTCGCTTTGTCGCCGCTCATCGACCCGATGCTATGGCAGGCAGCGCAACGCGAAGCAGGCGATGCTGCCCCGGGTGATGCTTACGAACAGGCGGATGTTGTAACACGCGGATGGCAGGCGTGGCGCGGGCGCTGGAAAGGGCTGCGCCGCTGGTTCGTCAGCACTGGCTTCGAGCTGCCGCAGGCGGAGCTGTTGCGATCTAAGGCACGCTCGGCAATCCCGCAGTTGCTGGCCGCCGTTGCGGCACTGAACGAGCGCCGCAGCGGACGCAGCGACCGCTCCGCTGACTTTCGGCTGCTTGCCGGCTGGTTCGCTGCCTGCGACGACGACGCACAAACCCATCGGCTGTCACGTGCTGCCTTCGCGTTGAATCCGGCGCGGCACTTTTCGCTGAGCCTTGCGCTGGAATCGGGCGCAACCGATCTGCCGGCCAACACGCCCTGGGCCGAGGCCCCACCGCTGCGAATTCACCCGCGCTTGCGCGAATACGGCGAAGCCACGCCACGTGGCGCCTTGCCCCGCGTGCAGGAACGCGATGAAGAACGCCGCTTGTTGGCTGCACAATTCCGTGAGGAACATGCACAGATCGAAGCCGCGCGCAAGCATTTGGCGACTGGAAAGCTGACGCGGCTGTCTGAATTGGGCCAACTCGACGAGCATGCATTTCCGCTGTTTCTGAGCTTGCTGGGTGAAGCACTGACCATGCAAGCAACGCCCGATGAGGCGGTCGAATTGCAAAGCGGTGACGGTTTGCTGCACATCTGCCTTGTGCCGCTTGATGCCGAGTCAAGCGCTGAGGTATCTACACCTACCGGTGTCTTCGCAGGCCGAGACCACTTCATCACCATCACTCAGATCGGGCACGCAGCGTAATGACGGACAGCAGCAGCATCGGCCAGCAACAGGACCAGCACCAGCACGAGGAACGCAGCCAGGCTTTGCGCGCTTTGCTGATGGTTCCGTTGATGACACCGGCCCATGCCGAGTTTGCGGCAGTGCGCCGCCATGCCGACGATCTGCGCGCCTGGTTTGCACGCGAAACCGGCTGGGCGTTGCACATCGAACGCGACTGCGCCCGGCTTTACAAGCGCCCGGCCAACCTGCTTGATGCGAGCCGCGGCCTGCCCGGCTATGACAGGCGGCGCTACGTGTTGTTGTGTCTGGCCTGCGCAGTACTTGAACGCGCTGATCCGCAGATCACGCTGCGCATGCTGGGCGATCGGCTACTGGTGTTTGCAGCCGAGCCGGGCCTGGTGGCACGCGACTTCAGCTTCGCGCTGCAAGCCCAGCATGAGCGCCGAGAGTTGGTGGCGGTGTGCCGCAGCCTGCTTGAGCTTGGCGTGCTGCTGCGGGTGGCGGGTGACGAAGAGGGATTTGTGCGCAGTGGCGGCGACCACAGCGCGAGCGACGCACTCTACGACGTGCAGCGCCGCGTGCTGGCCGGAATGCTGGCCGCCGTGCGCGGCCCCTCAACCTGGAGCCCCGAAGAAGCGCCGGTGACACTCGACGAACGCTTGTCGGCGCTGGTCGCGGAACACATTCCCGACAGCGATGAGGGTCGGCGCACTGCCTTGCGCCACCAGCTGTCGCGTCGTTTGCTAGACGATCCGGTGGTCTATCTGGACACACTCGATACCGATCAGCGCGCCTACTTCGTCAACCAGCGCGGGCCGATGGCGACGCGCTTGTGCGATGCCGCAGGCCTGACTGCCGAGCAGCGCGCCGAAGGGCTGGCCCTGGTCGATGAAGGGGGCGAGTTGACCGATGTCGCCATGCCGGCCGAAGGCACCGAGGCGCATGTGACGCTGCTGGTCGCTGAGTTCCTCGCCGGCCGCCACCGGGTGCAGGATGGCAGCACCCCGGCTTTCCCCATTACCACGGCTGAGGTCACCGCTTTCGTCGCACGGGCCAAGGAACGCTACAGCACCTACTGGCGCAAATCGGCCAGAGAGCCCGGCGCGGAACATGAACTTGCCAACAAGGCACTGGAGCGGCTGCAAAAACTGCAGCTGGTGGCGTGCATTGGCGATGCGGTCCAGCCCTTGCCAGCGCTCGCCCGCTTTGCCATTGGCGAGACAGAGATCAAACGGTCATCCGGCACAACACAAACCTCCCTTTTCGACGCAACATGATCACTCCTGATAAACCTGCCTTGCCCACGCCGGGCCGCGCCCGCTGGCAACCCCTGCGACTCGGCCTGGTCGAACTCTTCCACTACGACAGCGAGGAATTCTGGTTCCGCGATGGCCACCTGCTGCTGCGCGGCAACAACGGCACCGGCAAATCCAAGGTGTTGTCATTGACGCTGCCTTTCCTGTTCGATGCCCAGCTGAAGTCATCGCGCATCGAGCCCGATGGCGACCCCGGCAAGAAGATGGCCTGGAACCTGCTGATGGGGCGCCATGACCGGCGCATCGGTTATGCCTGGATCGAGTTCGGCCGGGTGTCCGAAAGCGGCGCCGCCGAGTACCTGACGCTGGGTTGCGGGCTGTCCGCCGCCACCGCACGTCCACAGGTTGACAGCTGGTTTTTTGTGCTCGAAGACCAGCGCATCGGGGAACATCTCTGGCTCACCAGCCCGCAGCGCGTGGTGCTGACACGCGAACGCTTGCGAGAGGCGCTTGAAGGGACGGGCCAGGTTTTTGATACGGCCACCGCGTACCGTCGCGCGGTCGACGAACGCCTGTTCCACCTTGGCCCGGCACGCTATGCCGCCCTGATCGACACGCTGATCCAGTTGCGCCAGCCACAGTTGTCGAAGAAGCCCGATGAGGTCAGCCTGTCGAACGCCCTGACCGAAGCGCTGCCACCGATGTCCGCCGACCTGCTGACCGACGTGGCCGACGCCCTGAACCAGCTGGAAGAGTACCGCCGCGAGCTCGAAGAATACGAGGCGCTGGAGCGCGCCGTTGGCCAGTTCAACCAGCGCTACCGGATTTACGCATCTACCCAGGCCAGGCGCCAAGCCAGAAGCCTGCGCAGCGCGCAGACCGGATTCGACGGTGCCAGCCGCACGCTCAATGAAGGGCGGGGGGCGCTGGCATCCGCGCAGGCCGCTGAAGTGCTGGCGCAGACGACGCATGGCGATGCTGAGCTCGAACTCGCGGCCAACCGCACGCGGCTTGAACAATTGCAGGATGACCCGGCGATGCGGGATGCCAAACGGCTCGAACTGGCCGACCGCGATGCGCAGACCCGCCAAAGCGAGGCTGAGCAGGCGCAGCGGACACGCGAGGAAACGCAGGCAAGGCTGGAGCGCGAGTGCCAGGGCACGCGCGAACGCAGCCAGCGTGCCGCAACCGCCGCGCAGGCATTGGCTGAAGGGCGTTCGATCGCGCAACACTGCGCCGAGCGCGCCAGCATTGCCGGTGCGTGCGAAAGTAACCCCCTCATCATGCTGGATGCCGCCGGCTTGACCGCCCTGAATCCGCTCTCGATGGAGACGGCCCGCAAGGACTTGCTGCACAGCGTCGCAACGCGGCGTGAGCAGCTGGCGTTGATGCAAAGCCGTTGCGATCATGTTGATCAGGCTGAACAAGCCCATGCACGCCAACAAAACGCCCATGATGAACGCCAGTATGAGGCTGACGAGGCCGCAGCACGGCGTGCAGAAGCCGACCTGCGCGTCGAACAGCAAGGCCATGCGGAACTGTCGGCATGGCAGACGCATTTCGATGGACTGCAGCAATTGCGTATCGAAGCCGCGCCGCCGGTGCTTGACGCGCTGGCTGCCTGGGTGGTAAACCTCGACGGCGACAACCCGGCCCGCCATGCGCTGCAACTGGCGCAGCAGGCCACCAGCGAACGACTGGCGCGACACGAGGCCGCCTTGCTGGCCGATCGAGGCACGCTCGAAGAAGAGCAAGCTAAGCTGAACGCTGAACGTGCGGGTTTCGAACAGGGCGTCGACGCAGCACCGCCGGCGCCGCTCTACCGCGCCCCGGAGGCGCGCCGCGACAGGTCTGGCGCGCCGCTGTGGCAACTGGTCGAATTTCGGGAAGGCGTCGATGAATTTCAGCGCGCCGGCCTTGAAGCGGCGCTGCAAGCCGCTGGCCTGCTTGACGCCTGGATCACGCCTGATGGGGCGATGCACACCATCGACAAAAACGGCAAGCCGCTGCACGACACCGACTGGCTGGAGCGGCCGCGCCAATCCCATTCACTCGCGCATTGGCTGCTGCCCGGCAAACCGGCGAGCCAGTCCGCTGCACCGGTGCCTGCGGCAACCCTGCAACGCTTGCTCGAAGGCGTGGCATCCGGCAGCGCCGATGACGGTATGGCAGAAGCCTGGGTTTCGGTGGAGGGCCGCTTTCGCCTCGGCGCTTTGGGCGGTTTCTGGAGCAAGCCTGCAGCGGACTACATTGGTTTCGCCGCGCGTGCCGCAGCCCGCGCCCGCCGCCTTGAAGAGATTGCGCTGCGCCTGAACGATATCGCCAACCAACTCGCCAGCCTTGCGCTGCACGTTAATCACTACACGCGAGATCAGCACCAGGCTGCCAGCGAATGGCACACCGCGCCGAATGACGATGCGTTGCGCGCCGCGCATGTGGAAGCCGTCTTCTGCGCCCATACGTTCCAGACCGCGCGCAGCCGGCTTGCGCAGGCGGACCAGCAACTTCAGGCCAGTGGCCAGCAATTGCAGGCCGCCCGCCAGGCCCTGGCAAACGATGCCACCGACCTGCGCCTGCCCGACACCCGTCCGGCATTGCAAGAGATCGTCCAGGCGCTGCAGCAGTTCAGCGAATCGTTGCATGCGATGTTCCAGGCAGTGCGCGAGCTGCGCGACAGCTGTCTCGAACTCGCCCACCAGCAATTGCGTGAGCAGGAGGCACACGCAGATACCGAACAGGCTGCACAAACCTGGGTAGACCGCTACGCCCTGGCGGAAGAAGCGCGCATCCGGCTTGAAACACTGCGCGAATCGGTCGGCGCCCAGGTCGAGGAACTGCAGCAGCGACTGGCCGATGCGCGCAGCCGCGTCAAACACGGCGAAGATGCGGTCAAAAGCTGCGGCAATGCCTTACGCCTGGCCGGCGAAGAGCGCGCTCGCGCCGGGCAAAAGACAGCAGATGCCGAAACCACTCTGAAGGAAAAAACCGCGGCGCGGCAGAGTGCCGTCAGCCACCTGCAGGGCTTTGCCGCTACCGGTCTGCTCGCGTCTGCCATGCCCGAGGCAGATATCCCGGACCTGCGCACGCCCTGGACCATCGAACCCGCGCTGACTCTTGCGCGCCGCGCCGAGCAAACGCTTGCCAGCGTGAAGGATGACGACGAAGCCTGGAGCCGTGTGCAAAGCCAGATTTCGCAGGACTACAGCGAACTCGGCCGCGCGCTCGCAGCGCTCAGCCACCAAGCGCAGGCCGAGACCAACGACTATGGCTTGGTGGTTACCATCGTCTATCAGAACCGTCCCGAACGGCCGGACCAGCTCAGTGCGAGGTTGGCCGGAGAAATCGCGCAGCGCCGGGAGCTTCTGACGGCCGGCGAGCGCAAGGTGCTCGAAAACCACCTCCAGGCCGAAATCGCCGCAGCAGTGCAAAAGCTGCTGCAAGATGCCGAACGGCAAGTCAGCGCGATCAATGCCGAACTGGAGAAGCGCCCGACCTCGACGGGCGTGCGTTTTCGGCTCCAGTGGCAGCCGTTGCCCGAGGGCGTCGAAGGCGCGCCGATTGGTCTGGAAGCCGCCAGAAAACGGCTGCTCAACACTAGCACCGACCTGTGGTCGGCCGAAGACCGGCGCGTCGTCGGCGAGATGCTGCACCAGCGCATCGGCATCGAGCGCAGCCGGGCCGATTCGGCGGGCGGCGGCAGCCTGCTCGACCAGCTCGCACGGGCACTGGACTACCGGCGATGGCACCGCTTTCGCGTACAACGCTGGCAGGACGGGCAATGGCGTCCACTGTCGGGCCCGGCATCAAGCGGCGAGCGCGCTTTGGGTTTGACGGTTCCGCTCTTCGCGGCCGTGTCGAGCTACTACACACAAAGCGGCTATGCGCACGCGCCGCGCCTAGTGCTGCTCGACGAAGCCTTCGCCGGCATCGACGATGCCGCGCGGGCGCACTGCATGGGCCTGATCCACGAATTCGATCTTGACTTTGTCATCACCAGCGAGCGCGAATGGGCTTGTTATGCCGAACTGCCCGGCGTGGCCATCTGCCAGCTTCAGCGGCGCGAAGGCGTCGATGCCGTGCATGTGTCGCGCTGGACCTGGAACGGCCGTGCGCGACGTGTGGAGCGCGACCCCGACCGGCGCTTTCAGCCGATCGACAGCATGGCGCAACAACCCGATGGCGCGGCCACTTCAAGCGATGAGCACTGAGGATCGTCTGCAGCGCCTGCTTGGCAGCGAGCCGCTTGCCGCGCTGCGGCAGCGCTTGCGCCAGCGCTATGAGCGCGCCGCTGCAGATGCGCCATTGCAAGGCTTTCGCATCGAGAAACTGACGGCCGCCGAGCATGCCGCGCTGGCCGCGCTGCAAGGCAGGTCTTCACGCTTTGCCGCTTCGATGCACGTCGATATAGCCGCGATTGACGCCGCTCTGCGGCAGGCCGGCGTGGCCGATTCCCTTCGCGCTGCACTCGAACAGCTCGATGGCCGCATCGCCCACCGCTCAGCGGAGCGCGAGGCCCTGCAGACCCAATGGGAGCAACTACGCGACGCCTGCGCGCACGCCGAACTTGCCGCCCTGCTTCAGATATCAGGCGGCCTCGGGCTGCTGAAACGCCTGGCCGGGCAAAACCCCGTGGCGGCGGTGCATTTTCTTGAAAAGGCTCAAGCCGTTCTCAAGCGACTGCCAGCCCCGGGACTCACGCGTGCGCAACTCGCGGCGCAGGCGCTTGGCGACGCGCACGCGCTCGACAACGGCTGCGCAGTCGCGACGCTGGTACTGGCCGTGTTGAAGTCTGCCCTGAAGCGGGAAGCGCCATCCGATCTGGATGACGGAGGGTCTGCGGAAGCTAGCGCTCGCGAACTTTGGGCCAGCGCAGGTGTGCTGGTAAATGAACTGGCACGGCCGGCCCTGGTGCTCAACCTGCCTGGTGTCGCAACGCCTGGCGAGCCAGCCTACCTGTCGCTGCGCCAGTTGCTGCGCTCACCGCCCGAATGCGCCGTGCGGGGTCGAACGGTCTTCGTGTGTGAGAACCCCAACCTGATCGCCATCGCAGCCGATCATCTGGGCGCAAACTGCGCGCCGATGGTCTGCACCGACGGCATGCCGGCCGCAGCGCAGCGCACCGTGTTGGCCCAGCTCGTGCAAGCCGGCGCCTCGCTGCGCTACCACGGCGATTTCGACTGGCCCGGCATACGTATCGGTAATCACGTGATGCGCGAACATGGTGCCCAACCGTGGCGTTTCGGCGCTGCTGACTATCGTGCTGCGCTGGGCATCGCACCTCGGCCAGGTCGCGCGCTACAAGGCGCTGAGAGCGAGCCGTCGTGGGATACAACGCTTGCCTTAACAATGCGCACAGAGCAACAAGCAATTGACGAAGAAATGGTCGCCGAGTTGCTGATTCAAGATCTCGCGCAGCGGCGCGAGTAATCATCCCCGGCAAAACCGGCAGATAATTGTTACTCAGGGCCCCTACTCACTTAATTGTTTCCCGTACTTGAAAACCGGCATGAATACTAGCTTTTCCTCTTATTTTTACCGTCAGCGCCGAAAACAGTCAGACGGTAAATATTTTTAGATGACTCCTCTAGCTTGCGTTACCGTCAGGATTACCGACAAAAAGATTCGCTTGCCGTCAATAGATGCCGATAGCTTTCGTGAAACACACTTATAGAAATCAATAAGTTAAGTTACTTTTCCGATAGTTTGCGAAAGCTGCCGAAAGACCTGAAATCACTCCCACTCGATAGTCGCCGGCGGCTTACCCGAAATGTCGTACACCACGCGATTGATGCCGCGTACTTCATTGATGATCCGGTTCGATACTTTTCCCAGCAACTCATGCGGCAGGTGCGCCCAGTGCGCGGTCATGAAATCCTGCGTCTGCACGGCGCGCAGTGCCACCACGTATTCATAGGTCCGGCCATCACCCATGACGCCGACCGATTTGACCGGCAAAAAAACCGCGAACGCCTGGCTGGTTTTGTCATACCAGGACTGGCCATCCTGATCCTTGTCAGAGCGCAGCTCTTCGATGAAGATCGCATCGGCGCGGCGCAGCAGGTCAGCAAATTCTTTTTTTACTTCCCCCAAAATCCGCACACCGAGGCCGGGACCGGGAAATGGATGGCGATACACCATCGCGTGCGGCAAGCCGAGTGCGACGCCGAGTTCACGCACTTCGTCCTTGAACAGTTCGCGAAGTGGCTCGAGTAATGCAAGGTTCAATGCCTCAGGCAGGCCGCCGACATTGTGATGGCTCTTGATGGTATGGGCGCCCTTCTTGCCCTTGCCCGCGCTTTCGATCACGTCCGGATAAATCGTACCTTGTGCCAGCCATTTGGCGTTTTGAAGCTTGCCGGCTTCTACCTGAAATACTTCAACGAACTCGCGGCCGATGATTTTGCGCTTGGCTTCCGGGTCAGTGACGCCCGCCAGATGGCCCATGAACTGATCGGTGGCATCGATGCGAATAACCTTGACGCCGAGGTTTTCGGCGAACATCTCCATGACCATCTTGCCTTCGTCGAGGCGTAGCAAGCCATGGTCGACGAACACGCAGGTAAGCTGGTCACCGATGGCGCGATGGATCAGCGCGGCCGCGACACTGCTGTCGACACCACCGGACAGGCCGAGGATGACGTCGTCGCTACCGACCTTGTCGCGGATTGCGGCGACGGCTTCGGCAATATAGTCTGGCATGTTCCAGTCAGACTTGCAGCCGCAAATGTCGTGCACGAAGCGAGCAAGAATCGCCTTGCCTTGCTGCGTGTGCGTGACTTCGGGATGGAACTGCACCGCATACAGGCGGCGGCTTTCGTCGGCCATGCCGGCAATCGGGCAATTCGGCGTCGACGCCATCAGGGTGAACCCGGCCGGCATGTCGATGATCTTGTCGCCGTGGCTCATCCATACCTTGAGCATGCCATGCCCTTGTTCCGTCACGAAATCGCTGATGTCATTGAACAGGGCCGTATGTCCGTGGGCGCGCACTTCGGCATAGCCGAACTCACGGATCTTGCCGCTTTCGACCTTGCCGCCCAATTGCTCTGCCATGGTCTGCATGCCGTAGCAAATCCCGAACACCGGCACGCCCAGTTCGAATACGGCTTGCGGCGCGCGCGGCGTATCGCCTTCGGTCACCGAACTTGGGCCGCCCGAAAGAATGATGCCGGCGGCTCCGTAGGAACGCACGAAATCATCGCTGACATCGTATGGAAACACTTCCGAGAAGACGCCGGCATCACGCACGCGTCGCGCGATCAATTGAGTTACCTGGGAACCGAAGTCGAGAATGAGAATTTTTGAATGCATTGGAGGAAGGTAAAAGTAATGGCGAGAAAACGTTGAGAGTGAAATGTCATGGCAGCGCTGGCGGCGCACCCTTGACGCAGTTGCGTCCGTCATCCTTGGCGCGATACAGCGCGATATCGGCATGATTGATCAGGTCGTCGGTGCTGGCCTCCGGGAACACGGCTGACGAGGCCACACCAGCGCTAATGGTGAGACTGATCGACAGCTCTCCAATTATTTCAGGTTGTGCCGCGACCGCCGCACGCATGCGTTCTGCCACGCCCATGGCGACTTCGTGCGAGGAACCCGGTAACACGACCAAAAATTCTTCGCCGCCGTAGCGACCGAGTGCTTCCTGCGGACGGATGCAAGAGCGCAGGCGGCTGGCAACCTTCACCAGTACGGTATCGCCGACCGGATGGCCGTAGGTATCGTTGACCTTTTTGAAAAAATCCAGATCGATGACGATCAGGGAGAGCGGTGCATCCATCTTGCTGCAGCGCGTGGCTTCGATCGACAGGATACGCATGATGGCGCCACGGTTCCAGGTACCGATCAGCGGATCGATCAGCGATTTGCGACGCAAATTCTTGTTCTTTTTTTCCAGATCGATCTGGGTGACGCTCATGGAACGCAAATGCAGCTCGCGCTCCACCAGGCTCGCCAGGTCGATCAGCAGCTGCAGGTCTTCTTCCGAAAACGAGCGCGGCACGTAATCGATCAGGCTGATGCTGCCAATCGGAAGATGATTCTGGTCATAGATCGGATACGACACATAGAAGCGGATGAACGGCGCACCGGCTACCAGCCGATGCTGGCAGAGCGACCGCTCCTTGTGCGTGTCGGCAACCAGCAGAAGACCGGAAGGTTGCGGAATGCTGTGACAAAACGCATCTTCTGCCGAACTGCCGCTGCGGTCGTTTTCAACGAAAGTATCGGTCAGTTCGCCGAACGTCACGATACAGCTGGCCGCGCCGAACAAACGCTTGCCGATGCGGCGAACACGCAAAATATGCTGGTCCACCACCGGTCGCGCGGCCACCACATACCCGTTCAGTGCAGTTTGCGTATCGCTCATGGTGGATCGATCCGGATTGCCCATAATGTGTCATCCCTTGCGTGTGCAGGCTGGCTTATGGCCAGTGTGCTTATTCGGCGCGGTAGTTTGGCGCTTCTTTGGTAATCTGGACATCATGCACATGCGATTCGCGCATGCCGGCTGACGTAATTTCGACAAACTCGGCTTTTTCGCATAGCTCATCGATCGTTGCGCAACCGCAGTACCCCATCGAAGACCGAACGCCGCCGATAAGCTGGTAGATGATTGCCACAACGCTACCTTTGTAGGCTACACGACCTTCAATGCCTTCGGGCACGAATTTATCGACATTGTTTGCCGAATCCTGGAAATAGCGATCAGCCGACCCATCTGCCATCGCACCCAAGCTGCCCATACCGCGATAGGACTTGTAACTGCGTCCCTGGAACAGGATGACTTCGCCTGGAGCCTCTTCCGTGCCGGCGAACATGCTACCCATCATGACGCTCGATGCACCTGCGGCCAGCGCCTTGGAAATATCGCCAGAGAAGCGGATGCCGCCATCGGCGATACACGGTATCCCTGTACCTTTGAGCGCCTGTGCGACATTGGAAATGGCTGTAATTTGGGGGACGCCGACGCCCGCGACGATGCGCGTGGTGCAAATCGACCCCGGGCCGATGCCGACCTTGACGCCGTCGGCGCCATGGTCGGCAAGCGCCTTGGCCGCCGCTGCCGTGGCAATGTTGCCACCGATGACGTCGATCTGCGGGTAATTGTCCTTGACCCAGCGTACGCGATCGAGTACGCCCTTCGAGTGGCCATGCGCGGTATCGACCACGATGACATCCACGCCAGCCGCGACTAGCAGTTCGATGCGTTCGTCATTGTCGGCGCCGACACCGACTGCCGCGCCGACGCGCAACTTGCCGTGTTCGTCCTTGGAGGCGTAAGGATGTTCGGTGGCTTTCTGGATATCCTTGACAGTAATCAGACCGCGCAGTTCGAAGCTGTCATTGACGACCATGACGCGCTCGAGTCGGTGTTTGTTCATGAGCCGCTTGGCTTCGGCCAGCTCGGCGCCTTCCTTCACGTACACCAGTTTGTCGCGCGGTGTCATCTTGCGGCTTACTTCAGCGTCCAGTTCTTCTTCGAACCGCAGGTCACGGTTGGTGATGATGCCGACAACCTGTTTGCCTTCGACGACCGGAAAACCACTGATCCCATGCTGCTGCGACAACAGGATTACGTCACGGATTTTCATGGTCGGCGGAATCGTGATCGGATCACGCACAATCCCGGACTCGAATCGCTTTACCTTGGCCACTTCGCGCGCCTGCTCCCTGGCAGTCAGATTCTTGTGCACGATTCCAATGCCGCCTTCCTGCGCCATGGCGATGGCAAGCCTAGCTTCGGTGACGGTGTCCATGGCTGCAGACAGCAGCGGAATGTTCAGTGTAATGTTGCGCGTGAGCTTGGTTTTAAGCGAAGTTTGTGCGGGAAGTATGTTGGAGTAGGCCGGAACGAGCAGCACGTCATCGAATGTGAGTGCCTTTTGAAGAAGACGCATAGTTTTTCCTATTGGCGCAAAAGCGAATTATACAGAGTAATTCGTGCATTCCCTCGCCCTAAACTCTTGTTTGCTGCCCTTTGGCGTGCTTTCGCATTGACACGGCAGGGAAAGCATGGCGAAATCAATGTATTGCAGTAGATCAATTCAAGGGAAGACCATGTTCAAACTTCAAGCCAAACGGATGTTGTCTGTTTGCGTTGTATTATGCGCAGTGGCCGCTTCGGCGCATGCTCAGTATGTCTGGCTCGATGCCAAGGGCGCAAAGCAGTTTTCTGACATGCCGCCGCCAGCTTCGATTCCATCAAAAGATATCCTCAAAGCGCCGACCCGGGCGACGTCCGCGGCAGGCCCCGTCACAAGCATGGGCGAAACAAGTGCAGCCACGCCGTTGCCTAAAGCGCCGCTGAGCACTGCAGAAAAAAATGCCGATTTCAACAAGCGCAAGATCGCCCAGGCGGAGTTGGACAAGAAAGCCAGTGATCTGGCGAAAGTCAATGCTGACAACGCCAAAAATTGCGAACGTGCGCGTGAGTACAAGCGTGTGCTCGACTCGGGCGACCGCATCGGACAGACCGACAAAAACGGCGATCGCGGCTTGATGAGCGACGATCAGCGGGCGCAAGAGTCCAAGACAGTCAAAGGGGTATTAGACGGATGCAAGTCCTGATCCCATTTGCTCACCGTCTTCCGCCTTGGTATTCAGCCAGCCTTTGACAACACTTTTTTTTCGGCACGTCGGCGCCGCGCTTCCATCGGATCGGCAATCAGCGGTCGGTAAATTTCGACCCGGTCGCCATCGCGCAGCACCGTGTCGCGCGGGCGGAGCTTGCCATGCAAGCCCGTTTTGCATGAATCCAGATGAATTTCCGGACAAGCGTCCAACACACCACTGATGTCGATTGCCATCTGCATGGTCGATCCACATCCAATATCGACCGTACGCAGAAACTGCTGTGCCGGCGTCGCATGGCACACCTGGACGCGGATTACACTGGTTTGCTCAGCCATAAACGGTTTCGGCCCGCTTGCAAAATGAGTCGACGAAGCTGTTCGCGATAATATTGAAGACCGGCCCAATGATTTGCTCCAAGATGCGGCTCGAAAATTCATAATGCAGGTCGAATTCGATCTTGCAGGCATCATCTCTGAGCGCCTTGAAATTCCATGTGCCATCGAGAACCTTGAACGGCCCATCGATGAGTCGCATGTGCATCGTGGTGGGCGGTGTGTTGACGTTTTCGGTCGTGAAAGATTGACGCACGCCGTGATAGTTGATCGACAGCGTAGCGACCAGCGTGTCGCCGTCACGCTGCTTGACTTCAACGCCGCCACACCATGGCAAGAATTTGGGATAATCCTCGACCTTGTCGACGAGCGCGAACATCTGCGCCGCGCTATAGCCTAAAAAAACTGTTTTATGAACTGCTGCCATCGAATTGAACCGTTTGATAGAATCTCAATCTTGCAATTTTAACCGACAGCACCACCTGGCATCTCATGACTATTGTTGATAACAGAAAAGCCTTTCACGATTACTTCATCGAAGAGCGCTATGAAGCGGGCGTCATGCTCGAAGGCTGGGAAGCCAAATCGATCCGTGCGGGCCGCGTCCAGCTCAAGGAAGCGTACGTGATCGTCAACAAGGGCGAGTTATTTTTGTTCGGTGCGCATATCAGCGCGCTGTCGTCGGCATCGACGCATGTTTCGCCAATGGCAACGCGGACCCGCAAACTGTTACTGCATGCCGCCGAAATCAAGAAACTGGTCGAAAAAGTGGATCGTTCCGGCTATACGCTGGTTCCATTGAATTTGCATTATCTGAAAGGCCGCATCAAGTGCGAAATCGGCCTGGCCAAGGGCAAGAAGCAGCATGACAAGCGCGATACCGAAAGGGAGCGTGACGGCCAACGCGAAGTAGCGGCTGCCATGAAGCA
>JACMQD010000355.1 GCA_014377155.1 Herminiimonas sp.
GAGCGGGAACGACTTCTCGCCGTGGCGGTGGGGGAGCATTGCCAATAACGATACTGAATCATTGCGCTATTGCTTGCGTAGGGATAAAAGCCGCAGTGCTAATAAGCATTGCGGCAATGGCACAATGAATTCGCTTCATACTAATCTCCAGAGGAATTTGATGGTGTTCGCTATTAAATCGTGCTGACAGAAATCCGAAGTCACGACAGCATTTGCAAAATATACAGATGACGAACAAAGTTCTGTACGTTAGCGAACGTTTGCCTACCGCGAGGGCTAGCCGGGATAATGCAAGAAATGGCGAATCAGCGTGCCGAATTTCAGACCGCGTTTCCATGCATTTTTTCGACACTTTCCAGCCCATCTATTCAAGGGTAGGATCAATGCCCGAAGGGGCATGGTTGCCCTTTCGCCGGTCATCGCCGATCTGCTGCTGAATTGTTTGTCTCAAACGCAGGTCAACCTTATCAAAGGGACGTTACCGTGGCTGGATATTTTTCTTGGTCAGCGCACGCATCAATAAGGCACGACGAATGTCGCAGAGAATAGTCGGTACGCATACTTCGGGCTATCGATATAGCCCGCTGATCGGTTATAGCCGGCTTTCAGCACGAGTCGGACAGCACCGGCAATCGTCCCTTCGGCGCGCGCTTCCGCGAGATAGGAAACATGCGAGCGGCCCACATCGGTACCCTCCGGTCCGGCACCAATCGCGCCACTCAAGATCCATCCGGCAGTGCGCTTGCGAATCGTGGCGACGCCGAGCAGTTGGCGATACTCGGGCGGATTGAAATACGCCTGGCCTACGTCGTCGCTGCGCGTCGCATATTGACGAAAGCGCAGTTGAAGTGTCACACCGTCTTCTGGCATCGCCAGCCAGATCAGGCGAGCACGAAGGTGCGTGCGCGCGTTACCATCGCTAAACGATTGCCAGCCTGCGAGCCCGGTCATGGTGAATCGATCGCCAATCTGCTGTTCCAGGCCTGCCGACAGGAAGGTATAGCCGATACCACGGTCGAGTGCTTTCGGCGTTTCGACCAGATCGGCCGAGGCCATCAGGTCGATCGCGGTTCCGCGCACCGGTATTGTCCGCCAGGTCGCGTCGCCGATAGGACGCAACCGCCCTGAAACGCGCACCACGCCGGCCTCGGCTTCGATACCGGCTAGCGTGTCGCGTCGCACGTCGCGATATTGGCCGACAAGTCCCTGCACATTCTTGCTGAAGTCACCTTGATTGTAACGGGTCGACTGCGCCGCAAAACCGGTGTAGCGCCATGGATTCTCATACGCGACGTACGCGCCCGCGCGTGTGCGCAATGCCTGGAACCCGTCGGTGTCGGACGAGAAAAGGATATCGCCCAGCGGTGCGAACGAGCGAACTTCCTGTGCCACTGCATTCCCCGTCGACATGGCACAGGCCGCAAGCAATACGGACAGCAGGGAAGCGCCGTGACTGAATGGGCTGATCATTTGGTTCCCCATGACTTGCGCAGTCCAAGCAACTCGGACAGATATCCGGCAACGCAAGCCGGCTGCAAAATCAGACTATACACAAAAGCATACAAGGCAAATCCGACAGGATTCCATCGCACATGCAGGCCGTGCGACTTGAACATCCCGGCGCTGACGTGATACATCACGCCGTTCAGCAGCAGCGACAGCGGCAGAAGGAGAATCGTCAGCGGACCGACGACCCAGTAAATGCCAAACAACGCCAGCACCGTGCCGGGAATAAGGCAAAGGGTGTACGCCAGATCGAGCCAGGGAAAGAACACATTCCACCACACGAACATGGTTGACATGCGGGGTTCCAATAGGATGTGCGAATGCCGGCGGAACGCCTCCATCATGCCGCGCGCCCATCGTTGTCGCTGTCTGACGAACTGTTGCAGCTTTACCGGAACGTTGGTGAAACACATGGCGTCCTCGGCGTGGCCGATACGCCATCCGGCACTCAGAATCGCCCAGCTGAGAACGATATCTTCGCCTACACAGTCGACCCATCCGCCGACATCACGCAGTGTCTGGCGGTCATACAATGAAAAGGCACCCTGCGCGACCAGCGTACCGTGGTAGAGCGATTGAATCCGCTTGATCGCGGCGATGCCGTGGAAGTAGTCCCATTCCTGCATTCTGGTTACCCAGCTCGCACGCGAGTTGTGGACCAGCATGGTTCCCGCTACTGCCCGCGTGTTCACCGGATCGGCAGCAAAGCGCTCGACGAGATTTTTCAGGGCATCGGCATACAGTATCGAATCTGCATCGAGTGTCACGATGAGATCGAAGTGCGCGGAGGCCAGCGCACGGTTGAGTGCGGCGGACTTGCCCAGGTTGGTCGGCTGGCGCAAAATCGTCAGCCAGGGAAAACACAATGCAGTAACAATATCGAACGTGGCATCCGTCGAACCGTCATCGATGACCGTTACTTCAATCGACCCCGGGTAGTCCTGGCGTTCGATAGACTTGAGCGTCGCCGCGATCGAAGCCGCTTCATTGTAGGCGGCGACAAAGATGGAAATGCCAGGGTACCGGACCAGCGCACCATGGGCCGGCCGGAGATCCATCAGCAGGCTGGAAACGAGAAACGCGTTCATGAATCCCGGCACGATCGCAATACCGCCGACGGCGAAAATCGCGATCGCCCAATTGCTTAACAGCGCAAGATCGCGCATCCACGGTATGGCAATCCACACTGAAAATGCAGCCCACGCGCTGCTTGTCATCAAAGCGATGGCGAACTTCATCTTCACGGTCACATGTAGTGACCGATGCCATCGCGAATTTGCAGTCAAGTCGCGCGGACTCGGCAGGACGTCAAATGGCCATTCGCCATCGATTTTTTCAAGTAACGGGCGGTCTAATCCGGAGCGCTGCAGGATGCGGCGGATGGGCGCGAGCGATTCATCCAGATCACCAGAGAACTCTGCTTTCAATCGGACTCCATGAGTAGTGATCACCGAACCCTAATGGAGGGTCTTAGCAGCATTGGGTGGGGGCAGGGCGAATGGCTATACGCCAGCTTGCTTGCGAACTGAGCTGACATCTGCAAACCGATGTGCAACCGAGTGATTATTTCCAGCAATATTCAACTCGACAAGGTTGCCCTATTGCACGCAAAAAGTATTTGATCTGCATCAATTTATATTCGGCAATGTTGAAAGTACGAAATCAGTATCTATATCCACCGTTGACGATATTTGTTGAATTGTTCGAGGTAGCGCTTCGGCATCGATGGTGCGAGCGAATGCGCGCAAGGCGATGAACGGATCGGTAACGTTGACGGCCATCGGTGAAACAGGAGCGCGCTGTCAAACTACGCGGATCTCATGCCCGATACCGAAACTTTTGATGCAGATCAATCGGAAACGCGTCCGCGGCTCCCATCATGCATTGTCGGTGATCAAGTATTGCGCAAGCGCTCGATCGAGAATCGTCTGCATTTCCTCCAGAAAGAAAATACATGTCCTTTAATCACGCAGTCGTATGGCTCGACCACGCAGAAGCGCTCGTTCTATCCTTCAATAGCGAAGCAGTAGAGTCGGAAAAGCTCAAGTCTCATCAAAAGCATTCAAGGCATGACAAGACTGGCGACAGTGGCGCGGAGCGGCAGTATTTTTCCGACATCGCCGCGGCGCTGCAAGACACGCTGGAAATACTCGTTGCGGGTCCCGGAGAAGAAAAACTGATCTTCTCCAAGCATATGAAACAGTACTTTCCTGCGATCGCAGCAAAAATAGTCGCTGTTGAAACGGCCGATCACCCGACAGAGCCGCAGCTGCTGGCACACGCACGCAAGTATTTTCAAAAAACAGATATTTTTCGCTGATCAGCGAATCGAAACCGGAGAGTTTTCATGAGTTACAAAACGATCGTTGTGCATGTCAATGAGTCCCGCCATGGCGCCAACCGCGTCAAGCTGGCAGCGGCCATAGCGGCAGAGCATGATGCCCACCTGATTGGTGTTGCGACGTCGGCGCTACCTGCATCGTTCTACATGCCGGGTATCGGCACCGGTGCGGCGGAGGGTCTCGCAAGCTATCTGGCGTTCGCCAAAGAAGGCGCGTTGACTGCATTGGCGGTATTTGAGGAATTTGCAAAGCAGGCGGGAGTGAACGCGATCGAGCGCCGACTCGTCGAAGATGAAACAGCCGGGGCACTGTGCCTGGAGGGACGCTATTGCGATCTTCTTATTATTGGACAGAACGACCCGGATGAATTGCTGATGGCCCATCCGGCAGACATGCAGAACTACGTGTTGACGCATTCGCCGAGTCCCGTCCTTTTCATTCCCTATGCCAGCGATTTCAAAACCATCGGAAAGCGAATTGTCGTTGCCTGGGATGGCAGTATCGAAGCGGCGCGCGCGATCGCCGGTGCGATGCCGTTTCTTCAAAGAGCTGACATCGTGCAGATCGTCGTGTTCAACGCGGACCAGACACCGCAAAGGCATGGCGAGCAGCCGGGGGCTGACATTGCCCTTCACATTGCTCGTCATGGTGCAAAGGTCGAAGTGTCGGCGCAGACCACCGACGCCAACATGGATATTGGCAATGCATTGCTGTCCCATCTCGCCGATTTCGGTGCCGACCTGGTCGTCATGGGTGGATTCGGGCACTCGCGTTTGCGTGAGCTGATGTTGGGTGGCGTGACACGTACGATGCTGGCGACGATGACGGTACCGGTATTGATGGCGCACTAGTTGATCAACCAGCTAATTTTGACGGGTAGGATTTGAATCGATTTTGATGGTCGTGTCGAAAACATCGGTAGTTTTCAATGACCTACCTGCTCCTTCCCCCTTGAAGGGGGAAGGAGCAGGTAGGCGCGTTGGTTCACTGTCGGACGACGAAATCACAGTCCCAAAAAACGATGTGCATACCGGTCGAATTCTCCTGGTTGGTCTACAAGTATGCTACCGGGACAGGCGCTTGAAGACGACAACGCCTGGATGACGCAGATGAGCGTGTAGGGCGTGATAAGCGAAGCGCATTACGCCGAATGCACCGCGATCGTCGCATTGAATCAATTCAAATGGTTGATCTACTAACGATCTGGCGTCCACGTTGAAATTCGGCCAGCTTGGACTACCGCGACAGGCCTCTACAGAATTAAGAAAGTCTATCTTTTGGATATTCCCAATCATCCGACTGCAAAACCGGCCGCCGGCCCCACCGAACAAGTAGTGTTGTTGTCGGGTCAGCCTCCGCAAGTCGCCGTTTCGGCCGAATCCGGGTCTGCTGGCTCGGCACGAAAAACAAACGTCATCGCGTTGCGCACCTGGCTCAAAATTGGTTCGGTCATCGTCCTGACGCTTGTGCTCGTGCTGTATTTGCTCCGCAATACTTTGCTGGGTACGCCGGTCACCGTGTACACGGCAACCAGCGCTGAGCTATTGCAAACCGTCGTCGCGAGTGGTCGGATCATTTCACCGCAGCGAGTTACGGTGGCTTTGCAAGGCTCGGGACGGGTGCTGCGTGTAGCCGTCGCTGAAGGTCAGGCAGTAGAACGCGGGCAACTGCTCATCGAACTGGATAACAGCGAGGCCCGCGCAAGTTTGGCCCAGGCGAGTGCAGCGGTAAAGCAGGCTCAGGCCAGGATGCAGCAGCTCGGAGAGCTGAGCCAGCCGGTGGCGGCGCAAACGCTGGCGCAGGCGCAAGCGATCGCACTTCAAACGCATAAGGCGCTTGAGCGCAGTCGCAATTTGTTCGCGCAAGGATTTGTCAGTCAGGCAGCAGTCGATGATGCGCTGCGTGCTGATCAAATTGCTCTGAGCCAGGTGGCCAGTGCACAAGCCCAGGTTAGAACCAGTGCGCCCAGCGGCAGTGACGCTGCTTTGGCGAAAGCAGCGCTTGCGCAAGCATTGGCGGGCGAGGAGTTAGCACGGGTTAAGTTAGCGCAGGGTCAGGTCGTCGCGCCAAGCAGCGGGGTGCTTATTTCTCGCAGCGTGGAAGTCGGTGACATCGTGCAACCCGGCAAAGCGCTGATGGTATTTGCCGCCAGCGGTCAGACGCAAATTTCGATTCAGATCGATGAAAAGAACTTGTCGAAGATCGCTGTCGGGCAAAAAGCCTACGGATCGGCCGACGCATTTGCGAGCCAGCGTTTCGATGCGGTGGTGGCGTATATCAATCCCGGCGTGGATGCCACACGCGGCTCGGTCGAGGTCAAGCTGAACGTCGCCAACTCGCCGGCCTATTTGCGCCAGGACATGACCGTATCGGTGGATATTGAAACCGCACGACGCAATGCGGCTGTGGTCATCCCTGCAAACGCAGTGGAAGACGTGGCCAGCGAGAAACCGTGGGTGCTGGTGGTGCGTGGCAATCGCGCGATCAAGCAGTTCGTCAAACTCGGGCTTCGCGGCGATACACGGATCGAAGTGGTCGATGGTATTGCTGCAGGCGAAGGCGTGGTGCCTGTGTCGAAAGTCGGCGTGAAAGCCGGTCAGCGCGTGCGGGCCCATGTTATCCCTGCGCCATGAACGGGCTACTTCCTTTTGAATGGGTTTTAGCGACCCGATTCTTGCGTGAGGGTTTGCTGCAAACAATTTTTATCATCGCCGGTGTGGCACTCGGCGTGTCGGTCATTGTATTCATGTCGACGCTGCTGAACGGACTGCAAGGCAGTATCTTCAAAACGCTATTGGATTACCAGGCACAAATCATCATCTCACCGTACGATGAAGCACCGCGCTCGTTGCGTGAACACGACGGCGCCGAAACGGCAATCCTCGTGCAGCCGCGGGCACAGCGTCCCCGTTCGCTAGACCAGTGGCAAAAAGTGCGTGACACTACGCTCGCCATACCCGGCGTATTGGTGGTTGCGCCCGTCGTCGAAGGGGCCGCTTTCATCTTGCGCGGTGATGCCAACACCGGCGTCGGCGTGCGTGGCATCGAGCCTGAAAGCTACTTGCGCCTCGTTGCGCTGAAAGAAAAAATCGTTGCCGGTAGCGCTGACCTGACGAGTACCGACATTGTTATCGGCGTCAAGTTGGCCAAAGACCTTGGCGTATGGACGGGCGACAAGCTGACATTGAAAGCTGCGTCGGGCGTGTCCAGCGTGTTGTTCATCACGGGCATTTTCGATTATGGCAATCAAGGCCAAAACACTGGAAGCGTGTATGTGGCGCTGCGTACCGCGCAAAGCCTGCTCGGATTGCCAGGAGGGGCGACGAGCTTGCAGATCAAGGTCGCCGCACCGTTCGAGGCGGAGACGCTGGCGCAGCAAATCGCGGCGCAACCCGACATCAAGGTAGAAAGCTGGATCAAGACCAATGCAGAATTCTTCAAGGCACTGTCGGGGCAAACGCTGACATTCTTCATGATCCGCCTGTTCGTTGGCATCACCGCGGCGCTTGGCATTGCCAGCGTGCCCGTGGTGTCGGTGGTGCAAAAGTCGAAGGAGATCGGCATCTTGCGGGCGACCGGCACCACGCGACGTCA
>JACMQD010000356.1 GCA_014377155.1 Herminiimonas sp.
GGGTTGAACCTGACAGCAGCCGATACGGTCATTCACGTCGATCCGTGGTGGAATCCGGCCGTGGAAGAGCAAGCCACGGCGCGCGCCCATCGGATCGGGCAGGACCAGCCGGTGCTGGTCTATAAACTGGTGGTGGAGGGCAGCATCGAGGAACGCATCTTGGACCTGCAGGCGCGTAAGTCGGCGCTGGCGGCGGGCGTGCTTGGCGAAGATGGCGCGACTACGCCCAAGTTCGGGCCGGATGACGTGGCGGCACTGCTGGCACCTCTTGAATGACAGCAGGTTGAACGTTACGTTGAGATTATTCCTTTGCCAGAACCGTCAATGCCTGCTCCGACCATTCGATCCACAGGCTTTCGAACATGATGCCGGCGGTCAGCACCAGATGCTGCAACTGCACCGCGCGCGCGGCATCGGCTGCTGGAAAATCCTTGGCTTCCAGCTCGCGGTACAGTGCCAGCTTTTGCCGGTGCAGATCGAGCCGGCGTTCGATGTCGCGTCGCACAGAAGTTGGTCCGATCACGGCCTCGGCGCGCAGCTTCAGCATCAGTTCTTCGCGTAGTGGTCGGGGATCCTGGCTCTCGTCGGCCCAGCGTTGCAGTTCGGCGCGTCCGGCCGGCAGCACGCGATACACTTTCTTGCGCCCGCGGCCGTTTTCCGGTGGCAGCGATTCGACCCATCCGGCCTGCTCCAGGCGGCCCAGTTCACGATAGATCTGCTGATGCGTCGCATGCCAGAAAAAGCCGATCGAACGGTCGAAACGGCGCGCCAGTTCGGCGCCGGAACAGGATGCTTCGAGCAGCGAGGTGAGGAGGGCGTGAGGTAAGGACATGGGCTTGTTTGCAGACTCAATTGTGCATGGTACTGCAACTGCCGGCAGTCAGTCAGGTTGAATTTGCCTGTTGCAATGAGGTTCGAGTAAGAGGTCAAGACACCGTGGGATTTTCGCTATTTGCCGAGGGTGGCAGCAATGCAGGTCAACCAGGCGAAATTCCTTGCCGGGGCAATATAAAATGTTGTTCTTAAGGTTTCCTGATGTACCTAGAATTTTGCGGGTCGACATTGCTATGTAAAACTCTACGCATTCCTGGCAGTTCGGACTTGAATTTCGAAGTCGCTTTAGGAAAATGGATGGCCGGGATTGCCCGTCTTAAACCAGATACCGTTCCCTTTTTCCCGACCCTGTTCGCTTTCACGCCCCTTTCCTTACAGCGAACCGGTCGATGATCAACTTCACGAAGCAACCGATATTGGCGCGCCTTCCGGTGGCAGCGCCAATCGGTCTGATAGTGCTATACTTTTTTTACTAATTACCATCACCGACGAGGGAAATGACAATGGCACCGAACACCAAAATCAAGCTTGCGAATTTCATTACGCTGAAGGCGAAACCAGGACAGGAAGAGAACCTTGCAGATTTCCTTGCCGGTGGCGCCGGCGCGGTCGCTTCAACTGAGCCATTGACGCTTTCGTGGTTCGCGGTGCGCATGGATGCGAACACGTTCGGCATCATCGATTTCTTCGCTGACCAGGCCGGACAGAATGCCCATCTTTCCGGTCAGGTCGCCGCAGCATTAAAAGCAAGCGCAGACCAGATGATTGTAGGTGGTTGGGATGACGGCGTGCTCAAGCACTTCCAAGTCTTCGACGTACTATCGGCTGCGATCTGACCGCCGTCTGGAAAACCGGTGCCCAAGTGATCTGACCAGCGCGGAAATTGGCATTAGGTGCATTGAAAAGCTGGCTCGATGTGATACAAAAGCACTGAGCAGCGACCATAGCATCAGGGTTCTGACCTCCCCGATGACGTGAACAGGAAAGGTCCGCGCATTACAACGAATCAGCAAGACCGTCGCTCCAGGTACGGCGTGTTGACATTTATGTCAGCCATAGCATTGAAGGGGCGATGAGAACAAATTATTCGAAACGGGACGCCAGCTTGGCGTAACCCGTGGCGACACGGCGAAACTGCTTTCGCTGAGCGAAGAATCGCTTAATCACATTCCGATGCGATGGTGGTGGCGGTCTCAGCACCCTTGCACCTTGTGATTTTCGTTCTGGGAATCACGCCCTTGGCCGCTTTACTCCCATATAGACCAGTGTGGCAATACGTTCACACTAAACGTCTCGCATCATCATTCGTATCATCGCCGTCTAAAGGCAACAATATAAAAACATCCCGCTAAAAGTTTTCAAAACTTCAATGCATTATTGCCAAATTATTTTTACAAACGTCAACACGCGTTGATATTTCTTCCAGTCAGAAGAAGCTCGTCAATATGGTGATAGCCGTACGACTACACCAACCCATACTTTTGTATGGATTCTCAATGTTTGCATAAGGAAATATTATTCAGGAGCTGTTTTATTTCATTTTATTCGACGTACACGATGATTGGAAATGCAATGGATCAACTCCGAAATACCAAGCTCAGCACAAAAATGACACTTTCATTTGTCGGCATCATTGTGCTGACCCTATTGCTTTGTGTATTTGCGCTTACCCAGCTGGCCAATCTTCGCGCGTTGATGGCCGATGTCACAACAAATTGGATGCCTGCGATGAGTGCCGCGCAGGAAATAAAGGGAGGAATGGCGCGTTATCGATCCCAGGAAGTGCAGCACATCCTTGCGTCGAGCGCGGACGACAAGGTGAAATACGAAAAACGCATTCAGGATGCGTTAGACAAAGTGGTAAAAGGACAGTCCATATACAAGAAGTTGATTAATTCTCCAGAAGAAAAAGCGGCTTACGACGAGTTCAACGGGAAGCTCGACGCGTATCTCGCGGTCAGCAAAAAAATGCTAGATGCTTCACGGGCTGAACAGGACGAAATAGCAAAAACCATATTACGTGGTGAGTCATCGACCCTGAACAGCCACGTAACCAAGCTGACTGAAAAATTGGTTGAACTCAATCTTGCCGGCAGTGAACGCGCTAGCGAAAATGGCGAGTCGGTTTTTGCAACATCGTTGAAGTTGATCATTGGCGGTCTGATCGCGGTGATCTTGGGCGGCGCTGCAACTGGCTATTTCATGACGCGCTGGCTATTGCGTCAACTCGGTGGTGAGCCTGCCTATGCGGTCGCAGCTGCACAACGGATAGCTTCCGGTGACTTGTCAATGAATATTCAAACACAAGCAGGAGACCAGTCCAGCTTGCTGTTTGCAATAAAAAACATGCAGGAAAATCTGGTAAGCATCGTTAGCCAGGTACGCGCCGGTTCAGACTTGATCGTAACTGCGTCAGCGGAGATCGCTGCTGGCAATCAGGATCTATCCTCGCGCACGGAACAACAAGCCAGTTCGCTTGAAGAAACCGCTTCCTCAATGGAAGAAATGACTGCGACCGTCAAGCAAAATGCGGACAACGCGTCCCAGGCGAACCAGATGGCGGTCTCGGCTTCCGCTGTCGCGAGCAAGGGCGGTGCCGTTGTCTCGCAGGTCGTCGAGACAATGGCCTCTATTAACATGTCTTCAAAGAAGATTGTTGACATCATAGGCGTCATTGACGGAATTGCTTTCCAGACCAATATTCTGGCATTGAATGCGGCAGTGGAGGCCGCACGCGCAGGCGAACAGGGCCGAGGCTTTGCGGTTGTCGCTTCTGAGGTCCGCACTTTAGCCCAGCGTTCCGCCGCCGCTGCGAAAGAAATCAAGACCCTCATCGATGATTCGGTGGGCAAGGTTGACATGGGAGCGAAGCTGGTCGATCAGGCAGGGGTAACGATGGATGAAATCGTCAACAGCATTAAGCACGTAACCGACATTATGAGCGAAATCACGATGGCCAGCCAGGATCAGACCGCCGGTATTGGTCAAATCAACGTGGCCATTACCCAGATGGACGAGGTGACCCAGCAAAATGCGGCACTTGTCGAACAAGCGGCTGCCGCATCCGAAGCCATGCAAGAGCAATCAGCCAGGCTCGCTGAAACGGTTAGTGTATTCAAACTCCATGGTAACGAAAAGCAGATCGCGCACCTTCCAAACGCCGCGCATCCCGGGCAGGAAAGTGAGAGAATAAGCCGGTCTGCACCGCGTTTGCTCAAGCCATCGCGGCGGTTGGTGCTCCAACCCTCCGTGATGAATTCGGCAGGTGGTCAGTTCGAACAATTCTGAATGTTCGAGGAATCTTTGGGTGTATGCCAGGTATTGATGCGCCCACGTGTCGTGGTCTAGTTTGCCAGGGACTTCGGTATTTGGACAATTCAGTATTCGAAGAGATTTGCATGAAAAAGCAATGTTGGGGCCAGCGCGCGTTTAACCGCATACACGCCAGTGTGCCAATACGTCTTCACTGATCGTCTCGTAACATCATTCGCACCATCCTTGGGTTCGACCATAGGCAAGGATGTAATCACAATCAGTCAAGAGTTGACAGACCTTCAAGGAAATATTTGCAAAATTAGTTTTTGGTATGTCATCATGCGCTAGGCGGGGTCGGTCATATTCAACCAGAGAGGCGTAACCATGGCAATTTTTGCGCCGAAGACGGCACTCATCGTTGGAGCAGGGACAGGGCTGAGCGCGTCACTTGCGCGGCGGTTTACCAGGTCAGGCATGCAGGTTGCGCTCGCATCTCGCGGAACCGACAAGCTGCAAGCGCTGGCAACCGAAATCGGTGCCCACCTTGTCCAATGCGATGTGGCCGATAGCGACAGTATTATTCGGATGTTCGAGCAAGTAGAGAACGATATCGGCGCGCCCGAAGTGGTGGTCTACAATCCAAGCGCGCGCGTCAAAGCGCCGCTCGTTGACCTGAATCCCGCGGACGTACAAAAAGCCATCGCTATTACCGCCTTCGGTGGTTTCATGGTTGCGCAACAGGCGGCCAGGCGCATGCTTCCAAGGCAGCAGGGCGCGATCCTTTTCACGGGTGCCTCTGCCAGTGTCAAGGGCTATCCGGAGTCGGCGCCTTTTGCGATGGGAAAATTTGCATTAAGAGGCCTAGCGCAGAGCATCGCACGCGAACTTGCGCCGCGCGGCATCCATGTCGCGCACTTCGTGATCGATGGTGCCATCCGAGATACTGTCCGCAGTGATCCGGCCGATGAATCCGAAAGCACACTGGACCCGGATGCGATTGCAGAGACTTATCTGCATGTGTTGCAACAGCCGCGCAGTGCATGGACCTGGGAAATCGAACTACGGCCGTGGACGGAAAAGTTTTAATCCCGGTCGATCCGTTAATCTGGTTGAAACCTCGCCGTAGCATCACCAATTCGCGGATTTTGAAATAGAAGCCAACAAGTACTGACATCAGAATAGTGCACCGTGGCGGCGCCATGCACTGGTGGTAGCTGTGGCACTGGTGGTAGCTGTGGCTCAGGTGGGGACCTTAATCCCGCTACCGCAGCAGTCATGCCGACAAAAGCTGACGCCACGCCACCAATCTCGTGCTTAGACCTGCTGAGTCCGACCGACTTTTAAACTTTCACGCTGCCTTCCTTGAATGCCGGAAGTTGCAGGCCGAGCCGCTTGCCCATTTCCGTGCCGAGCGCCTGCAATCCGCTCATCGGCCTGATCATCACTTCGAATTCGGTGATTTTGCCGTCGTGGTCGAAGCGGATCATGTCGATGCCCTTGAGTTCCTTGTCACCAACCCGCGCGCTGAATTCGAGCACGACCGATAACCCATCGTCGGTGGCCAGTTCGCGGTCATAGCGAAAATCCTCGAACACGTCGATAACCGTGCCCAGAATCAAGGCCACCGCCGCGGCCGAACGGTAGGGCGGGTACGCCATCGGGGACCGGAACAGCGCGACCGGATGCAGGATTGCCGGCAGGCCGGCAAGGTCGCGGCTGGCAACCATCGCGTGCCAGGCTGCGAGCGATTCGGCAACCGCGGGAGTGAGTCGGGTGAGGCTGGTACGCATCTTCTGCTCCTGTTCGGGATTGACGATCAGATCGTCGCTGCCAGGCTCACGCCTTGCTTGATAGCACGCTTGGCGTCCAGTTCGGCCGCGTGATCGGCACCACCGATCAGGTGCACGCTGCAACCGGCAGCGAGCAAGGCGGCCTGGAGTTCGCGTTGCGGTTCCTGGCCGGAGCACAGCACCACGTTGTCGCATTCGATCAGCATGTCTTTGCCGCCGACGGTGACGTGCAGACCGGCGTCGTCGATCTTGCGGTAAGTTACGCCGGCGATCATTTGCACGCGCCGCGCTTTGAGCGACGTGCGATGGATCCAGCCGGTGGTCTTGCCGAGGTTGTCGCCCACCTTCGTCTCCTTACGCTGCAACAAGGCGATCTTGCGCGGCGACGGTTCCGGCGCCGCAGGACGGATGCCGCCACGTTGCTGGTAGCTCGGGTCGATGCCCCATTCGGCATAAAATTTTTCAGGGTCGACGCTCGGGCTGGTGCCGACATGCGACAAGTATTCAGCCGTATCGAAGCCGATGCCACCGGCGCCGATCAGCGCCACCGTCTTGCCGACTTCCTGCTTGTCGCGCAGTACGTTCAGGTAACTCATTACCTTCGAATGCGTGACGCCTTCGATGTCGGGGATGCGTGGCGTGACGCCGGTTGCCAGCACGATTTCGTCGTAGCCGCCCTGGCTCAGCTGCTGTGCATCGACACGTGTGTTGAGTGTGAGCTTGACGCCGGTCAGTTCGATCTGGCGGCCGAAGTAGCGCAGCGTTTCGTAGAACTCTTCCTTGCCGGGCACTTGCTTGGCAATGTTGAACTGGCCGCCGATTTCACTATCGGCATCGAATAGCACCACATCATGACCACGCCCGGCGGCAGTGACCGCAAAGCTCAGTCCCGCCGGGCCGGCGCCGACCACGGCGATGCGCTTGCGGGAAATGGCCGGTGCGATGACCAGCTCGGTTTCATGGCAGGCGCGCGGATTGACCAGGCAGGACGTGATCTTGCCGCCGAAGGTGTGATCGAGGCAGGCCTGGTTGCAACCGATACAGGTATTGATTTCGTCGGCGCGACCTTGCTCGGCTTTGCGCACGAACAGCGGGTCGGCGAGGAAAGGACGCGCCATCGAAACCATGTCGCAGTAACCGTCGGCCAGCAACTGCTCGGCCACTTCCGGTGTGTTGATGCGGTTGGTGGCCACCAGCGGGATCGATACATGGCCCTTCAAACGCTGCGTGACCCAGGCATAGGCGGCGCGCGGCACTTTGGTCGCGATTGTCGGGATACGCGCTTCGTGCCAGCCGATGCCGGTATTGAGAATCGTCGCGCCCGCTGCTTCGACCGCCTTGGCAAGCTGGATCACTTCATCCAGCGTCGAGCCGCCTTCGACCAGGTCGAGCATCGACAGGCGATAGATGATGATGAAATCCGCTCCGGCAGCTTCGCGAATGCGGCGCACGATTTCGGTGGCGAAACGAATCCGGTTGGCATACTCGCCGCCCCATTCGTCGTCGCGCTGGTTGGTGCGCGCGGCAATGAATTCATTGATCAGGTAGCCTTCGGAACCCATCACCTCGACGCCGTCGTAGCCGGCCGAGCGCGCGAGCACCGCGCAGCGAACGAAATCGGCAATGGTCTGCTCGACCTCGTCGGTTGTCAGCGCATGCGGCATGAACGGATTGATCGGCGCCTGGATGGCGCTGGGTGCGACCAGGTCGGACTGGTACGAATAGCGGCCGAAGTGCAGGATCTGCATGGCGATTTTGCCGCCTTCGCGATGGACGGCGGCGGTAACGATCTTGTGCGGCTCGGCTTCGGCTTCGGAGGTCAGCTTGGCGCCGCCTTTCATCGGACGGCCGCGGCCATTCGGCGCAATTCCACCCGTCACGATCAAACCAACGCCACCGCGCGCGCGCTCGGCGTAGAACGCCGCCATGCGCTCGAAGCCGTTAGGCACTTCTTCGAGGCCGACATGCATCGATCCCATGATGACGCGGTTAGGCAGCGTGACAAATCCGAGATCAATCGGCTGGAGAAGGTGGGGGTATGAATTCATGGGATCCTTTATGCAATCAGTTGCCCGATTGTAGAGTGCATGCCCAGCTATTGCAACTGGTTGCATAAAAAAAGATACATGGTCGATATGACCAGGAATTTGTTGTTTTCATTTCTGATACGTGCCGGGGAGGAATTAAATTATGCAGGTGCGAGCGATGCGCGCATGGCAAACGGTAGGGCTTTGCGGAGAAGATTTGGGTAAACCACTGATTGCGGGAAAAGTAGGCAGAAATGCGGGCTTGACCCAGGAGGGCCAAGCCGTCTGTTTCAGATAATGCGGTTTATTTCAACGAGATCGCAATATCGCGCAAGCCTGTCACGCCATTTCCGATCAGCGACAAACCCGTGCTGGTCGGGCCATTGACGAGCGTCGCGGCGCCTGTCGCCAGATCGATGCGATACAGTGACGTCGTGCCGCCAGCGCCCGAGCGCAAGGCCGCCAAAGCCAGGCCATTGGCGCCACCGGCGATATCGATGGCGCCCCCACCGGAGACATCCAAACCTAACGCGCCGATGTTGGTGAGCGTGCCGTCATTAGGCGGATTTTGCAGGGCCAGGTTGCCACTGTTGGCATCGATGCCAAGCAGCGTCGTCGTGGTCGTGCCGGCGAAGCTGTTCGTGTAAGCAGCAGCGCTGACGGTCGGCGTCGCACCGGTACGACTGATGGTGCCGTCGGTCGTGGTGGCGCCGTTATCGACGTTGATGCGCAGGTTCTGGCCGGTGCTGCTGATGACACGCAGGCGATCGGCAACCGGGTTGAAGTCGACGGCAAAGGTGGTGCCGACCAGGCTCGCATACGGCGAAGTCGTGTCGGTAGGGTCTGCCGATAGCGTCGTCTTGACGGTGGCGACGCCGGTTGCGGTGTCAATCGTAACGATCCGGCCGATCGATGTTATGCCGTATAACAATCCATCCTTGGGCCGCACGTCGAAACCGAGCAGGGTTTCGCCGCCATTGAGGCCAGTGATGGCCACGCTGGTATCGATCCGGTTCGGTGTCGATGGTTTGAAGCTGATCAGGCGGCTGTCGTCGGTCAGACCGTACACCACGGGTGCCTGGGAAGGGCGCACGGCAATGCCGCGGATATCTTCCGTGACCCCGACCGCGCCGACTATCGTCACCGCACTGCCGGTCGCGGCAAGATTAAGGGTATAGAAATTACGCGCTGCACCGACCGTGAATACGGCATAACCGATATTGGTGCGCGGATCGATATCGAAGCCGCTGACGCTGCTGGCGTCCACGCCCAGCGCGACCGGCAAGCTCAGGGTGCCGTTGTTGGGTGGATTCTGGGTAAACAGCGTGTCATTGGTCGAATCGATCGCAAACAGCGTAGTCGTGCCGGTGCCTGCGAACGAATTGGTATAAGCCGACGCTGTCACGGTGGCATTTGCGGCGCCGCCATTGATGGTGCCGTCAGTGGTGGTCGCGCCCGTATCGACGTTGACGCGCAGATTCAAGCCGGTGTTGCTAACGATGCGCAGGCGATCGGCGAGCGGATTGAAATCGACGCCGAAGTCGGTGCCTGTCAAGGCCGTGTAGGGCGAGGTGGTATCGGTGGGGTCGACTGCCAGAGTGGATTTCAGGGTAGCGGCGCCGGTATCGGTACTGATCGTATAAATACGCCCGCTGTTGCCGACGCCATAAAGTAAACCATCGGCCGGACGATAATCGATGCCGACCAAATTTTCGCCGTTTTGCAGGCCGGTCACGGTGGCGGTGGTGCGGATGGTGCCAGGCGCATCGCGATTGAACGAGACAAGCCTGTTGCTTGCGGTCAAAGCAAAGACGTCGCCGGCCGAAAGTGCGGGCGGCGGGCTGGCCGTATTATTGTCATTATTGTCGTTGCTTCCGCCACACGCGGCCAACGCCAAGGCGACGGCTGAAGTGAGCATGAGCTTGGGAAAAGATAATGTTTTCATGTCGATATCCTTATGAACGAAGTTTTATACGGACGGCGGGTATGCGCTATAAATAGTGGTGTATTTGGCATGACGCCACAGTTAGCGAACTAACATATGGGGAAGACATTCAGCGGTTATTGCTGATGGCTTTACTACAACGCAAAT
Organism: Herminiimonas sp.; assembly: GCA_014377155.1. The sequence goes on from JACMQD010000356.1 coordinate 9,999, forward strand.
GCGGGATTGGATGCAGTAGATCGAAAATATTTATGCAGACGACTAGCATTGTTCGGCCGCCTAACGCGAGCGTGTCGCGACAGAAACAAATAGCACCTTGTTCCGGGTTTTTATCGTAGGGTCTGTGCCGGATATTTTCCCCACTCCAAGGTATACTTCAGGCGTAAGGACGCCGACATCGATTTCGGTTTTGATCAATCACTTGAGTTTCGCCGCTTTATTTCATGCCGAATACGACACCAGAAAGCCTTCAATTTCCTCCATCAAATTTGATATCGCAAGTCGATAACATCTTGTTCGAGGGCAGCACGGATTGCGCCAAAATTCTTGACCTCGATGGAAATCTGATTGCAATGAACCAGAATGGGCAGTGCCTGGTTGAAATTGACGATTTTTCGACCGTGTCTGGCACGTCATGGAAAGATTTGTGGCCCGACGAAAGTCACGCCACGATCACAAATGCGCTTGCTGCTGCCGAAGACGGAAAATCCGGCCACTTCACCGCCTTCGCTCCGACCGTGAAAGGCACACCGAAATGGTGGGATGTCCAGGTCACGCCGATACTCGACCGGGAAGGCAAGGTCGAGCGAATTTTTGCCGTGTCGCGTGATGTCACGCTGGCGCACATGGCGCTGGAACGGCAACGTGAAGCGGCGGTGCGCCTGCAGTTCACGCTGGAAGCGGCAGAGATCGGCGACTGGGACCTCGATTTGCTGACCGATACCGCACGGTGCTCGTTACGCCACTTTGCCTGCTTTGGCTACGACGATATCGTCCCCGGTTGGGGGTTTGAAATGTTTCTCCGGCATGTACATTTTGACGACCGTGAGCTCGTCAAAAGCGGTGTCACCACTGACGACGGTCAGCCTACGGACTGGGATATCGAGTGTCGGGTGATCTGGCCCGACCGCAGCATCCACTGGATCAGTGCGATCGGTAGCGTCGATCGCGTCGACGGCGTGCCCACGCGCATTCTTGGCATCGTCACCGACATCACCCAGCGCAAGTCGATGGAACAGCAATTGCGCGATCTCAACGAAACCCTCGAAGATCAGGTACGGGCTCGCACCCGCGAGCGCGACAGTATCTGGGAAGTCACCCGCGACCTGATCGCAGTGATCAGCGGAAGTGGTTTTTACAAAAGCGTCAATCCAGCCTGGACACGCGAATTTGGCTATCCTCCCGAAGAAATTATCGGATTGCCTTTCACGGACTTCGTCCATCCTGAAGATCATGCCGAAGTCGAGGCAGGTCATGCCGCCATGGTCTCGGGTTCGTCGGTGACAAATTTCGAAGCCCGCATTAAGGATGTCGGTGGTTCGTACCGCACGATCGAATGGATCATGGTGGCGATGGGGACTGATTTTTACGCGTCCGGGCGCGACGTCACCGAACAGCGTCGTACCGAAGACCAGTTGCGCCAAGCGCAGAAAATGGAGGCCATCGGTCAGCTGACCGGCGGCATCGCGCATGATTTCAACAACATGCTTGCCGGGATAATGGGCAACATTGAAATGTTGCGCCTGAAACTGGCGAAAGAAAAAGGCTTGGATCTGTCGCGCTACATCGAAGGCGCGCTGACCGGCGTGCAGCGCGCTGCGGCGCTGACGCACCGACTGCTGGCGTTCTCCCGACGCCAAACGCTGGACGCGAAACCGACCGATGTCGAAGGCTTGATATTGTCGATGGAAGACCTGTTGCGGCGAACGTTGGGCCCGAATGTTTTCCTTGAGGTGACAGCCGAAACCAATCCGCTAATCACCTTGTGCGATCCGCATCAGCTCGAAAGCGCCTTGTTGAACCTGGCGATCAACGGTCGGGACGCCATGCCGGATGGCGGGCGGTTGACTATTGCATCGAACAATAAATTTCTCGACGAAGAATATGCGTCTACCCAGCTAAACGAGGTTGCGCCGGGTCCGTTCGTACGCATTTCGGTGTCCGACACCGGCACCGGCATGACCACCGACGTTGCGCGACGCGCGCTCGACCCGTTTTTCACGACCAAGCCGATTGGCCAGGGCACCGGCCTGGGCCTATCGATGGTCTACGGCTTCATCAAGCAGTCGCGCGGCCATCTGCGCATTCAATCCGAACCCGGCCGGGGAACCACCATCGATTTGTTCCTGCCGTGGCACGCGGGTAAAGCCGCGCTTCAGGAGGTTTCCGACGCAATGGTCGACGCCAACCGTGTCGTCGACCGGAAGGTCATGATTCTGCTGGTGGAAGACGATCCTGCAATCAGAAATATCTGCGCCGAAATGCTGGATGACCTCGGCTATGTGGTTGCGGTGGCAGGGGATGGCATACAGGCCCTGAAGCAGCTGGCGACGATGGCTGCGATCGACTTGCTCATCACCGACGTTGGTCTGCCCAACGGACTGAACGGCCGTCAGGTGGCCGACGCCGCGCGTGTGACTTACCCTGGCCTGCAAGTACTGTTCATTACCGGATTCGCCGCCGGCGCCACGGTCGAAAACGACTTGCTGAGCGCCGGCATGCAGGTCGTAACCAAGCCCTTTAGCATGACGACCTTCGTCAACCGGGTGCGCAGCATGATCGAACTGCAAAAAACCTGATCTCCGTGGCCGAAAAGACCGTGCCGTAACCGGACGAACCCATCCCCACGAGCTGACGCGGCAGCGGGCCGTAACCCGCGCTGCAGTGTCACGCGCGCCCTCGCGGTTCGATCAAATCTGCCTAGCCGGCCGGCTTAGGGCCTTTGCGATGCAACTTCGGCTTTGCCTTTGCGGCATCGGCCGGGCGGTTCACAAAATCACTTTTGCTCTTGAACGGCGGCTTGTCGCCCGGGTTTTTCTCGCCGACACGCCGGTCGCCGCCGGATTTTGTCGGTGACAGAGTCGGGCGCTTGCTGGTCGGTTGCGCGCTGTCGTAGGGCAGGCCATCGGCGGGTGTGATGCGCAACTGCTTGCCTGCGACCCACACCGTTTTCAGATGCTCCATCAACTCCTTCGGCATGCCGTCGGGCAGGTCGAGGGTGGTGTAGTCATCGAAAATCTCGATGCGCCCGATGTACTTCGAATCGAGTCCGGCTTCGTTGGCAATTGCGCCGACGATGTTACTGGCCTTGACACCGTGCTCGCTGCCGACCTCGATGCGGAAACTTTGCATGCCCACGTCCGACTTTTTGTCACTGCGTTCGCGTTTTGGGGGTGCGCGCTCTGCCGTTTCCTTTCGCTCGAAGCGTTCGGTGCGCTCGACCACGTCGCCAGTCGGCCTGACGGGAGCGGCAGGGGTTTTGTGCGGGGCCGGCCGTTCGACTGGCGCTGTCGGTGCGGCAGCAGCTGCCGGTGCGCTGTCGCTGCTGATGCGCAACTGTTGACCGGCGACCCAGACGTTTTGAAGGTGCTCGAGCAAAGCTGGCGGCAGGTTGTCGGGCAGGTCGAGGACGCTGTAATCGTCATAGATTTCGATGCGGCCGATGTTCTTGGCGTCGAGGTTAGCCTCGTTGGCGATGGCGCCGACGATATTGCCGGGTTTGACGCCGTGCGCATGGCCGACTTCGATGCGGAAGGTGCGCATGCCGGCGTCGGGCGCGCGTTCGATGCGATCTTTTTTCGGGAAGGCAGGGCGTTCACCACGCTCGCTTCTTTCGAAGCGCTCCGGCCGCTCACCGCGTTCGGGCCGTTCGAAACTGCTGCTACGGTCGGGCCGTTCGAAACTGCTGCTGCGCGCCGGCCTGTCGTTGGACCAGGAGGCATCCGCCTGTGGCCGTGTTTTGTCGGCCAGCAGCGGCACGTCGCCGCGTGCCAGTTTGGCAAGGGCAGCGGCGATATCGACTGCCGGCACGTTGCGCTCGCGCTCGAAGTCTTCGATCAGAGCGCGGAAGGTTTCGAGCCCGCCAGCGGCCAGCGCTTCGCTGATCTGGTCCTTGAACTTGGCGATGCGCACGTCGTTGACGGCCTGGATAGTCGGCAGTTCCAGCGCCGAAATCGGTTGCCGGGTGGCGCGCTCGATCGCCTTGAGCAGGTTCTTTTCACGTGGCGTGATGAACAGGATCGCCTCGCCGCTTCGGCCGGCGCGGCCGGTGCGGCCGATACGGTGCGTATAGCTTTCCGGATCATGCGGCACGTCGTAATTGATGACATGGCTGATACGTTCGACGTCGAGACCGCGCGCGGCGACATCGGTTGCCACCAGGATGTCGATCTTGCCGTCTTTCAGCTGCTGGATGGTGCGTTCGCGCTGCTGCTGAATGATGTCGCCGTTGATCGCTGCCGCAGAAAATCCGCGTGCCTGCAGCTTGCCGGCCAGCTCTTCGGTGCCGAGCTTGGTGCGCGAGAAGATGATCATGCCGTCGAAGGTTTCCGCTTCCAGAATACGCGTCAGCGCTTCGAGCTTTTGCATGCCGCTCACCAGCCAGTAGCGCTGGCGAATATTGTCGGCAGTGCCGGTTTTGGCCGCGATCGTGACTTCCGCCGGGTTGCGCAGGTAAGTAGTGGCGATGCGCTTGATCGCTGACGGCATGGTGGCCGAGAATAGCGCGGTCTGGCGCGATTCAGGCGTCTTTTGCAGGATCGTTTCGACGTCGTCGATGAAACCCATGCGCAGCATTTCGTCGGCTTCGTCCAGCACCAGCGTCTTGACCTTCGACAGGTCGAGCGAATTTTTTTCCAGGTGATCGATGACCCGGCCCGGCGTGCCGACGACGACGTGCACGCCGCGGCGCAAGGCGCTCAGTTGGGCGCCATAACTCTGGCCGCCATAGATCGGCAGCACATGAAAGCCCGGAATATGCGTGGCATAACGCTGGAAAGCCTCGGCCACCTGGATCGCCAGTTCGCGTGTCGGGGCCAGCACCAGTGCCTGCGGCGTGGTTTGGCGGATATCGATGCGCGACAGAATCGGCAGCGCGAAGGCAGCGGTCTTGCCGGTGCCGGTCTGCGCCTGACCGAGCACGTCGCGGTTGGCCAGCAGGATCGGAATAGTCGCGGCCTGGATCGGCGACGGCGATTCGTAGCCGACCTCTTTCAGGACGCGCAACAGCGGCTCGCTCAGGTTCAGATCGGAGAATAACGGAATTGGGGTTTCGGACATGACAGTACTCACAAGTTCGATCAAATCGCACTATGCGAAAGAATATGGGCCGTAGTTTACCCTGTTGTTGCGTCGCCGGACGAATTGCGTGCAAATCCGCCATTGTCGCAACGTCCCGCGCGACGGCCATTTGGCATAAAATGCAGCGCTTCGATCCTGCAGGCTTGTCCCGCATCGCAGCAGGCGCCGTCCTTTTAACCGAAGTCACCCTTCATGCACACTGCACCCAATCGTCCAATCGCTTACTCCTGCCTTGCCCTCAGCATGGCCCTCGTCGGCAGCTATGTCGCCTTGTCGAAGCCACTGGCGGCAGTACTGCCGGTATTTCTGCTGGCCTGGCTGCGCTTCGGCATCGGCGGCCTGGCGATGCTGGGCTGGTTGAAGAAGCCTGCGACGGAAATCACCATGACGCCGCAGACCCGCAAGCTGGTGTTTCTGGAATCCTTCCTCGGCAATTTTCTATTTACGATCTGCATGCTGTACGGCGTCAGCCTGACCAGCGCCTTGTCTGCAGGCGTGATTATGTCGGCCATACCTGCCGTGGTGGCACTGATGAGCTGGTTTTTCCTGAAAGAGCGCATCGGCGCCCGCACATGGGCAGCGGTCGCCTGCGGCGCACTGGGGATCGGCTTGCTGTCGGTGGCCAAGCCCGAGCATGCCGCAGCCGGCGTCGATCTGATTCAGGCGCAGCAGCAGGCCTGGCTAGGCAACCTGTTGGTGTTCGGCGCCGTGCTGTGCGAAGCGGCCTATGCCGTCATCGGCAAAAAGTTGACTGCGGTGCTCAGTCCAAAGCGTATCAGTGCCATTATCAATCTGTGGGGATTCGTACTGATGACGCCGTTCGGTTTGTATGTCGCGATCGGCTTCGACTTCGCGCCGGTCAGGGTCGGCATGTGGCTGCTACTGGTGTTTTATGCACTGGCTGCGAGCGTGTGGACGGTGTGGCTGTGGATGACCGGATTGAAATCGGTTCCTGCGGCGCGCGCCGGCGTCTTCACCGTCATGCTGCCGATCAGCGCGGCACTGGTCGGCGTGTTCGTGCTGGGGGAGACGCTGACCAGCATCCAGATCATTGCGTTTGGCATCGCGCTGGCAGGTTTGCTGTTGGCGACCTTACCGGCACGGGGCCAAGGCACATAGCACGCACTCGAAAAATCTGCCTGCACGTGGTCTGTGCCACCACTGGCACATCGTCGGCGCAGGCTTTGTCGCCACTCAAAAGTCAAGTGCCTTGCGCGCTAGTCCGGTAAGCGGTGCGTCGTCTGCAGCGCGGGGCGGCGCAATACTCTCTGCCGCGACCGGGCCTTGCTGCAACCGTTTTGTTTCCAGCAGACGCTCGATGATCAACAGATCGTCCTGTGCTTTCTTGACTGTTTCGGTATTGAAATCGCAAGCCGAGTTTCTTTTATTCAGACGCAACGCATCCAGTGTCAGTACCCGTATTCCCGAGATCATTTCGCTTTCTGAAAGGGCTGGATTCATGCGCAGCTTTTTCTCGACAAAGTCGATCGCCATGTCGCCGAACCGATAATGCTGGTCGCCACTGTCCTCGGCCGGCGGGATGAACTGCGAACCTGCTTTGGCATCTTGCTGGTCGACGAAGCTGCGAAACACTTTATGGTCCAGCTGGATATCGGCATCCTGAAAAGGCCGCGCCATGGCGCCTTCCAGGCTTACCGCATGAATATTCAATGCGACACTGCCGGTAAATGCCCAGTCTCCACTGACTTCGCGATTCAGATACACCACCATTTTGGCAAGTGTGGTGCTCTTCAGAGCACCTTCCAGAAACGCGGTCGATTCGAGGCCGGCAATATCTGCCGCCTGCGGCATTCCCCTACCGCGCATAGAGACCGGGGAGGCGGGTGCCATGGTATGGGCCTGCGCGGCACTGGCGGCGAGTTCTGGGCCCGGGCTCGCGCCGCGCGCCATTGCCTGCAGGGTCAGCATAGCGGGACTAGTGCGCTGGCGCGCCTGGCTTTGCTGCGGCGAGGCTTCGTCGGAAGCCGAGCGCTTGCGCGAAGATGAACCGGAAGCGGCGCGGTCAGGACTGGCCGGGTGGGCCGGCGGAGGCGGAATTTGTAGCGGTGGTAGAGAAGGAAAATTGTTCATCGTAACGATTATTGGGCCGGTGGACTGCATGGCAGTACTGAGTTGCTGAATTTACTGCGAAAGTGCAGGGGCGAAGGACGGTGCGGGCTAACGATCGTCGGGCATTATCACGTCACAGCCGCGCGCGTTGTATTGTATTTTATTCAATATTTATCAAATTTGCCTGCAGCGAAAGCAACGGTAAGAAGAAAGTGCCATTCGACGTAGCCCATGCCATCTGGAAAACTTCGACCGGCCACGTACTGGCCATGACCGCAACGGTCGGTTTCGTTAATTTCTTCGACGTCATGCTGCCAGTGATGATGTGACTGGAACATGTTGGTCGCTTAAGATGCTTCGCGGTCTGTTGTCGGGTATCCTGAGTAAAATCCGGCGCCGGCGACTGCGCGATGTTATCGAGGCCAACAATGTCCAATGCAACCGAGTATATCCCGCCTGATGTCTGGGTCTGGGACCAGGAAAGTGGCGGTAAGTTTGCCAGTATCAACCGGCCCGTCGCCGGTGCGACGCACGACAAAGTTCTACCGGTGGGCCGTCACCCATTGCAGCTCTATTCACTGGCTACGCCCAACGGCGTCAAGGTCACGATCATGCTCGAAGAGTTGCTGGCGCTGGGCCACGGTGGCGCCGAGTACGACGCCTGGCTGATTCGAATTAATGACGGTGATCAGTTCGGCAGTGGATTTGTGGCGGCCAATCCCAATTCCAAGATCCCTGCACTAGTCGATCACAGCGGCGAAACGCCACTTCGGGTATTCGAGTCCGGCGCCATCCTGCAATACCTTGCCGAAAAATTCCGCGCTTTTCTGCCGGCCAGTGGTGCAGCACGCGCCGAATGTTTGTCCTGGCTTTTCTGGCAGATGGGTAGCGCGCCGTTTTTGGGCGGGGGCTTCGGCCATTTCTATGCGTACGCGCCCGCCAAGTTCGCGTACCCGATCAACCGCTACGCCATGGAAGTCAAGCGCCAGCTCGATGTATTAAATCGCCGGCTGGCGACGCACCGGTTCCTGGCCGGCGACGAGTACACCATCGCCGACATGGCGGTGTGGCCTTGGTACGGTACGTTGGTCAAGGGCCAGCTTTACGATGCTGGTGCGTTTCTCAGCGTGCAGGACTACCAGCATGTGCTGCGCTGGACCGACGAGATCGCGCTGCGCCCGGCTGTTCAGCGTGGGCGTATGGTCAATCGTACCTGGGGTGAGGCATCCAGCCAGCTGTTCGAACGCCATGACGCCAGCGACTTCGATACCCGGACGCAGGACAAGATAGGCCTGGCTGGGCCGAGCAAGGCATGATCGCTTGCTAAGTCTACTTCGGGGCGCTGCGTCACCTCGCGCCGAAAATGTCCGGCGACAAGCAAGCATTTTGCGCACTGACAACAAATTGATGTCAGTGCCGTCCTATATCGAACTCGATCGGGTTCGATGTCCTTCATCGGATCAAAACGCCACAAGCAATACGTGGCGCGAATGCGCGTGGCGAGGCGTATTGCTGTCGACATCCGCTTTTGGTGATGCTTGGCCGGCCTTCTATCAGGGCATGTAATTGGTATCCTGCCAATGTCATCTTGTCGTCATACATTTGGCCGACAATCCACCCCGCACTTCATCACCACTTCGATGTTTCCGGCATGGACCGGAACCACGAACGAGGTCTCGTCATTAATTTTTCTCAAAAGGCCCTAACCGTGCGCTTGTCTGCCCTGCTGACCACAATCATTCTCTCTGGCGTTCTTTTCGGATGCGGCGGAGGAAACGTCGACCCTGTCCCGAAATCAGTCTTTGCGATCATCGGCGACTCGCCTTACGGCACCTCGCCTACCGATACCAGTCAGACCGCCGCCAACCCGGCGTTTATCGCCGCTCTCAATACCGACGCCGACGTGTCTATGGTGCTGCACGCGGGCGACATCCATTCGGGCAAGCAATACTGTACCCAGGAGTACAACACCGTCGTCTTCAATCAATGGAAAGCATTCAGACATCCTCTGGTCTATACGCCTGGCGACAATGAATGGACCGACTGCCACAAGCCGGCCGAAGGCGGTGGCACCTACAATGCCGCGACCGGCGCGATCGACTATGTCAAGGATGCCGCCGGCAATCTTGTCGATTACAAGGGCGGTGACCCGGTCGAAAACCTCAAACTCGTGCGCGCACAGTTCTTTGCCGCACCCGGTAAAACACTCGGCCGCGTGATGGATGTGAATTCACAGGCCGTGCTGTTTGATGTCGCCAATCCTGCCGACAAGGAATACGTCGAAAACGTCTGGTTTGAAAAATCCAGAGTGATGGTCGTCACCCTGAATATTCCCGGTGGCTCCAACAACGA
>JACMQD010000357.1 GCA_014377155.1 Herminiimonas sp.
CGATTGGCCAGGTCGTTTCATGTCTTTACACAATCCGTCAGACGTACGTTTCTCCGATTTACAGCAGTGGGTCGCCACCGTTACGGCCCCGCAGGTTTTGCCGGCGTCGCTGCGCCCAGCCTCCGCCGACGCCAGTTTCCGTCGCTATTTTCGTGTCGATGGTGCCGATGGCGGCACTTTCATCGTCATGGATGCGCCGCCGCCGCAGGAAGATGTGCGCCCCTTCATCCACGTCGCCGCCCTGTTCGGCGCCACCGGCGTCACGGTTCCGGTGGTGCTGGCCCAGGACGACGCGCGCGGCTTCCTGCTGCTGTCGGACCTCGGTAACACGACTTACCTGCATGCGCTCAATCCGGACACGGCGCACAAGCTGTACATGGACGCCATCGACGCACTGGTGCTGGTGCAGGTGCAGAGCCGCGCCGACGTCCTGCCGGAGTACGACCGGCCTTTGTTGCTGCGCGAATTGACCTTGTTTCCGGACTGGTATGTCAACAAGCATCTTGGCGTCACGCTGAGCGCGACGCAACAGAAGGAACTCGACCAGGTTTTCGAGGCGCTGCTGGCCAATAACCTGGCGCAGCCGCAAGTCTACGTCCATCGTGATTATCATTCGCGCAACCTGATGGTGACACCGACCGGCAATCCCGGCATCCTGGATTTTCAGGATGCCGTATTCGGACCGATCACCTACGATCTGGTATCGCTGCTGCGCGATGCGTATGTGCAGTGGGATGAAGCAATCGTGCTCGACTGGGTCATCCGCTATTGGGAACGTGCGCGCAAGGCTGGCCTGCCGGTCAATCCCGATATCGATGCGTTTTATCGCGATTTCGAATTCATGGGCTTGCAGCGGCACTTGAAAGTGCTGGGCATCTTCGCCCGCCTGTATCACCGCGACGGCAAAGATGCGTACCTGAAGGATCTACCGCTGGTGATGGAATACACACGTAAGGCCGCCGGACGCTACAAGGTCCTGTCACCGTTAATCCGCCTGCTGGACGACCTGGAAAACAAGGCGCCGCAGGTCGGCTACACCTTTTAAAGCGGAGCTGACTCGATGAAAGCAATGATCCTTGCCGCCGGACGCGGCGAACGGATGCGGCCGCTGACCGACAACTGCCCCAAGCCCTTGCTGAAGGTGCGTGGCCGGCCGTTGATCGTCTGGCATATCCTCAATCTGGTGCGCGCCGGCATCACCGACATCGTCATCAACCATGCGCATCTGGGGCAGATGATCGAAGATGCGCTGGGCGACGGCAGCCAGTTCGGCGCCACGCTGCGCTATTCGGCCGAAGGCACCGCGCTGGAAACGGCCGGCGGTATTGCCAACGCCCGGCATCTGCTCGGTGACGCACCTTTCGTCGCGGTCAATGGCGATATCTACTGTCCGCATTTCGATTTCGAACACGTCACCACGGCCCTGCTGGACAATGATCACCGCGGTGATCCGCTGCCGATGGACAAGCGCGACATGGCGTGGTTATACCTGGTGAAGAATCCGTCGCACAATCCCGCCGGCGATTTTGGCATCGACATGTTCTCGCTGACCAACGACGGCGAGCCGAAATTTACCTTTTCCGGCATCGGCGTCTACCGCCCCGAGATGTTCGATACGGTGACCCCGGGCGAGGCTGCCAAGCTGGCACCGATCCTGCGCGCCCATGCCGCGCGCACGCAGATCGGTGCCGAAGTGTATCGTGGTGACTGGACCGACGTCGGCACGCCCGAACGTCTGGCAGAACTGAATGCACCCCCCAACGAAAGAAGCCGCTCATGATGCCGTATGCGACACGACGACAAAGCCTGATCGCGCAAATGCAGGCACGCGGCGGCGGCATCGCCGTCATTGCCACTGCGCCCGAAGCGAGACGCAATAACGATGTCGATCATCCATATCGGCATGACAGCTATTTTTATTACCTGACCGGATTTACCGAGCCCGAAGCGGTGCTGGTGTTGATTGCAGGCGATGGCGCGTCGGCATCCCAGTCGACCCTGTTTTGTCGCGACAAAAATCCCGAGCGCGAGATCTGGGACGGTTTAAGGCATGGTCCGGAGGCGGCACGCGAAGTCTTCGGATTCGATGCCGCTTTTTCGATCGACATGTTCGACGAAGAACTGACACGCCGCATCGCAGGTGCGCCAGCCCTGTTCTATCCGCTGGGTCATGACGCGCCGCTGGAAGCGCGCATCCAGGCGTGTACTGCCAGCGTGCGCAAGCAGGCGCGCTCCGGCGTGACCGCTCCCGCAAGCCTGCACGACGTGCTGCCGCTGCTCAATGAAATGCGGTTGTTCAAGGATTCGACCGAAATCGACATCATGCGGCGCGCCGCGACGATTTCTGCTGGCGCCCATGCGCGCGCCATGCGCATGTCGCGGCCCGGCATGCGCGAATATCAGATCGAAGCCGAACTGCTGCATGAATTTCGTGTGCATGGCGCGGACTCCCCGGCCTATACCTCGATCGTCGCCACCGGTGCCAATGCTTGCGTCCTGCATTACCGCGCCGGCGACACCATCATGCAGGATCAGGATATCGTGCTCATCGATGCCGGCTGCGAATTCGGCGGCTATGCATCCGATATCACGCGCAGTTATCCGGCCAGCGGCAAGTTTTCAGGACCGCAAAAAGCCCTTTATGAGATCGTGCTTGCCTCACAGGCGGCAGCGATTGCGGCAGTCGGACCGGGACGGCGGTTCACCGATGCACATGATGCCGCGGTCAAGGTGCTGGCGCAGGGCATGCTCGACACCGGGCTGCTCGACCAGAACAAGGTCGGCATGCTCGACGACGTGCTGGTCAAGCGCGACTACCGCGATTTTTACATGCATAGCACCGGACACTGGATCGGCATGGACGTGCATGACGTCGGTGACTATCATGAACGTGCGGAGCCTGCGTCCGAAGGCAAGCCCATGCCATCGCGCATCCTGCGGCCCGGCATGGTAGTGACCGTCGAACCCGGTATTTACGTGCGACCGGCAGCAGGCGTGCCGGACCACTTCTGGAACATCGGCATTCGCATCGAGGACGACGTACTGGTCACGCCGGAAGGTACCGAAGTGCTCAGCCAGGCCGCGCCGAAAACCGTGGCCGAAATCGAAGCAGTGATGCGGCATTGACTGGGACAAGACGATGAGTGCTACCGATTTCGATATTGCCATTTGCGGCGCCGGCCCGGTTGGGTTGGTGCTGGCAAGCCTGCTGGTCCGGCACGGCATGGCGGCGGCACGAATTGCGCTGATCGACGCCAAGACCACAGAGCAGGTTGCCGGCGACCCGCGTTCGATCGCGTTGTCGCACGGTAGCCGGCAGGTGCTCGACGACGCCGGTGCCTGGCCGGTTGCGGCGACTGCGATCCATCAGATCCATGTATCGCGCCGGGGTCATTTCGGTCGCACACTGATCGATCGTGCCGATCATGGTGTCGAGGCGCTTGGCTA
>JACMQD010000358.1 GCA_014377155.1 Herminiimonas sp.
GCCCCATCGGCGACACGAAGACACGCGCCGAGATTGTGCGGATCGGTAATGCCGTCGAGGATCAGCAGCATCGGTGGACCGTCGATGGCGTCTAGCAATTCGTCAAGATTACGTGCCAGCGACAGCTCGCCTGCCTTGGCGACCACGCCCTGATGCCGGCGGGTGCCGACGATGTTGCTGAGGCGCTGGTCGTCAACCGGAATAACGCGCACGCCGGCCTCTTTGGCAGCGCGCTGCAAATCCTGCATGCGACCGTCATGGCGTGTCGAGTCGATGTAGATTTCTTCCACTGTCGAGGCTTCGTGGCGCAAGCGCGCCGTCACGGCATGGAAGCCGAAAAGCATTTTAGTTTTCATGGTTATCGCTTCTTCTTGCCGGATTTCGGATAGCCGCCAGAGGATCGCGTTTTGTCTGCTGTCACGGTGGTATTGGTTTTGCTGCGCTTAGGTTTGCCAGCCCGGGCGTCCTTGCTCCCTTTATCGGTCCGACTTGCATCGTCAGTCGACGTCGGCACATCGGCAGCCTGCTTGCCACCCTTATTACGCCCTTGCTGCTCGGAATCGGCCCGCTTGGATTCGTTCTTCAGAATCGTGTGAATGCCCGGCTCGGTCACTAGACGCAGATCGATCTTGCGCGCGTCGAGGTCGACCCGGCTGACCTGTACCGTGACACGGTCGGTCAGTTGATAGCGGATGCCGGTACGTTCGCCACGCAATTCGTGACGTGCTTCGTCGAACTGAAAATAGTCGGCACCCAGTTCGGTCACATGGACCAGACCTTCGATAAACAGCGAATCGAGTTGGACGAAAATACCAAAACCTGCCACGCCCGAAATCGTACCGGTAAATTCTTCGCCGAGTTTATCGCGAATGAAGTAACACTTGAGCCATGCTTCGACATCGCGCGAGGCTTCATCGGCACGACGCTCGTTGGCCGAGCAATGTACGCCCAGTGCTTCCCAGATCGCCAGTTCGCCTTCGGATTTTTTCTTGCCCTCGGCTCTATCGGCCGCATGCTTTTTGCGCGCCGCCGGCGACAGCATGGTATTGAGGATGCTCGTATCCATGCCTTTCGGCTCGTAGCGCTTGCCTTGCAGGATAGCCTTGATCGCGCGGTGCGTCAGCAAATCGGGATAACGCCGAATCGGGCTGGTGAAGTGTGCATAGGCTTTGTAAGACAAGCCAAAATGGCCGATATTCTCCGGGCTGTAGACCGCCTGCTGCATCGAGCGCAGCAACATGGTCTGCAGCAGGACCGCATCAGGCCGCGCCTTGATCTTCGGCATCAACTCGGCATAATCGGAGGCGGTGGGCGCGTCGCCGCCACCAAGGTGCAGGCCGACCTGCTTCAGAAAGGTGCGGACCTGGTTTAGTTTTTCCTTGGTCGGACTCGCATGCACCCGGTACATGCCGGGATGGTCATGCCGCTCCAACAAATCGGCCGCGCAGACATTCGCCGCCAGCATGCATTCCTCGATCACCTTGTGCGCATCATTGCGGGTGCGCGGCAGGATTTGCTCGATCTTGCCGGCGGCATTGCAGACGATGTAGGTTTCGGTAGTCTCGAAATCGATCGCGCCACGTAATTGGCGCGCATGGGTCAACGCTTTGTAGACATCGTAAAGATTCAGCAGGTGCGGCACGATTCCGGGACGCTTGGCAGCTTCGGTCCCACGGGTGTTCGACAGGATCGACGCGACTTCGGTATAGGTCAGGCGCGCCGCTGAATGAATTACCGCAGGATAGAACTGATAGGCCTTGATCTCGCCCTTGGCAGTAATGACCGCGTCACACACCAGCGTCAGTCGGTCGACTGCGGGATTGAGCGAACACAGGCCATTCGACAGTTTTTCGGGCAGCATAGGAATCACGCGCCGCGGGAAATACACCGAGGTGCTGCGTTCGAGCGCATCGACATCGAGCGCATCGTTGGGCTTGACGTAATAACTGACATCGGCAATCGCCACGATCAGGCGGAAGCCCTCGCTACGACCGATTTTGACCGGCTCGCAATAAACCGCATCGTCGAAGTCGCGCGCGTCTTCGCCGTCGATCGTTACCAACGGCACGTCGCGCAGATCGACCCGCTCGCCGAGGTCGCTGTCGCGCACTTCGCCGGGCAACTTGGCTGCCATTTTCTTGGCGGCCTCGGAAAATTCATGCGGTACGCCGAACTTGCGAACGGCAATTTCGATTTCCATGCCGGGATCATCGATGTCGCCCAGAATTTCGACGATCTTGCCGACAGCTTGCGCGTAACGCGTCGGCTGTTCGAGCAATTCGACGCTGACCACCTGGCCGGCTTTTGCCTTGCCGGGCGAACCGGAAAGCAAGATATCCTGACTGATGCGATTGTCTTCAGGCGCCACGATCCAGACGCCATTTTCATTCAGCAAGCGGCCGATGATATGCGTGTTGGCGCGGACCGTAACTTCGACGATCGAGCCTTCCGGACGGCCGCGGCGATCGGTGCCGGTTATACGCGCTTGCACGCGGTCGCCATTAAGCACCTTTTGCATTTCCTTTTCAGACAAGAAAAGGTCGGCGCTGCCGTCGTCGGGAATCAAAAATCCAAAGCCTTCGCGATGGCTGTTGACCCGCCCCTCGACAAAATTGGACATGTTGGCGAGTGCGTAGAAACCGCTGCGATCAGGCTTGATTTGGCCGTCGCGCTCCATCGCGTTCAGGCGACGGGCAAGGCCGTCGAGCTCATCGGGCTTAATACCAAGGGCGGATGCGAGCAGTGACGCATCCTGTGGCTCAGTGGCGTTGCGCAGGATGCCGAGGATTTCCTCTCGGCTGGGAATAGTGTAGGGAAATTGGCTCAAAAGGTATTTCAGTAAGTTGTTGTTGAAAACAGGCTCAGTGTAACGGAGCTCGGCGATGTTTTACCTAATATCCGTGGTTTTGTCGAGGCCCGATTTTATGTAGGGATGCAGTTTGACATCCTCGATAATTCCGCTATAATCGCCTTCTTCGTAAGCAAGCCCACGTGGCGGAATTGGTAGACGCGCATGGTTCAGGTCCATGTGCCGTAAGGTGTGGGGGTTCGAGTCCCTCCGTGGGCACCAAGCCATTAAGAAACCCGGTCGATTCGTCAACCGGGTTTTTCTTTTGCGCGTCTGTTTTTATATTCAATATTATTTCACTACTCTATCGTGTTCGAACGGCGGGTCCAATTTGTTGCTCGAACCCGCATCCGTTCAGTGATGACTCGAAGAATCGCCTTTCTTTAACCATGCAGAAAGCTGGTGCGGCCGCAGACTGTCGAACTCTTCAAACGGCTGGTGAATCCAGGGATTGGTATCGAGAAAATCGACATAAAAATCAGGACGCAGCGATGAACACGCTTTGCACCAGATGACTGCGGATTTGACCTCGGTGACGCTCGGGAAGTTCTCGCGCAAATGCCGCTGCACTTTTTCGAGCGTGACGCCGGAGTCCACCAGATCGTCCACCAGAAGCACCCGTCCTGCCAGCGTTCCTTTGGTCATCGTGATGAACTTGCCAATGTCGAGCGCGCCTTGCTGCGTGCCCGATTCTTCACGATAGGAACTGGTCGATAAAATCGCCAATGGCACATCGAAAATACGCGAAAAAATATCGCCTGGCCGAAGGCCGCCCCGCG
This sequence comes from Herminiimonas sp., assembly GCA_014377155.1. The sequence goes on from JACMQD010000358.1 coordinate 3,628, forward strand.
CCAGACACAAAACCTGGTCAAATTTCCAGCCTGACTCGTGGACTACCTGGGCCAGGCGCACGATGGCTGCATGGTAGTCCTCGTGGGACACCCACAGATCCTTGTCGCTCGATACGGGCATATTCATGGTGTCTCGGCCTGTTATTCGAAAGGATGACGCAGGACGATAGTTTCTTCACGGTCCGGTCCGGTCGAAACCATGTCGATCGGTACACCGACCAATTCTTCAATACGTTTGATGTAGGCACGCGCGGCCGTAGGCAACGATGCCAGCGACTTGGCGCCGATCGTAGAGCCGGTCCAGCCAGGCATTTCCTCGTAAATCGGTTCGCAGCGACCGGCGTCTTCGGCACCGACCGGAAAAATGTCGACGGTCTTCCCGTCGAGGCGATATCCGGTACAAATTCGCAGCGTATCGATACCGTCCAGCACATCGAGCTTGGTCAGGCACATGCCTGACACGCCATTGATCTGAACCGAGCGCTTTAACAGAGCCGCATCGAACCAGCCACAACGGCGCGCGCGACCGGTCACCGTACCGAATTCGTGACCGATGCGTGACAGGTGTTCGCCGACGCCTTGACCCGTTGGCAACTCGGAAGGGAAAGGTCCAGACCCGACACGTGTGGTGTAAGCCTTGGTGATACCTAGTATGTAATGCAGCATGTTGGGACCGACACCCGTACCAGCGGCAGCATTACCGGCGACGCAGTTGCTGGAGGTGACGAACGGATACGTACCGTGATCGACGTCGAGCAGACTGCCTTGGGCGCCCTCGAACAACAAACTGGCGCCGGCCTTGTGCGCGGCATACAGTGCGCTCGATACATCTGCCACCATTGGCCGGATGCGTGGCACATCTTTCAGTGCATCGTCGAAGGTCTTCTGAAAATCGATGGCGTCGGCTTTCAGGTAATTTGTCAGCACGAAATTATGGTAATCAAGATTTTCGCGTAACTTCTCGGCAAAGCGATCTTCGTTGAGAAGATCGGCAACGCGAATCGCGCGCCGCGCGACTTTGTCTTCATACGCCGGGCCGATACCCTTGCCGGTCGTGCCGATCTTGGCCGCACCGCGCGCGACTTCACGCGCGC
>JACMQD010000054.1 GCA_014377155.1 Herminiimonas sp.
CCCGCCCCGGTGGTTAGACGGCAGGAAAGCCACCACCAGCGGCGACGTTATTGCGTGGATCAAACCAGGCGCCGATGGCCGCCTGTATGCGATCAATCCGGAAGCCGGCTATTTCGGCGTCGCCCCCGGCACCAACACGGCGACTAATTCCAACTGCATGGCCTCGCTTGGCGCCAATGCGATTTTCACCAATGTTGCCCTGACCGATGACGGCGACGTCTGGTGGGAAGGCATGACCAAACAGGCGCCGGCCCATCTGATCGACTGGCAGGGCAAGGACTGGACACCAGAAAGCGCCAAGGAAACGGGCCGCAAGGCAGCGCATCCGAACGCGCGCTTCACGGTTGCCGCAACCCAGAACCCGGTAATCGATCCGGCGTGGGACGATCCGGCTGGCGTGCCGATCTCGGCGTTCATCTTCGGTGGCCGCCGCTCGACCACGGTGCCGCTGGCAACCGAAGCGCGCAACTGGGTCGAAGGCGTCTACATGGCCGCGACCATGGGTTCCGAGACCACCGCAGCCGCTGCCGGTCAGCAGGGCGTGGTACGGCGCGATCCGTTTGCGATGCTGCCGTTCATGGGTTACAACATGAGCGACTATTTCCAGCACTGGCTCGACATGGGCAAGAAAATCGCCGCGTCGCCGGCCGAATTGCCGAAGATTTTTTGCGTGAACTGGTTTCGCACCGATGAAAACGGCAAATTCGTCTGGCCGGGCTTCGGCGACAACATGCGCGTGCTGAAATGGATGCTGGACCGTATCGACGGCACCGCTGGCGGCGTCGAGCACATCTTCGGCGTCACGCCGCGCTTCGACGACTTGTCGTGGGAAGGTCTCGAATTCACGCAAGCGCAGTACGACCGTATCACCTCGATCGACAAGGAGGCGTGGACGGCAGAACTCGCGTTGCATACCGAACTGTTCGACAAGCTGAAATACCACCTGCCGAAAGAACTTGAAGCAGCGAAAGCACAACTGGAGAAGCGATTGGCGGCATGATGCCGAAGTAGGGCTTTTGCCGGGCGTCCGGCGAAGCATGAGGAGACATACAAAGAAGCGCGGCGGGGCAACCCGACCGCGCTTTGTTATGTCTGTGGATCGTGCGTGCTTGGTCGCGCGACCCAGCACAGCAACTTGGAAGATGATCACGCTCGAGGGCAAAGATACCGAGGAAAATTACGGCCCGATTCGGCAGACATGCTGCCTTGCTCACTCGTTGAACAGCACACGACACAATAGTGCGGGCTCAATGGCGCCGACGTCGATGGATTGACAGAGATCGATAATTCGAATTTCGTCACCCAATCGTATTGAACTTGTTATGGCGATTAGGTACAAAGTACATGTCAGTTTTGCAATAACGTGACCCATTCTAGAAACTGGTAAATGGCAACGTTTCCTTTCGATCCTCACTCAAATTTTCGACATTCTCCATGACCCAGACAACGCCCGCCGTACCGCTTCGTTTCGATACCGCTTTCGAGCATCTCGAAGACGACGAAGCGCAGACCATCGCCGATATTGTCGAACAGATGCAAAAGATCAGTGCAGTGACGACCAGGGATTACGGTCACGCGGTGCGCAGTGTGCATGCGAAAAGTCATGGCTTGCTGTACGGCGAGCTGATGGTCCTCGACAACTTGCCATCCGAACTGGCACAAGGAATGTTCGCAAAAACCGCCACTTTTCCGATCGTCATGCGACTGTCCACCACGCCCGGCGATATTCTCGATGACAGGGTTTCGACTCCGCGTGGCATGGCCATCAAGCTGTCCGGCGTCGAGGGCGCGCGTCTGCCAGGCTCGGAAAATGCGACGACGCAGGATTTCGTGCTGGTCAATGGCCCGGCGTTCCTGACGCCCGACGTCAAGAGTTTTTCAAAAAGCCTGAAATTATTGGCGTCGACCACCGATAAGGCGGAAGGCTTGAAAATTGCCTTTTCCGCCGTATTGCGCGGCACCGAAAAGATTATCGAAAGCGTCGGCGGGAAAAATGCGACCATCCGCGGCCTTGGTGGTCACCCCGAAACACACATCTTGGGTGAAACCTTTTTCAGCCAGGCGCCGCTGCTGTATGGCCAGTATCTGTGCAAGATTTCAGTGGCGCCGGTCTCTGCGGAGCTGACGGCGCTGACTGATGCGCCTGTCGACTTGCATGACAAACCGAACGGATTGCGCGACGCGGTCATCGACCATTTTCGTCAGCACGGCGGAGAATGGGAACTGCGGGTGCAGCTCTGTACGAATTTGGCAACGATGCCGGTCGAAGATGCCTCGGTAGAATGGCCCCAGCAAGAAAGTCCGTACCGTACCGTTGCGCGTATCCGGGTGCGACCGCAAGCGGCCTGGAATGCTGCTCGCGAGGCAGCCATCGATGGCGGGCTGTCATTTAGCCCGTGGCACGGGATTGCCGACCATCGCCCGCTCGGCTCGGTCATGCGGGCGCGTAAAGTTGTCTACCAGGTCATGTCGGCTGCGCGGTTGAAAACCAACGGCCGCCCAGCTGGCGAACCGGCCAGCCTGGAGATGCCAGCCGATTGATACCTGCCGCGCAAGGGCAGCCGTGATCCGATCGAATCAGGCCAAAGGCGTGGCCGCCTTATCGTCGCGAAACATCGACTTGATGCCGCGCAACGCCTGCCTGATTCGGGCCTCGTTCTCGATCAAGGCGAAGCGCACGTAGTCATCGCCGTATTCACCGAACCCGATGCCGGGTGAGACGCATACTTTGGCCTTGGCCAGCAACTGCTTGGCAAACTCGAGCGAGCCCAGCGCGCGATATGCTTCCGGAATGCGCGCCCATATGTACATCGATGCTTTCGGAATATCGACCATCCAGCCGATTTCGTGCAATCCCTTGGCCAGCACGTCGCGCCGGGCCTGGTACTTCGCACATATCTCGGTGACGCAGGTCTGATCGCCCTCGAGCGCGGCGATCGCTGCAACCTGCACCGGTGTGAAGCTGCCATAGTCGTGGTAACTCTTGATGCGCGCCAGTGCCGCGACCAGTTCCTTGTTGCCGACCATGAAGCCGATGCGCCAGCCGGCCATGTTATAGCTCTTGGACAGCGTGAAAAATTCCACCGCCACGTCGCGCGCGCCAGGCACCTGCATGATCGACGGCGCTTTCCAGCCGTCGAAGACGATGTCGGCATAGGCCAGATCGTGCACCACCAGGATATCGTGTTCCTTTGCCAGCTTGATTACGCGCTCGAAAAATTCCAGTTCGACGCATTGCGCAGTCGGATTGGAGGGAAAGCCGAAAATCATCATTTTCGGCTTCGGGTAACTTTCGCGAATGGCGCGTTCCAATTCGGCAAAAAAATCGACGCCGGGACTCATTCGGATCGAGCGGATATCGGCACCGGCGATGACGGCGCCATAGATGTGGATCGGATAGCTCGGATTCGGCACCAGCACCGTGTCGCCGCGATCGAGGGTGGCCAACATAAGGTGCGCGAGGCCTTCCTTGGAACCGATGGTGACGATGGCCTCGGTTTCAGGATCGAGGTCGACGTCGTAGCGCTTCTTGTACCAGTGGCTGATGGCGCGGCGCAGACGCGGAATGCCTTTCGAGGCCGAATAGCCATGCGTGTCGGGCCGCTTCGATACTTCGACCAGCTTGTCGATGATGTGAGGTGGCGTGGCGCCATCGGGGTTTCCCATCGACATGTCGATGATGTCTTCGCCGCGACGGCGCGCAGCCATCTTCAGCTCGGCAGTAATGTTGAATACGTAAGGCGGCAGGCGATCGATGCGCGAAAATTTGCGCGTGGCAGGAGAGTGAGACATGATTTCTTTCACGTAAGCGCCCGGAACCGTCCGAGCGACGTTGGAACGGATGGCGGGGTTCGCCTGTTCCGCGTTCGATTCTAAAGAAGAAATGATGAACAGGCAATCACCGTACAGCGATCGAGCCGATCAGCGAATGACCAGTACCGGCAAGGTGGTATGGGCCAGCACTTTTTGCGTTTCGCCACCGACGAACAGCCGGCTCAAGCCCCACCGCCCATGGGAGGCAATAAAAATTGCATCGCATTTGAATTTTTCGGCGGTATGGATGATCTCTTCATAAGGCCGTGCACCTTGGGTGACTACTGTCTCGCAGCGCACCGAAGCGGCGCGCGCCGCTTCGGCAATGACTTCCACATGGCGCCAGGATTGTGCCAGAGACTGTTCTTCGTATTCGGCTACGCCGGCGGCGACCGCGCCTTCGGTCAAGAGTGCAAACGGATAGGGTTCGGCAACCGACAGGCCGATGATGGTGCCCTTGGTAAGACAACAGAATTCGACTGCCGTGTCGACTGCCTTCATGGCAAGTGCGGAGCCGTCGGTGGGAACCAGAATGGTATTGAACATGATGACGCTCCTCATGGCAAAACAGCGCGACCGGTATGCCGTCATCACTGAGTATAGGTCGCCAAAAAAGTTGTGCAACAGCTCGATGAAGTGACCATGCGCGCCGATAAATCGGATTTCATGATGCAACCCGGCGCTTTGCGTGTACATTATTGCGCCTGCACCCTTCAAACCTTTTAAGACCTCACGCCCATGCAAACCGAAAGCTTTATTCCCGGCAAAGACGCCTCTCTCGAATCCACCATCCGCACCATGCAGCAAAAGCTGGCCGATCGCGGTTTTCACTTGAACGAATCTTCCTGGCTCAATCCGGTCGAGGCAATCTGGTCAGTGCACATGCGCGACAACGACTGCCCGATGCTGTTCTCCAATGGTAAGGGCGCGTCGGAACTGGCCGCGCGCGCCAGTGCGCTAGGCGAGTTTTTCGAACGGCTCGGGACGCATTATTTCTGGACCCATTTCTACCTCGGCGCCACGCGTGCCAACCGGCCTTTCGTGCACTATCCGCAAGAGCGCTGGTTCGCGCCTACCGACGACGGCAGCTGGCCGGCCGAGATGCTCGACCCGGAACTGCATGCGTTCTACAACCCCGACAGCGAAATCGACGGCCAGGTGCTGGTCGACCTCAATTCCGGCAATATCGAGCGCGGCATCTGTACGTTGCCTTACACGCGCCTGCGCGACGGCGCGCTTACCTGGATTCCAGTCAACATCATCGGCAACCTGTATGTCAGCAACGGCATGGCCGCCGGCAATACGATGATGGAAGCCCGTAGCCAGGCTTTGTCGGAGATTTTTGAACGCCATATCAAGTACCGCATCATCAGCGAAGGCTTGTGTCTGCCGGAAGTGCCGGACGACGTGATCGCGCGATATCCGGGTATCGCTGCGGGCATCAAGGGCCTGCGCGAAGCGGGCTTCGGCATCGTCGTGCGCGATGCGTCGCTGGGTGGACGCTATCCGGTCATGAACGTGACCCTGCTGCATCCGAAAGACCAGGGTTGCTTCGCCAGCTTCGGCGCGCATCCGCGCTTTGAAATTGCACTGGAACGCGCGTTGACCGAGTTACTGCAGGGCCGCGCGCTGGAAGCGCTGGAAAGCTTCCCGGAACCGGGCTTCGACATGGACGAAATTACGGCGGTGGCGAACCTGGAAATTCACTTCGTCGACTCGAGCGGCGTGATCAGTTGGGACTTTCTGGGTGACACGCCCGATTTTCCATTCGTGGACTGGAATTTCAGCAATACCACCGAAGAGGATTACGCCTGGCTGTGCGCGTGCGTGGAAGCCGAAGGCAAGGACATGTATGTCGCCGATTTCGCCGAGCAGGGCGCCTACAGTTGCCGCATCCTCGTACCAGGCATGTCGGAAATTTATCCGGTCGAAGATCTGGAATGGGAAAACAATAGTGTCGGCAACGATATTCGTCCTGCCCTTGTGCGCCTGCCAGATTTGAGCGAGGCCGAATCCACTGCGCTGCTGGCGGACCTGCAAACGTCGAACCTGAATGATGAGCGACCGCTGTGGGAAATCCTGGGACTGGCGATTCCGGTCGGCACCGTGTGGAAAGAATTGCGCATCGGCGAACTTAAAACGCTACTGGCGCTTGCCATCGGTGACGAGGAAGCCACGCGTGAAGGATGTGACTGGATTCATCAGTACAAGCAGATGAACCCGGCACGGCGGCTGGTGTATCGCTGCATTGAAAGCCTAATGAATCTGGATGATGTCGACAATTACCGGCGCGCGCTGACACTGCTGTTCGGCGCTGAAACGGTACGCCAGGCAGAAGCGCTGCTCGATCGTAGCGAGCGTTTCTTTGGACTGGATACATTGGGTGCGGATATGGAAGGCAGTGCCATGCACCAGACTTTGCTTGCCGCCTACGACAAGCTGTTTGCCGGCGTACCGACACCGCAATAGGTAAGTAGCAGCTGTGGCGTGTGGCTTGTCTCCGGAAAGAAGCACCACACGCCAGGTTTTAGATGTGCACTTTTTTGTTTTCGCCCAGCGCATCGGTATCGCCTGTGACCAGTGCCTTGGCAAGACCATACACGCGCTTGATCGTGCTGCCTGGCGCATCCCAGAATTCGGCATGCGTCAGGTTGATTTTCAACAGCACCAGATTAGGATCGTCGAGACCATCGGGAAACCATGGCTTAATCCACGGCGTCCACAATTCTTTCATCTTTTCCTTGTCGCGCACGATTTGGGTCGTCCCCGACACCGACACATAATCCTGCTTGTCTGCACGGGCATAGCTCAAATTGACCTGCTGATGATCCTCCATTTCTTTGACCTTGGGCGAAGACAGGCCGGTAAAGAACCACAGGTTGCTTTCGGCATCCATTTGCATCGTCGACATCGGACGGCTGCACAGACTGCCATCGGTATCGATGGTCGTCAGCATCGCGAACTTGATGTCTTCGATCAGTTCGGCTACCTTTTGTAATTCGGGATTGTTTTGTTTTTGGGCGTCCATGTCGTACTCCTTGTTTATTAATCGCCTTATAAAGACGATGACAAAAACGTAAAGTTCCTCTGGCAACAAAAACAGTTCCAAGCATTACTATGTAGAACTAAATCACTGCGTAAAATGCACAATTCCGCGGAACCATCGTGTAATTTTTGTCATTTTTTAATTTCCGGAAGCAACATGCGCATTAGCAGGGTATTTATCAAAGGCATCGTGATCATCGTGGCGCTGCAACTGCTGGTTTTCGTGGCCGTCGTGGCGCTGACCTGGGCACCCGATCGTCCGGTCAGCGCCCTGGCTCCGCGCTGGGCAAAACTGCCATCGCGCTTTATCGATGTAAAAGGCTTGCGGGTGCATCTGCGCGATCAGGGTCAGCGCGACGATCCGTCACCGATCGTTCTCATTCACGGCACATCGGACAGCCTGCACACATGGGAAGGCTGGGTTACCGCACTCAAGACGGATCGGCGCGTCATCACCATGGACCTGCCGGGTTTCGGCCTGACCGGCCCGAACGCAAGCGGCAACTATGACGGTGATACCTATGTGCGTTTCGTAGTCGATCTGCTCGACGCGCTTGGCGTTCAACGCTGCGTATTGGGCGGCAATTCGCTCGGCGGCGACATTGCATGGCATGTTGCATTGGCAGCGCCACAGCGAGTCGACCGCTTGATCCTGGTCGATGCCGGAGGTTATCCGGTACAGGCGCAATCGGTACCGATCGGTTTTCGGGTGGCGCGCATGCCCGGTCTGAACCGTCTGATGGAATACACGCTGCCGCGTACGTTGATCGCATCGAGCGTACGTAACGTCTATGGCGATCCTGAACGGGTGACACCAGAACTGGTCGATCGCTATGAAGAACTGACTTTACGCGAAGGCAATCGGCGCGCGCTCGGGCAACGGTTCGCCCATGCCGCATTCGGTGCCGACGCCGCACGCATCAGCCAGATCCGCATACCGACGCTGATCCTGTGGGGTGGCCGAGACAAACTCATCCCGGTTGAAAACGCTCGGCGCTTTCAGCAGGATATCGCCGGCAGCACACTACAGATTTTCGACGAACTGGGCCATGTCCCACACGAAGAAAACGCGGTCGCTACGGTAAAAGCTGTTCAGGATTTCCTGCAGCGCTGAAGCCCTGGCTGCCGGCAATCCGCTTTCGCGCTATGCTCTTTCGGACCCATACATATGCCGGTTATGTTACCGCGTCAGGAAACCATCATGAAACAACTCAGTGACATTGCGCTTTCGGTACTCGATCTTGCTCCGATCCTGGCAGGCAACACGGCGGCCGATGCTTTTCGTCGTACCCTCGACGTCGCCCAGCACGCGGAGCGCTGGGGTTTCAACCGCTATTGGCTGGCAGAGCACCACAACATGCCAGGCATCGCCAGCGCCGCCACCTCGGTGGTAATCGGCTATGTGGCGGCGGGCACCAAAACGATCCGGGTCGGTTCCGGCGGCATCATGCTATCGAACCATGCGCCGCTGGTGATTGCCGAACAATTCGGTACGCTGGCGTCGCTCTATCCCGGTCGCATCGATCTCGGACTCGGTCGCGCGCCGGGTTCCGACCAAGCAACTGCGCGTGCCTTGCGGCGTCATGTACAGATCGAAGGTTACGAGTTTCCCGAACAGCTGCAAGAGCTGCGCGCGTTCCTGCAACCTGCCAGTAACGCGCGGGTGCGGGCGATTCCGGGAGAAGGCCTCGACATTCCGATCTGGCTGCTGGGCTCGAGCGGTTTCAGTGCACAACTGGCAGCCCATCTCGGTTTGCCATTCGCCTTCGCCGGCCAGTTTTCGCCGGACTACATGCTTACGGCGCTGGACTTGTACCGCCAGAATTTCAAACCGTCGGCAGTGCTCGATGTCCCCTATGCGATGGTGGGAGTAAACATTTTTGCGGCCGATACCGAAGCGCGCGCACAGTATCTGGCCAGCTCGCAAAAACAGATGCACCTGAACCTGATTCGCAACCATCCCGGCCAAATGCCGCCGCCGATCGATAACATGGATGCGCTGTGGCTGCCGCACGAAAAAGCTTCGGTCGAAGCGACGTTACGGGCCTCGGTCGTCGGCGACGCAGACCAGGTCAGGACACGTTTGCAGCATCTTCTCGATGTCACGCAAGCCGATGAATTCATCATCAACAGCGCCATGCACGATCATGCGGAACGTCTCCGCTCGTTTGAAATCATCAGCCAGGTCTGGCATACCGGATGACCGAATGCGTCATCTGTGAAATGTCGCATCGATCAACGGCGAACGGTATATATTCTGGACAGGCCAGGCAGTCGCCTCGCTGCAATCGCCACGCAAGAGGACATCGATGAATCGTAACCGAAAATTTGCAACCTTGATTTTTTGCCTGGCAGGACTAGCGGCTTCGTCACCGGTGCTGGCACAAGCTAGCGGCGTGCGACGCGCAGTCGTCGAAAAAGCCGACGTATCGGTCCCCAATCGTGAAGCGGTCGTGGCACGTGTTGAAGTGGATCAGGGCATGCTGGCAGGACGCCACACGCACCCTGGCGATGAAATCGCTTATGTGCTCGAAGGCGAAGCCGAGCTGATCGTCGACGGCGAGCCAGTGCGCAATTTAAAGGCAGGCGACGCCTACATTGTTGCTGCTGGCAAGGTGCATGATGCGCGCAATACCGGCACGGTCGTGCTCAAGCTGGTCGGCGTGTACGTGGTTGAAAAAGGCAAGCCGATGGCGTCGCCTGCCAAGTAGGCTGAGGTACGCGGCGGCCCATGATTTTCCATGTTTTGGTGCGTCATCATCCCTTTTCGCTCATGATCCTGTGCTGTTATTACCTTGATGAACCGCTGACCGATGACGAGCTGCAGTTCGTATTGCAGACGCTGGTGGGACCGTGGGCGCGATTCAAGACCGGGGCCAATTCGCTGCGGCAAATACGTGTGCCGGCAGTGTTGCCGATACCTGGCCCGGATGGATGCTACAAGACTAGCCGCGAGCAGCGTGCAGAAATCGTGCGCGGCAATTTGCGACATGCGAACATCGCGGCAGACGCCGGACGTCAGGTGGTATGGGTGATGCCGAAAAATGTCGAATGGGACGCGATATTCCAGTTCGCCTTGCGTGAAGAAACCGGCTTCGGCCCCTTCGTCGTGCAGCGCTGGTTCATGGAAAATTCGAGACCGGTGCGACGCGACATACGGATCGTCGATACGAATCTGCTGTTGCAAAACCTCTGATCCGTCGTCGCCGGTCCGGGTGTCGCCGCTCGCGACCGGCCATGCGGAGCGTTACTGTTTTTCGAACCAGTTACTGCTGGCGGTCTTGAGTTCTTTGGCTTCTTCCACCATGCGACGGTGCGCAATACGTTTGCGCATGATCTGCGCATGTTGTTCTGCGGTCATTGGCGGCAAAGTCATCAAATCCTTTAGCTGCGCAACATTCGTATAGTTGTTTTTAATGAGACGGCTCAAGTTAAATGACTCCGTTATCGATAGCAAACCAGCTTGGTGTTTCACCATTTGATATGACGCGGTCCGATTCGGGCCGGATCACTCAAACACGTCGTACTGCATGTGACAACCCATCATACCCTTTTATTTTGCTCCGATAGCAAGTCGTCATCATGACCAACCTTAAACAAAGGAAATATTTTAAAAGTTACTTCAATGTCACAAAATGCGTGCCCAAAGACAACAAAACCTCCTTCGGCTAAACCGCAAGGAGGCCTGATAAGCCAGTACGGAATAACGAATCGTCAGCCGCGCCCTGCGAGCACCCGCATTTCGGCAGCCAGACCGGGCTGTGAGCAATCCAGGTCGCGTGCCATCCGAGTAAGCAGCACGACGCCGCGCAGAGTGCGACGTGCGCCGCGCTCTTCAAGCGACAGGCGTGGCTGCAGCACCAGTAATGCCGCACGCAGCAAGCCGACCAGCAGCGGCTTGAACACTACCGACAACGCCAGAAACAGACCCAGGCCGAGCAACGTCGGCAGCAGGGCAGAAACGTCGCCTGCTACGGTGTGTACCAAGGGCATAGCCAGCTGGAAGGGAAAAGCGGTAGAAAGAAAAGACATGGCACGAACCTCATGGATAATATTGTTATGTTGCAGTGCAGTATAGGGAGGATTCCGTTATTGAGGAAATTCTGCGTCGCCATATGAGTTATGAAAATTTGTAATACCATAAGTGCCTGTCTCCTCTCTTTAATGCCAAGACGCAATGAGTTTTCTTACCCTCGATTTGAACCTGTTACGGGTTTTCGATGCCGTGATGACCGAGCAAAATCTGACCCGTGCTGCCGGTCGGCTCGCCACCACACAGCCAGCCGTGTCAAATGCGCTCAAGCGTTTGCGTGACACGCTTGGGGATGAATTACTGATCCGCACCGCACACGGCGTCAAACCCACGCCCCGGGCGGAAGCCTTGTGGCCGGTGGTGCGCCGCACTTTGGCAGAACTCGAAGAAGCCGTGGCGCCGGCAGCCAATTTCGATGTGTCCAAGGCTCAGGCTACCTTCAGGATGGCGATGGCCGACGCCACTGCGGTGCTCTGGTTACCGGCGCTGGTGCGTTCGATCGAAAGCGACGCGCCGGGAGTCAACGTGCGCATGGTGCCGCTGACAACCCGCGAACCACGGCCGATGCTGCTGCGAGGGGACATCGACCTAGCAATCGGATTTTTCCCGGGTGTGGTGGCACAACTGGCAAGCGAGCCGTACACACCGATTCGCCATGAACGTCTGTATTCGGGTCAGTATGTGTGCGTGATGCGCAAAAATCATCCACTGGCAGACCAGGAACTGACACTCGACGCGTATTGCGCTGCCAACCATTTACTGGTGAGTTTTTCAGGACGGGCGCATGGCTTGACTGATGAAGCGCTGGCGCAGATCAACCGCGAGCGGCGTATCTTGCTGACGGTCAACCAGTTCTATACGGCTGGACGGGTAGTCGCCAATTCTGACCTGATCACGGTATTGCCACGCCACCTGATTGCATCGACCGGCATGACCGCGTCGCTGATTTCGAAAGAGTTGCCGTTTGCGCTACCCGATGTTCATATCGACATGCTGTGGCATGAGCGGGATGCGCGCAGCCCTTCGCACGCGTGGTTACGCGCGCATGTGACGACGATGATGACGGAAGACAGCTTCAGCCGACTGAAGTCACAACGCTAGCACGCATTAGCGAATAGGCAAGCGCGTCGTATTCTTGACTTCTTCCATGACGGCATAGGTGTGCGTCTCACGCACCCCCTTGAGTTGCAACAACGATTTACCGAGAAATTCACGGTAAGCGTTCATGTCCCTGACCCGTGCTTTGACCAGATAATCAAAACCGCCAGCGACCATGTGGCATTCGAGCACTTCGGGAATAACTTGCACGCTGCGCTTGAAGGCCTCAAAGACTTCCGGCGTGGTGCGATCGAGCACCACTTCGATAAACACCAGCAGCGAAACGTCGAGCAATTGCGGATTGAGCTGCGCGGTATAACCGAGGATGTAATTGGCTTCCTGCAGTTTGCGCACACGCTCAAGGCAGGCCGCCGGCGACAGGTTCACACGAGTCGCCAGTTCGACGTTGCTGATGCGGCCGTCGTTTTGCAGTTCGGCGAGAATTTTTTTGCTGATCTTGTCGAGCATGCGGGTTGACCCTGAAAAATTTTATTCGGTTAAATTTTCTCACCAAATAGAAAATTTTGATAGTCACGGTTATTACCAGAATTAATCCTCAGTATTCGCTTCTACAATCGAAGCCTTGGCTTGCGGCGTGGATTCGACGCCGACGCCCCCTTCATTGTAGAGAAATTTATGCCCAACAGTCTTACCGAAGTACGCGCCGCGCTGCCATTTTCCGCTTTCCATGATGAAGTCCTACATGATCAGTCAGCGTTGCGCAAAGCGGTCACCGCCGCGTATCGGATCGACGAAACCGTCGCTGTTTTGCAGCTGCTCGAGCAGGTGCGCAGCACACCGGCAACCGACCAGGCAATCCGTGAGCTGGCGCATCGCCTGGTAGGCGCAGTACGCCAGAAGCGCACGCGCGCATCGGGCGTCGACGCGCTGATGCATGAATTTTCGCTGTCGTCGGAAGAAGGCGTGGCACTCATGTGTCTGGCAGAGGCCTTGTTACGTATTCCTGATCACCAGACCGCCGATCGCCTCATCGCCGACAAGATCAGCAAGGGTGACTGGCGTCGGCACCTGGGCGAATCGCCCTCGCTGTTTGTCAATGCCGCCACCTGGGGCTTGCTAATCACCGGCAAACTGGTCGGCACCGGCAGCGAAACCGGCCTCGGATCGGCGCTGACAAAATTGATCGCCAAGGGTGGCGAGCCACTGATCCGCAAGGGCGTCGACCTTGCCATGCGCATGCTGGGCAACCAATTTGTCACCGGCCAGACGATCGAAGAAGCGATCGTCAACAGCCGCCACAATGAAAGCCGCGGCTATCGCTA
>JACMQD010000359.1 GCA_014377155.1 Herminiimonas sp.
CGACCGAGGGATTATTGTCGAGACTGTCAGGGGTATTGAAGATCGTGTTCGACTTGATCTTCGCGCCGACGCGATTGACATAGCCTGAATCCGCACGGCCGCCTTGCGATTTCGGCGCCGTGCCCGCGCCACCGCTACCGGTCACGCCACCGGTTACCCGGCGCATTTCGTCGGCACGTCTTTTTTCGCCGTCCAGTTCGTCTGCGAGATCCTGCTTGCGCTGCTTGTCAGCGGCAGTCTTTTTGGCGGCATCGGCAGCGTCGGCCTTTTTCTTTGCGAGGTCTGCGGCCTCGGCTTTTTTCTTTGCTGCGTCTGCGGCCGCTGCCTTGCTTTTGGCGGCGTCGGCTACCGCGTCAGCTTTCTTCCTCGCGGCGTCGGCGGCTTCGGCTTTGTCGCGGGCCGCGTCATCCGCATCACGTTTGGCCTGACGTTTTTCGTCGGCTTTCAGCTTGTCCTTGCGCTCCTGGTCAGCCCGCAGTTTTTCAGCCTTCAGCCGGTCTTCCCGTTCGTCTTCCAGACGCTCCTTGCGTGCCTGGATCTGGCGTTTCTTTTCCTGTTCCAAGGCAATGTCAGGTTTGTCGACCGGGGTTTCTACCGGCTTCGGAGGCGGCGGCAATTTGATTGCTGGCACTGGCTTCGGATCGGCCTTGCGCACCGGTTCCGGTTTTACCACCGGTTTGGCCACCGGTTCGGGCTCCGGCTTCGGTTCCGGTCGCGGCGCGGCTTCCCGTGCATCGGGGCTCCACAGTTCGGCTTCGAGTGCCACCGGGGTTTCATTTTGCCAGCGCACGCCCACCCACAACAGCGCAATCAGCGCCGTATGGACGATTATCGCCAGCGTGATCGCGCGCCATCGGCCGGGCTCATCCGGTACGGAATAAGGTTGTTTGTCGGTCATCGCGCGGCGCTACTTGGTTGCCAGTCCTATTCGGCCGATGCCGACCTGTTTCGCCTGCGCCATCGCCTTCATGACTTCGTCGTACTTGATGTCCTTGTCGGCGGCAATCATGACCGGCAGGTCCGGATTGGCTAGGTGCAGCGCCTTCAACTGGCGCCCCAGAGCTGCTGCATTGGCGGCTGTTTCTGGCTTTGCACCACCGGACTTCTGGCCCGCAATGCTGATGGTCGCCGTGGTATCGCTCTTGAGCTGGATCTGGATGTATTCGGTCGGCGGCATGCTCGACTTGCCGGCGCTCGGCAGGTTGACCACACTGGGATTGGTCAGTGGCGCGGCGACCATGAAAATTACCAGCAGCACAAGCATGACGTCGATATAAGGTACGACATTGATCTCGGCCTTGAACTTGCGGGTGCGTCCGCCGCGCATACTGGAAAATCCGCCGGACATCAGTGCGCCTGCCTTTGTAAAATGTTGGAAAATTCTTCGATGAAGCTTTCGAAACGGATGGCCAGCCGATCGATGTCATGCGAATAGCGGTTGTAGGCGACCACGGCCGGAATCGCGGCAAACAGACCGATGGCGGTGGCGATCAAGGCTTCGGCAATGCCCGGCGCCACCGAGGCGAGCGTAGCCTGCTGCACATTGGCAAGGCCACGGAACGCATTCATGATGCCCCATACCGTGCCGAACAGGCCGACATAGGGCGATACCGAACCGACCGAGGCCAAGAACGCCAGGTGCGATTCAAGGGCATCCATTTCGCGTTGATAGGCTGCCCGCATGGCGCGCCGCGCGCCGTCCAGAGATGCACCAGCGGCCATCATTGGCTTGCCCGACGCCGCCGCCTTGCCTTTGTTAAATTCGTTCATGCCCGCCTTGAAGATGCGTTCGAGCGCGCCGCTGTGGCCAGAACTCTGCCGCCGGTTCGAATTGGCATCCTGGTACAGCGTGTCGAGATCGCCACCCGACCAGAAGGCACGCTCGAACTCTTCGGTCTGGGTCTGCGCGCTGCGAATGGCAAACATTTTGCGGAATATATAAGTCCAGCTCATGCCCGAGACGATCAGCAGCAATAGCATCACCAGCTGGACCAGCAACGAAGCGTTGGTAATGAGGGACAGAAAGGATAAATCTTGAGTAACGGTCATGGAGGTTGTTTTTTTGCCAGTAAGGTCAATTGTATTCGCAAACCGCCTCGCCAGAGGATGCAGGACGAATCGTGGCGCGTGCTTGACGGCCGGGCGGCACATCATGCATCGCTATTTCGTAGGGGCTATTTTTGCCAAGACATGCCCGGGAATAACACTTGGCCGGAATGTCGCTGTGTCGACGCAACCGATCTTAATGCGCCCGGTGGCCAGTAGTTCCTGCTTTGTACCATCGACGCGCCATGCCTGTTGTAAAAATTGCACCGAGGCTCGTCCCAGCTTTTCGACCACGACCGTCAGTTTCAGTTCATTATCAAGTTTCGCCGGCGCATGATAGTCAACCGCTGTGCTCTTGACCACGAACATGACGCGGTCGACTTCGGCCAGCGTGAATTGGCTGATGCCGGCCGCGCGCAACCATTCGGTGCGCGCCCGCTCGAAAAACTTCAGGTAATTCGCGTAGAACACGACGCCACCCGTATCCGTGTCTTCGTAATAAACACGCACGGTCCAGATGAAATCAGGCGTCATCGTGTGTCTCGTTTTGGTCGATTATCACTGGCGTGGCGGGCAACGGCGCGACGTGGCAGCAATCAATTGCGCTTGATTGCAAAAGGAGAGAAACCTTGGCAGGTCGGCATCATCTCGACATAGTTAATGTTGACATGCGCCGGCAGGGTCGCGATCCAGTACGCGGTCTCGGCAATGTCGTCGGCCACCAGCGGGACCGTACCTTCATAAACCTTAGCAGCCGCAGCGTCATTGCCCTTCATGCGGACATTGGAAAACTCGGTGCCGCCACACAAGCCAGGCGCAATGTTGGATGCACGGACGCCAGTACCGACCAGATCGGCGCGCAGGTTCAGCGTAAACTGGTCAACAAATGCCTTGGTGGCACCGTAGACATTACCGCCGGGGTAGGGATAGGCGCCCGCGACGGAGCCGAGATTGATTACCGTACCGCGTCCCCGCGCCACCATATCGGGCAGGACCATCCGCGTCATCGTCACTAGTCCCTTGCAATTGGTGTCGATCATGGTTTCCCAATCCTCCAGCGAAGCAAGGTGTGCCGGCTCGACGCCTAATGCCAGACCGGCATTGTTGATCAGCACATCGATCTCGGCCCAGTCCGATGGCAATCCGGCCAGCGCGGCCTCGATCGATGCCTTGTCCGTGACGTCGAGGACGATCGGCAAGATGCTCGAGCCCATTTCGCCTGCCAGCGCATCAAGGCGATCCTTGCGGCGACCGGTCGCGATCACTTTGTGGCCATGTTGAATGAACTTGCGTGCCATAGCGGCGCCGAAGCCTGCTGTTGCGCCAGTGATCAGGACGATCATGAAATTTCCTTTAGGAGGTTGAACTGCAAACGGGGAAATTGTAGCCGAATCCGGCTTGCGACTCGTAAAGCGGTTGTGGGTAACGCGGGTAAATCAGCGTAGCAAACGCGGCGCGTTGAATCTGGTTGTTGCTTGACCTTGCCCAAATCGGGGCCTTCCCGTAGAATTTGCTCACCATTCCGTCTCACGTGACTGGCGAAAACGGCTGATGCGGCAACCCTATGTTGTCCAGCATCGAGCCGCAAGATGGAGTTCCATCGGGAAGCGTGAGATTTCAATAGCCGTGCGCCTGGGTAGCCAAGATGGTAGAGCGTTTGAGGCTGCCCGCAATACATTCATTTTTCGGCCCTCATTCGATGTAGTAGTGCATCCTTCATCGACTGGAGTAGTTCATGTTTAACAAAAACCATACCATCGCCAATATCGATCCTGAATTATGGTCGGTAATCCAGCTGGAAAACACGCGCCAGCAAGACCACATCGAACTGATTGCGTCTGAAAACTATACCTCGCCTGCCGTCATGGAAGCGCAAGGTTCACAACTGACTAACAAATACGCCGAAGGTTATCCGGGCAAGCGTTACTACGGCGGTTGCGAATATGTCGACATGGCCGAGACGCTGGCCATTCAGCGCATTAAGGAATTGTTCGGCGCTGAAGCGGCCAACGTCCAGCCAAATTCGGGCTCGCAAGCTAATCAGGGCGTATTTTTTGCCGTGCTCAAGCCGGGCGACACCATCATGGGTATGTCGCTGGCCGAAGGCGGTCACTTGACGCATGGCATGCCGCTCAACATGTCGGGAAAATGGTTCAATGTCGTCTCGTATGGACTCAACGACAAGGAAGAAATCGATTACGACGCCATGGAAGCACTGGCCCGTGAAAAGAAGCCGAAGCTGATCATTGCCGGTGCCTCGGCGTATTCACTGCGGATCGACTTCGAGCGCTTTGCCAAGGTCGCCAAGGAAATCGGCGCTTATTTTCTGGTCGACATGGCGCATTACGCTGGTCTGATTGCTGCGGGTGTTTATCCGAATCCAGTGCCGCATGCCGATTTCGTCACGTCGACCACCCACAAATCGTTGCGCGGACCCCGCGGCGGCATCATCCTGATGAAAGCCGAGCACGAGAAGGCGATTAATTCGGCCATCTTCCCGGGTATTCAGGGCGGTCCGCTAATGCATGTGATCGCCGGTAAGGCAGTCGCGTTCAAGGAAGCACTCACTCCCGAATTCAAGGCCTACCAGGAGCAGGTCGTCAAGAATGCCGACGCGCTGGCCAAGGCGCTGATCGAGCGCGGACTGCGTATCGTTTCGGGCCGCACTGAATCGCATGTCATGCTGGTCGATCTGCGTGCCAAGAAAATCACCGGCAAGGAAGCCGAAGCGATTCTCGGTTCCGCGCACATGACCTGCAATAAAAATGCGATCCCGAACGATCCGGAAAAGCCGTTCGTCACCTCCGGTATTCGTCTCGGCAGTCCGGCCATGACCACGCGCGGTTTCAAGGAAGCCGAATCGACCAAGGTCGGCCATCTGATTGCCGATGTGCTCGACAATCCGCATGACGCAGCAACAATCGAGCGTGTGAAAGCCGAGGTCAAGAAACTTACCGACGCATTCCGCGTGTACGAAGCGTAGATCGTTTCAAAGCGGGTTACATTGCTCCGGGAAAAGGCGCGGCATGGTTGCAATACGCAATCATGCCGCGCCTTTTGACAAGTAAAATGATAGGCGGTCAATGGACGAGATGCGGTCGCCGACATAAATTTTTATTATTACATTGACAATAAAATTCGCTGATCGTACAGTCTAGTTCGTTGAAGCCTGTGAGCGACCAGACGAGGAGTCGTTCCATGAAATGTCCCTTTTGCAAGCATGAAGATACGCAAGTCCTGGATACCCGCGTGTCCGAGGAGGGGGACGCGATTCGGCGTCGTCGGCGTTGCGCGGCGTGCGACAAGCGATTTACGACCTTTGAACGAATCGAATTGACCATGCCGGCGGTGGTCAAGAAAAACGGCAGCCGCACCGAATTCGATCTTGCGAAACTGCGCGCAAGCCTGCGACTTGCGTTGCGCAAGCGTCCGGTACCGGTCGAGGCGGTCGAGCAGGCAGTACGCCGGATGGAAGAAAAATTATTGTCCAGCGGGGAGCGCGAAGTCTCCTCAGGGCATATAGGTGAATTGGTAATGAACGAACTGAAAAAACTCGACAAGATTGCGTACATCCGTTTTGCATCGGTGTACAAGAGCTTTGAAGACGTAGCCGAATTTCAGGATGCCATCGCCGAAGTCGGAGAACGCAAGACGCCGACCTGAAGTAACCCCCGCATGACCGACGCGCTCGAGAGTAATCCTGGCGCGTTTTTTAAACACTACATAGTTGTTATAAACACAAAATAAATTCTAAAATCATGCGCTCAGGCAGACCAGATTTTTCGGCGTTGCAACTCGACATCCAGTCCGGTTTTACGTTGATGGAAGTATTGATTTCCATGGTGCTGCTGGCCGTTGGTGTCA
>JACMQD010000360.1 GCA_014377155.1 Herminiimonas sp.
GCCCCACAGCATGCCAGCAGCCGATGACAGCATGTAAGCGGTATAACCGGCCGTGGCAGCCACGAGCGACAATCCGTACATGGATCGCAGGCTGGACGAAGAAAAGCTTTGAATACCGCCCAGTGCCAGCGCGGTGATGAAGAAAAAGGCAAAGCACATCCAAACCGCCGGCACACGCATGAAATCGAACAGGCCGACGCTTCCTGTCGCATCTGTCTTGGCTGGGGTCGCAACAGTTGCCGCGACCTCGGCCGGCTGCAACACGTCGCGATACACGAACAGCACGACTAGAACCCCTAAAGGGATGAAGGCCGCCGCCAGCAAGGCCATACGCCATGTCGACAACGTCGCGATCGTCGCCAGGAATACCGGTGCCGCTGCCCAACCGAGGTTGCCGGTTATGCCATGCACCGAAAACGCATGCCCCAAACGCGGCGCCGAGACGCGCTTGTTAAGCAAGGTGTAATCGGACGGATGAAACACGCTGTTGCCCAGTCCAGCAAGCATCGACCCCGCCAGCAGCATGCCGTAACTCCGTGACATGGAAAGGGCCAGCGCCGCGATGCTCAGACAGCCGATGCCAAAGAACAGCACGTTGCGCGCGCCGACCCGGTCAACCACGAATCCAGCCAGTGCCTGACCAATTCCCGAAACGATGAAAAACACCGTCATCAGAAAACCCAGTTCGGCATACGACAAGGCAAATTCCACTTTAAGCCAGGGAAACAGCGGTGCCAGGAGCAAGTGAAAGAAATGCGAGACACCGTGGGCGATGCCGACGAGCCCGATGACCTTGGCATCCTGGCGAAGCGTGGGAACGATTGCGGTCATGGCAGTCCAGTGAATTAAGTGATGAAGACAAGTGTAGGCAAAAACCTTCCGTCTGTTTTAAGATAGATCGACAAGATTTATCGAATTTCGGCCAATTCTATCCACCATGACAATTCAGCCCATCACGCACACCAGAACCGACCTGCCCGGCATGGCACCGACCAGCGTACGACCGGTCAGGTGTGTGATGCGCGATCTCGAAGCATCGGAGTCGTTGGCCGCGCACAGTCATCGCTGGGGACAAGTCACCTATGCGCCGGAAGGTGTGTTGCGCGTCACCGTCGGCAACAGCGTCTGGATCGTGCCACCCATGCGCGCCATCTGGATTCCACCGGATGTTCCACACGAGATCCTCACGCTGGAAAAATCCAACCTGCGGGCTTTGTACGTGCTGGCCAGCGCGGCGCCTTTCCAGGGACCAGATTGCGTCGTGCTGGACGTGTCACCGCTCTTGAGAGAACTGATCGGGGCCTTGGTTCTGATCGACGGTCCGGGGCCACGGGAATCCATTTTGTCGACCACGATCTTGCATGAGCTGGCGCAATTGGCAACCTTGCCGATTCGTGTCGCGTTACCCACCGACAAACGCCTCAAGAGCCTTTGCCACAATCTGATTGCCGATCCGTCGTCCACGCTGACACTGGACGAATGGGCGCACCAGGTCGGCGCATCCGGCCGCACGCTGGCGAGGCTGTTCGAGAAAGACCTGCACATGACGTTCGGCCAGTGGCGCCATCAGATCCGGCTGGCGCATGCGGCGCCGATGATTGCGCGTGGAATGCCGCTATCGCAGGTAGCGACCGAACTGGGCTATGCCAGCCAATCTGCTTTCTCGGCGATGTTCAAGAGAACTTTCGGCGAGTCACCCTCGGCTTTTTTTTCGCGCCGACCGAATTAATGCAGGCGATGTGCCGGGTGGGCGGTGTTTAAGGCCCACCCGGAGTTTGTCGATATGAAATATTCATATCGGTATATTGCATTTCATCCGATTGTGCGGGGACAGTTATGCTCCCCGCACGATCGACCGGTCAGGCGCTTTTCTCGAACATCATTTCGCCGTGCGACGCATCGATGTGCACGCCATCCTTGGGACCGAAGCGCCCTTGCAAAATCATCTTCGACAGCGGATTTTCGATTTGCTGTTGAATGGCGCGTTTGAGCGGCCGGGCGCCGTACACCGGGTCGTAACCCGCCTCGGAAATCTGCTGCAAGGCGGCATCGGTGACGGTAAGCGTCATGTCCATTTTTTGCAGGCGGCTTTCGAGTACGCGCAACTGGATTTTTGCAATTGCGCCGATGTTCTTTTCATCGAGCGCATGGAACACCACGATTTCATCGATGCGGTTAATGAACTCCGGTCGGAAATGATTGCGCACTTCGCCCATCACCGCCAGCTTGATGACGCCAGGGTCGCTGCCTTCCATCGACTGGATTTTGTGCGAACCAAGATTCGATGTCATGACGATGACGGTATTCTTGAAATCGACCGTGCGCCCCTGCCCGTCCGTCATGCGACCATCGTCGAGCACTTGCAGTAGTACGTTGAAAACATCGGGATGGGCCTTTTCGATTTCGTCGAGCAGGATCACGCTGTAGGGTTTGCGCCGCACCGCTTCGGTCAGGTAACCGCCCTCCTCGTAGCCGACATAACCGGGCGGCGCACCGATCAGACGCGCCACCGAATGCTTTTCCATGAACTCGCTCATGTCGATGCGAATCATCGATTCTTCGGTATCGAACAGGAAAGTCGCCAGTGCCTTGCACAGTTCCGTCTTGCCGACACCGGTAGGACCCAAAAACATGAATGAACCGTAAGGCCGGTCGGGGTCACCCAGTCCGGCACGCGAGCGGCGTATTGCATCCGAGACGGCGACGATCGCTTCGTGCTGACCGACCACGCGGGCATGTAGTGCATCTTCCATCTGCAGTAATTTTTCGCGTTCTCCCTGCATCATTTTCGACACTGGAATCCCGGTTGCGCGGGATACCACTTCGGCGATTTCCTCGGCGCCGACATGAGTGCGCACCAGCTTCGGTTTTTCATTATTGCTTTCTGCCGTGGCGGCAGTCTTGAGTAGCGCTTCCAGTTCTGGCAGACGCCCGTACTGCAGCTCCGACACCTTTTGCCAGTCGCTCGCGCGGGTCGCTTCTTCCATTTGCAAGCGCACCTGCTCGATTTCTTCCTTGATGTGCTGGGCACCCTGCACTGCCGCTTTTTCTGCTTTCCAGATTTCTTCAAGGTCGGCATAGTCGCGATCGAGACGCACAATTTCGTCTTCGATCAGCTCGAGACGCTTTTGTGATGCATCATCTTTTTCACGCTTGACCGCTTCGCGCTCGATCTTCAGCTGAATCACGCGTCGCGCCAGCTTGTCCATCACTTCCGGCTTGGAGTCGATTTCAATCTTGATCTTCGACGCGGCTTCATCGATCAGGTCGATCGCCTTGTCGGGCAGGAAGCGGTCGGTAATGTAGCGATGCGACAGTTCGGCCGCGGCGACGATTGCCGGATCGGTGATTTCGACCCCATGATGGACTTCGTATTTTTCCTGCAGGCCGCGCAAGATCGCGATGGTGGCCTCGACGCTGGGTTCGTCGACGATAATCTTCTGAAAACGACGTTCGAGCGCAGCATCCTTTTCGATGTATTTGCGGTATTCGTCGAGCGTAGTGGCGCCCACGCAATGCAGTTCGCCGCGTGCCAGGGCCGGCTTGAGCATGTTGCCCGCATCCATCGCGCCTTCGGCCTTACCAGCACCGACCATGGTATGCATTTCGTCGATGAAAACGATGGTTTGGCCAGCATCCTGCGATAGCTCCTGCAATACCGCTTTCAAACGTTCTTCGAATTCGCCACGGAATTTGGCGCCGGCCACGAGTGCTGCCATGTCAAGCGACAGGACACGCTTGGATTTCAGGCTTTCCGGGACTTCGCCATTGACGATACGCTGGGCCAGCCCTTCGACGATAGCAGTCTTGCCGACGCCCGGCTCGCCGATCAGCACCGGATTATTCTTGGTGCGCCGCTGCAAGACCTGAATTGCGCGGCGGATTTCATCGTCGCGACCGATCACCGGATCGAGCTTGCCGAGGCGGGCGCGTTCGGTCAGGTCGATGGTGTATTTTTTAAGTGCTTCGCGCTGGCCTTCGCCTTCTGCAGAATTAACCTTGGCACCGCCGCGCACGGCCGTGATCGCAGCGTCGAGCGCCTTGCGGGTCAGGCCGAAATCGCGCGCCAGACGACCGCCTTCGGACTTGTCATCCGATAAGGCCAGCAATATCATTTCGCTGGCGATAAACTGGTCGCCATGCTTCTGCGCTTCCTTGTCGGCCAGATTCAACAACGCTAGCAAGTCACGGCTGATTTGCACTTCGCCGCCGGTACCGGTAACCTTTGGCGCGCGCTCCACCAAGCCCTTGAGTGCCGTGGTCAGGCCTGAGACGTTGACGCCGGCGCGTTGCAACAAGGAACGTGTGCTGCCATCGTCCTGGTTCAGCAGTGCCGTGAGAAGATGAGGCGGCTCGATATATTGATTATCGTTGCCCACCGCCATGCTTTGCGCATCGGAGAGGGCTTGCTGGAGTTTGGTGGTCAGTTTGTCTTGGCGCATGGGAGACTTTCATGTAAGGACGATCTGACAAGGAGATTGGGTCGAGCGATCCAGTTTCAAGCATGGTTAGGTTTTACAGAATGGATGGCATCGATGAATTTACATCAGTTACAGGCAACGTATAACCCTGAAGAGGATCGCATCTTGTTCCGGGTTTCTTTTCGCGACCAGCAAGCGCCGTTGCAGGAGGTCCGAGCATGGTTGACACGGCGCCTGCTGGTCAATCTCTGGCCCGGCGTCATCAAGGCCCTGAAGACCCAGGTCGCGCTGGACCAGCCGCTGGCTGCGCATGCCAAGGACGAAATCATGAACATGGAGCATCTTGCATCGTTGACTGAAATCAACGCCCGTGGTGACTTCAACGTACCTTTCGAAACCGGCGAGCAAGCCTATCCACAGGATGGCCGCCCCGGCATCGTCACCTCGGTCAACATTCATCTCGCGGCCAACGAAGCGGCACGGGTGGTGTTCATCGCCGGCGAAAAAATGGAATTTGAAGTGCGATTCATGAAAACCGAATTCCACGGCTTTTGCATGATGCTGCAGGATTGCATCAAGCTTGCCGATTGGGGTATCGGTCCACTACTGGCTGGCATGGAAGAGATCGACGCCGGTCCTCGGGTTCTCAATTAAACCTTGCAAGGAGCATGATTTTGCGATTCATCCACGCCGCCGACATTCACCTCGACAGCCCTTTGTCGGGCCTGTCAGCCTATGACGATGCGCCGGCTGACGCGCTGCGTACCGCGACCCGCGATGCCTTCACCAACCTGATCGATGTGGCCATCGAAGAAGCGGTCGATTTCATCATCATCGCCGGCGACCTATACGACGGCAACTGGAAAGATTTCAATACCGGTTTCTTTTTCGTCCGTGAAATGGGCCGGCTTAATCTGGCCGGCATTCCGGTCTATCTGCTGTTCGGCAATCATGACGCCGAAAGCGAGATGACGCGCAAACTGATCTTGCCGCCGAACGTGCATGCCTTCGATTCGCGCAAGTGCGCGAGCTTTCGTATCGCAAGCCTGAAGGTAGCTTTGCATGGACGTAGCTTCAAGGAGGCCGCCACTACCGAAAACCTGGTTATCGGTTATCCCGCAGCCGAGCCCGGCTGGCTCAACATCGGCGTACTACATACCGCGCTCGAAGGCAATGCGCAGCACGCCGCCTATGCGCCCTGCTCGCTGGCCGAGTTATCGGCCAAGGGCTACGATTATTGGGCGTTGGGACATGTGCATGAATTCGCCATCGTACAGGAGGCACCGTGCCATGTCGTTTTCCCGGGTAACCTTCAGGGCCGGCATATTCGCGAAACCGGTGCCCGTGGTGCGGTTCTGGTGAACGCCGACGAGACCGGCATCCTGACGGTCGAGCGCCTGTTGGTCGATGTGCTGCGCTGGCATCATGCGCGCGTCGATGCCGGGGATGCAACAACGCTGGCTGACGTGATCCACGCCTGCGGACGCGCATTCGAGCAGTTGCTTGCGACCCAGACCGACAGCAAACCGATTGCGGTACGGGTAAGCATTTGCGGCACCACCGCTGCCCACGGCGAACTGTTCGGCATGGAATCGCAACTCCGCGCAGAAATCATCGGCCAGGCCGGCTCGATCGGCATCGACCGCCTATGGGTCGAAAAAGTGCGCATCGAGACCGCGCCGCTGGCAAGCCATGCGCAAATCCGCGAACGGTCCGACGCGATCGCCGAATTGCAGCTGCTGCTGGACGAAGCGCCGCACGACGAAGCGCTCTTGGAAAGTCTGGCGCTCGACTTGCAGCAAATGGTCGGCAAGATGCCGCTGGACCTGGTGGAATCGATACCCGACCTCAAACGCATTCGGGAAGGCCACATCGCCGACCTCGTGCGGACGATCACGCCCGGCCTGATTGCACACCTCGCCAATTCAAACTGAGCCTCCATGCGCCTGACCCGTCTCGATCTGCTGAAATTCGGAAAATTTTCTGACCGTAGCTTGGCTTTTCCCCAAGCGTCACACGATTTCCATTTGGTCGTCGGTCCGAACGAAGCCGGCAAGTCGACCTTGCGCAATGCGATCCTCGACCTG
Organism: Herminiimonas sp.; assembly: GCA_014377155.1. The sequence continues at coordinate 6,509 of JACMQD010000360.1, forward strand.
TTCTACGGTATCGGCAAGACGTCGGCCTTCAACTTCATGCACGCTTATGGCGACATGAAATTAGGCGCCCTTATTGAGCATGACGGCAAGTCACTCGATTTCGCGCGCACCAAGGGTAACAAGAGAACCCTCACGCACAGCAGCGGCGATGTGCTGGCAGACGATGCACTAGTGCCTTTCCTGGGCGCGACCGACCGTAGTTTCTTCGACCAGATGTTCGGACTCGATCATGACAAGCTGGTTCGTGGTGGCAACGACATCCTGAATGCATCGAACGACATCGGACAGATCCTGTTCCAGTCCGCTACCGGCATCGGCAGCCTCGGCGATGTGCGCAAGACGCTTGAAGCCGAAGCCAATCTGTTGTGGGCACCAAAGAAATCGTCCGAGCGCGAATACTACATCGCGCGCGATGAACTCGAGAAAGCCGATGCACAGTTGAAGCAGTTGACGGTACGTACCAAGGAATGGCTGGAGTATTCCACCACGGTCGAGCGGCTCGGTGGCGACTTTGCCACTGCGCGCGCGCGCTACGCAAAACTCGACCAGCACCGCAATCAACTGGAACGAATGCGGCGCGTGGCAACGGCGCTCGCAGTCTTGCGCCAAAAGCAGGCCGACCTGCAACTGCTGGGTGCCGTCACGGCACTGCCGGCCAATGCCACGTCCATGATGGCCAACGCCGAGCTGGAGCTGGCAACGGCCACGGAAGCACAGCAGCTTCACGACACCCAAGCCAGCGCACTGCGGGCGCAATTCGATCTGCTCGATGTGAAGGCCGGCTTGTTGCTGCGCGCGGATGACATCCAGGCGCTGGCCGAAATGCGCCAGCAGGTGCGCGCCCATGAGCCAGATATTCTCAAACGCCAGCATGAAGTCGATCTGCTGTGGCAAACCGCGCGATCCCTTGCCCGCGAACTGGGATGGCCGGCGCAGGCCGAAGCCGCATTACAGGCGCGCGTGCCGCCGGCGCTGACACGCACCGCCATAGCCGCGCTGATCAAGAAGCGCGCCGCTGTCGAGCAGGCCCGTAGCGCTGCCGACGATGCGCTCAACGGCAGGCTCGGTGAAGCCCGCGCACTCGACGCGCAGGCCAGTGAACGTGTGCCGATGACGGTCAGCCCCGCAGTGCGGGCAGCACTCGACCGTGCGCGTAACCTGGGCGACACTGCCGCAGCCGAACTCTTGCTGCGTGAGCGACTGCGTCGTGCCAGTGCCGAACTGGCAGCAGCGCAAGCCGGTCTCGGCAACTGGCCTCTCACGGTCGATTTTCTGCGTACCATGCAAGCACCCTCGGTGGATCAGATCGACCATTTCCTGGCGCAGCAGAACCGGGCTGCAACCGACCGTGCCTATCTGGCGGAACGACTTGACGATCAGCAAGCGGCTGTGCGTCAGGTCGAACTCGACATCGTCCAGTTTCAGACATTGCATCAGCCGGTCACGCGCGAACAAGTAGCGGATCTGCGGCGCGAGCGCGACACTCTGTGGGACGCGATCAAACAGGGACAACGCGCTCCCGTGAACACCGCCACAGAGTACGAAGCCAAGGTCGCCATCGCCGACAAGATGGCGGATCTGCGTCACGACGGCGCGCAGCAAGCCACCGAACTGCAGGC